>NZ_CP186695.1:0-300000 GCF_049532975.1 Sphingomonas sp. MS122 | reverse complement strand
ACCACGCGCCGCTGGTGATTGCCGAGCAGTTCGGCACGCTCGACGCGCTGTTCCCGGGGCGGATCGACCTGGGACTCGGCCGCGCGCCGGGGAGCGACCAGAAGGTCGCGCGGGCGCTGCGGCGGACGCTGGACAGCAGCGCAGACGCCTTCCCGCAGGATATCATTGAGCTGCAGAGCTATTTCGCGGACGACGGGCAGACCGGTATTGCGGCGGTGCCGGGCGGCGGGGCGCGGCCCGAACTGTGGGTTCTGGGATCCAGCCTGTACGGCGCGCAGCTCGCCGCGGCGCTGGGGCTGCCCTATGCTTTCGCGTCGCACTTCGCGCCGGGGTCGCTCGACGAGGCGCTCGACGTCTACCGCCGGCATTTCCGGCCCTCGGCGGTGCTCGCCGAGCCCTATGCCATGGCCGGGTTCAACGTGTTCGCGGCGGACACCGACGAGGATGCGGAGCTGCTCGCGACGTCGATGCAGCAGACCTTCGTCGCGCTGCGCACGACCGGCACCGGCATCCGCATGCCGCCGCCGGTGAAAGGCTATCTCGACACCATCCCGCCGCAGGCGCGGGCGATGCTCGACCAGGTGCTGTCGTGCACCGCGATCGGGGGACCCGAGAAAGTGCGCGACGGGCTGGCCGGGTTCATCGCACGGACGCGGGTGGACGAGGTGATGCTGGTCAGCTCGATCTTCGACCATGATGCCCGCAAGCGCAGCCTGTCGATCGCCGCGGCGGCGATGCGGGGGCTTTGAGCCGGGTTTCGGGCCAGTGCCCTATTTGACCAAGCCACCGCCCGAAAGCTGCCTTGATCGGGGGGCACCAACCGCGCTGACAGGGGCGCGTTCAGGGGGCTGAACGAGGAGCAGACGGCGATGCCACCGCCCAAGGCTGCCACGACCAAAGCCGGGATCCGGTGCCATATCGGCATCCACCGCCCGCGCCGCCGCGACCGTCCCGGACGCGGCGAATTCGAGACCAAATGCCGTGACTGCGGCTGCGACCTGGTGCTGAGTCCGGTGACCGGGCGATGGCGGTTCTCGGGCGTGATGGGGTAGATCGGCTCGATATTCCGCCCATGCGCGCCTGCAAAGCGCGAGCCTCTGCGCTCCGGTGCTCACGTACCTTAAGTACGCTGCGCTCCGGTGCTCGACGATCCGCTTTTCGGCTGCGCCTGGACGAAATCTCGAGCCGATCTACGCGCTTAGCCCGCCGCCGGCAGCCTGAGCCTGACCAGCAGCCCGCCCAGGTCTTCGCTCTCCTCGAGGCTCACCGTGCCGTCGTAGATCTCGGCGACGTCGCGGACGATGGCGAGGCCGAGGCCGGTGCCGGGCTTGCCGGTGTCGAGCCGCACGCCGCGGTCGAAGATGCGGATTCGATCGGCCTCGGGGATGCCGACGCCGTCGTCCTCGATCATGATCTCGACGAATCCGGCCTGCGCGCTGACCGTCACGAACACGCTGCCGCCGCCGTACTTGGCGGCGTTCTCGACGAGGTTGCCCATGATCTCGTCGAGGTCCTGGCGCTCGATGTGCGCGACCAGATCCTTGGGTCCGTCGGTGTCGATGCGGACATGCGGGTAGAGGCGGGCGACCGCGCGCTCGACCGATTCGACGCTGGGCCAGACCGGCGCACGGCTGTGCGCCGAGCCACGGCGGCCGACTGCGCGGGCGCGGGCGAGATGGTGGTCGACCTGGCGGCGCATCGTCCGCGCCTCGCGCACCACCGTGGCGGGGAGGTCCGCCGCCTCCGCGGTGGCGGCGTTCATGATCACGGTGAGCGGGGTCTTGAGCGCATGGGCGAGGTTGCCGGCGTGGCGGCGCGCTTCCTCGGCCTGCTTGTCGTTGTGCGCGACGAGCGCGTTCAGCTCCTCGACCATCGGCGCGACCTCGGCCGGCATCGCGCCCTCGATCCGTGGCGTGTCGCCGGTGCGCAGCCGCTGGATGGCGAGGCGCAGCTTGCGCAGCGGGATGAGGCCGTACCAGGTCTGCAGCGCCGCCATCACGATCAGGCCCGCGGCGAGGAGCAGGAAGCTGCGCACCAGCGTCTTGCGCAGCGCATCGATCTGCGCGTCGAGCACGTCGCGCGTCTGCGCCACCTGGAAGCGCCAGCGCACCGGCGAGCCGGGAATCTTGAGGTCGCGCTCGACCACGCGGAGCCGGTGGTCGGGGAACTGGTCCGAATCGTAGGTGTGGACGTCCTGGTCCTGATGCGCGCGGTCGATGCGCAGCTGGCGATCCCAGAGCGAGCGCGAGGGAAAGGGTTCGTAGCCCTTGCCCGAGACCTGCCAGTAGAGCCCCGAATAGGGTTCGAGGAAGCGCTGGTCGGAAAGCTGGCGGTTGAACGCGATCTGCCCTTCGGAATCGATCTCGGCCGAGACGATCAGCGAGGTCAGCAGATATTCGAGCCCGTCGTCGAAGTTGCGCGTGATCGCGCCGGTCAGCACGCGGTCGAGCGCGAAGCCGCCGCCGGTGAGCAGCAGCGTGATCCACGCCGCCGCGATCAGGATCATGCGCCGGCTGAGCGACCCGGTGGTGCGGACATAGGGGCGCGGGGCAGGGTCGCCGGGTCCCGGCTCGAACGGCCCCGGCACCGCCGCGCGGCGGACGAACGGGAAGCGGCGGTCGAGCGTCAGGCCGAAGGGGAGGCCGGATTGAGGAATCACGATCTTCAGTTTCCGTCATCCCCGCGCAGGCGGGGAGCTATTGACGCTGGCGATTCGGCTCTATCGACAAGCCATCGAGAATGGATCCCCGCCTGCGCGGGGATGACGGCATTTTGTGGCGCTGGCCTACGCACCGGCCTCCGCCGGTTCCTCGAGGCTGTAGCCGAGGCCGCGGATCGTGGTGATCACGTCGGGGCCGAGCTTCTTGCGGATGCGCGTCACGAACACTTCGATGGTGTTCGAATCGCGGTCGAAATCCTGGTCGTAGATATGCTCGATCAGCTCGGTGCGGCTGACCACCTTGCCCTTGTGGTGGAGCAGGTAGGAGAGGAGCTTATACTCCTGCGCAGTGAGCTTGACCGGGTCGCCGCCCTTGGTGACCTTGCCCGAGCGCGTGTCGAGGCGGATGTCGCCCGCGGTGAGCTCGGCCGAGGCGTTGCCCGAGGCGCGGCGGATCAGCGCGCGCAGGCGGGCGATCAGCTCCTCCGACTGGAACGGCTTGGCGACATAGTCGTCGGCACCGGCATCGAGCCCGGCGACCTTGTCCGACCAGCTGTCGCGCGCGGTGAGCACGAGCACGGGCATCGTCCTGCCCTCCTTGCGCCAGCGGTCGAGCACCGTCAGCCCGTCGACCTCGGGCAGGCCGAGGTCGAGCACGATCGCGTCATAAGCCTCGGTCGAGCCGAGATAATGGCCCTCCTCGCCGTCGCCCGCGGTGTCCACGGCATAGCCCGCGCCTTCCAGCGTCGCCTGGAGCTGGTTGCGGAGATTGGGTTCGTCCTCGACGATCAGAACGCGCATATGTCTTTCCTTTGTTGGCTGCGTCAGCCGCCCGACCGGCTCATGATCCGGCCCGAACGGCCATCGACATCCACCCAGATGACACTTCCATTGCGCAGGAACTTGAGCGTGTAAATGCTGGTGCCCGAATCGAAGTCGAAGCCGATATATTGGGCGCCCTTGCGCGTCATCGCGGGCACGACGCGCGCCTCGATCTCGCGCAGCGAGAGCAATCGGCCTTGAATCCGTCCCTCGCGCGCAGCCTCCTGGTCGCTGCGCCGCGATTGCGGCGAAGCGTGCGCCGGGATGGCGGCTGCGGCAAGCGACGCGCCGAGACAGAGCAATCCGAACATCTTCACGGGGAGTGGCATAGGTACGAACCGTTGAATAGCTTATGAATGCGTGTTTGTGATGGGGTTCAGCAAGCTGAACCGTGCGGCACCGGCCAGTTGTGCGGTGAACAGCGCCCCGCGCTGTTCAGGTCATGCCGGGCGCATGACCGACCGCTACACTGGCTGGTGCCGCCCATCCGCGAAGCGGACCGACCAGATCAAGCGCCTTGCCCAGCGCCGTCCGCCCGCCTACCTGCGCGGCCCATGGCTGCCCCTGTTCTGTCTTATGAGAAGCTCGGCCTGATCCAGGGATCGGGCTGGCTGTTCCGCGAACTCGACCTCTATGTCGGCGCGCGCGACCGGCTCGCGCTGATCGGGCGCAACGGCGCGGGCAAGACCACGCTGCTGCGGCTGATCGCCGGGCAGATCGATTCGGACGAGGGACGCCGGACGATCCAGCCGGGCACGCGCGTGGTGATGCTGGAGCAGGAACCGCGCATGACCGGCTGCGCGACGCTGATGGACTATGTACTGTCGGGCGACGACGCGCCGGCGCGGCACGAGGCCGAGGCGATCGCGGGGCAACTCGGCATCGATCTCGGCCGCGAGGCGGCGACCGCGTCGGGCGGCGAGCGGCGGCGCGGGGCGATCGCCCGGGCGCTGGCGATGGATCCCGACGTGCTGCTGCTCGACGAGCCGACCAACCATCTCGACATCCACGCGATCGAGTGGCTGGAGGAATGGCTCAACCGCTATCGCGGCGCGTTCATCGTGATCAGCCACGACCGCACCTTCCTGACGCGGCTGACGCGCTCGACCCTGTGGCTCGACCGCGGGACGATCCGTCGCGCGGAGGTCGGGTTCGGCGGGTTCGAGGCGTGGACCGAGCAAGTCCATGCCGAGGAGGCGCGCAACGCCCAGCGGCTCGACGCCAAGCTCAAGATCGAGGAGCATTGGCTGCAGCGCGGGGTGACCGGGCGTCGGCGGCGCAACCAGGGGCGGCTGGAGAAGCTCAAGGAGATGCGGGCGCAGCGCGCAGCGATGCTGGGGCCGCAGGGCGCTGCGAACCTGGTGACGGCGTCGGACGACGCGCAGACCAAGGTGGTGATCGACGCCAAGGGGGTGTCGAAGAGCTATGGCGGCCGCGCGATCATCCGCGACCTCAACCTGCGCATCACCAAGGGCGACCGCATCGGCATCGTCGGCGCGAACGGCGCGGGCAAGTCGACCCTGCTCAAGCTGCTCACCGGCGAGCTCGCGCCCGATAGCGGCGAGGTCAAGCTCGCGAAGACGCTCAACGGCGTGATCATCGACCAGCAGCGCAGCCTGATGGCGCCCGAGAAGACCGTGCGCGACGTGCTCGCCGACGGCGGCGACTGGATCGAGGTGCTGGGCGTCAAGAAGCACGTCCATGGCTATTTGAAGGAGTTCCTGTTCGATCCCTCGCTCGCCGAGGCGAAGGTCGGGACGCTGTCGGGCGGCGAGCGCTCGCGGCTGCTGCTGGCGCGCGAGTTCGCCCGGGCGTCCAACCTGCTGGTGCTCGACGAGCCGACCAACGATCTCGACCTCGAGACGCTCGACCTGCTGCAGGAGGTGATCGCCGACTATGACGGCACGGTGCTGATCGTCAGCCACGATCGCGACTTCCTCGACCGCACGGTGACCGTGACGCTGGGGCTCGACGGGTCGGGCAGCGTCGACGTGGTCGCGGGCGGCTATGCCGACTGGGAGGCCAAGCGCCGGGTGCGGCCCGAGGCGAAGAAGGTGGCGGCCAAGGCCGCGCCGGTCGTGGAGGCGCCCAGGGCGCGGACCAAGCTCAGCTACAAGGACCAGCGCGACTACGACCTGCTGCCCAAGCGGATCGAGGAGCTGGACGCGGCGATCGCGAGGGACGAGGCGGCGCTGGCCGATCCGGACCTGTACGCGAAGGACCCGGGCAAGTTCGACCGCCTGATGGCGGGGATCGCCAAGGCGCGCGACGAGAAGGACGCGGCGGAACTGCGCTGGCTGGAGCTGGCGGAAATGGCCGAGGGGCTGGGCTAAGCCGGCACCACCACGTCGATCGCGCGCTCGGCGACGCGCACCGTCACCGGAGTGCGTGCCAGCACCTCGCCGTCGATCGAGATGCGGTGGTGCGGCCTCGTGTCGAGCTTGAGCTCGGGCCCTCGGAACTCGCGGACGGTCTGGTCGCGGGTGCGCAGGCGGAAGAAGCGGGCGTACCAGTCCCAGGCGAGGCGCCAGCGGTTGCGGCCGGTGACGACCTGGATGACCATCTCGCCGCTCTCGACACAGGCATTGTCGCTCATCTCGACCCCGCCATGGAAGCGGCCGTTGAGGATGCGCACCTCGCTGCCCCACATGCGGTGGGTGCGCTCGCCATCGTCGACGAACACGCGGAACGGGCGGAAGCGCGCGAAGCACCACATTGCCCAGGCGAGATAGCCGATGCGGCCGAGATATTTCTTGAGATCGTGCGGCACCGACTCGCCGATCATCGGCGAAAGGCCCATCGCGGCGGCGTTGGCGAAATAGTCGTGGTCGATCATGCCGAGATCGACGCGGCTGCACCGGCCGGTGGCGATCGCCTTGATCGCGCCGTCGAGGTCGAGCGGGAGGCCGAGCGTGCGCGCGAAGCTGTTGGCGGTGCCGAGCGGGAGCACCGCGAACACCACGTCCTTGCCGACGACGTCGTCGACCACGCCGGAGAGCGAGCCGTCGCCGCCGCCGACGATCACCATCGGCGCGCCCGAGCGGATCGCGTCGCGCACGGTATCGTCGAGCAGCTCGGGATCGCGGACCGGATGGGCCGCGATGAGGCGGATGCCCGCCGCCTCGATCTTCTGGCGCGCGCGCTCGAACAGGGCGGCGCCGCGGCGCGAACGGGCGTTGACGATCAGCACCGCCTCGCGCGGGACGGGCAGATGCGTCGTCAGAGCCGTTTCCCCGAGCGGCCGGCGAGGTCGACGACATATTGCCAGGCGACGCGGCCCGAGCGGCTGCCGCGGCGCGTCGCCCAGTTGATCGCCTCGGCGGGGTCGAAGGGTAGGCCGTGGTCCTGCGCATAGGTGCGCACGATCGCGACATAGGTGTCCTGATCGATCGCGTGGAAGCCGAGGCTGAGGCCGAAGCGGTCGGCGAGCGCGAGATTGTCGTCGATGCTGTCGCGCGGGTTGATCGCGCTCGACTGCTCGGCGATGTCGCGCGGGATCAGATGGCGACGGTTCGAGGTGACGAACAGCCGGGCATTGGCCGGGCGCGCCTCGGCCCCGCCTTCGAGCAGCGAGCGCAGTGCGCGGCCGTCCGAGGCGGCGTCGAAGCCGAGATCGTCGAGGAAGATGACGAAGGCGCGCGACGCGTCGTCGATCAGCGCGAACAGGGCTGGGAGCGTATCGAGCGCGTCGGCCTGGGCCTCGATCAGCGCAATCCTGCCGCCCTCGGCCTGAACCGCGGCGACGGCCGCCTTGGACAGCGCCGACTTGCCGGTGCCGCGCGCGCCCCACAGCAGCGCGTCGTGGGCAGGCAGGCCGTTGGCGAGGCGGCGGACATTCTCGAGGAGCGTCGCCTTCTGTGCGTCGATTCCGACGAGCTCGTCGAGCGGGAGCGGGGCGAAGGCACGGGCGGGCTGGAGGAAGCCGCGGTGCCATACATAGGCGGGGTGCGCGGCGAGGTCCGGCACCGGCGGGGGCGGCGGAGCCAGCCGCTCGAGCGCGGCAGCGATGCGGTCCAGCGGGTCGCTCATGGCAGAGCGAGCTATGGAAAGCGCGCGCGCCTGGCAATGCCTGTCTGCTTTGGCGGCCCCTATGCCAGCTTGGCGATCAGCGCTTCCGCGGCGCTGCGGTCGGTGAAGCCGGGGATGGCGATGGCGGCCTGGGCCTGCGCCTTGGCGTCGGCATTGCGGCCGGCCTCGGCATAGGCCTGGGCGAGCTGCCAGCGCAGCATCGGGTGGCTCGGGGCCATCGCGACGGCCTTTTGGAGGAGCTCGATCCCGCCCTCGACATCGCCACTCTCGGCGAGCGTCCAGCCCATCACGCCGGTCACGGCGGGATTGGACGGGGCGAGCAGATAGGCGGCCTCGGCATAGTGCGCGGCGCGCTCGGGCTCGCCCGCGCCGGCATAGGCGAAGGCGAGGTCGGCGAGCAGGCCGGCGTCGCGATTGCCGGTGCGCAGCCGGACGGCTTCAAGCGAATCGATCGCCGCGTCATAGTCGCCCGCTGCCGCCTGCCAGCTCGCCGAGAGGCGCAGCGCGGCGAGGTTGATCGGGTTCTGCGAGAGGAACAAGGCGAGCGTGGTCGACGCTTCCTGGCGCTGGCCCGAACGGTCGAGCGCCTCGACCAGGCGGAGCATCGCGGCCTCGTCGAAGCGGATGCTGGCGGCGTCCTTGTAGTAGCGCACGGCCTCGGCGGGCTGCCGGAGCAGCATCAGCGTATCGCCGACGAGCAGGTGCGCGGCGGGGGCGCCGGGGTTGCGCGCCGCGATGTCCTGCGCCTTGGCGAGCGCCGCGCCCTTGTCGCCGCTGTCGATCAACCCGCGGATCAGCGGGATCGCGGCGCGCGGATCGTCGGCGGGGGCGCGCTGCGCGGCGGCGGTGAGCATCGGCAGCGCGTCGTCCGAGCTGAACCAGGCGGCGCCGTCACGCGCCGGGGAGGCCGCGCGGTCGAAATAGCGCGCGGCGGTCTGGCGGTCGCCAATGCGTTCGTAGCCGCGTGCGACGAGGCTGAGCGCATAGGCGTCGGCATCGCCGCGGGCGACGACCGGGAGCAGCGTTTCGATGCCGTTCTTGGAGGCGTCGGAACGCAGCAGCGCGGTGGCGAGCAGCTTGCGCGCGGTGATGTTCATCGGCTGGAGGCTGACGAGGTTGCGGAGCTTCTCGATCGCGCGCTCGTAGCGGCCCTGCTGCAGGTCGAGCGATCCGCCGAGGAGCAGGCCACCGGGGAGCGCCGCGACGCCGCTGCCGGCGCGCTGGAGCAGGTCGCGGGCAAGGTCAAACTGCTCGGCGCGGGCGGCGAGCACCGCCTGGAGATAGAAGGCCTGCGGGCTGCGCGGACGGACCTCCATTGCGCGCCGCGTGGCCGCGAGCATCGCGCGGGTCTGGCCCGCGTCGCCCAGGGTCGAGGCGTACTGGATCAGCGCGGCGTGGCGATAGGGGTCGCGCTCGAGCGCCGCCTCGAACCACGGCAGCGAGGCGACCAGGCCGTATTGCGCGCGGACCAACTCGCCGCGCAAGATCAGCGCATCGGTATTGCCCTTGTCGAGCGCGGTCGCCTTGCCGGCTGCCTCGATCGCGCCGACCAGGTCGCCGGCATTGAAGCGGAAGCGGCCGAGTTCGGTCCAGGCATCGGCGCTCTGCGGGGCGAGCTGGACCGCGGCGAGCGCGGCCTGCTGCGCGGCGGCGAGGTTGCCGCCCGCGGTATAGGCACGGGTGCGCACGCGCAACGCGTAGAGGCGGTCGGCCTCAGGCGCATTTTCAGCCAGTGCCTTCTCGCTCTCGGCGATCGCACGGCGCGGGTCGCCCTGAAGAAGGATCGCGTGTGCCATCAGCGCATGGGTGCGCTTGGCGTCGATACCGTTGTCGATCGCGCGGCGCAGCGCGGCTTCGCCCGCGATGCCCTCGTCGAGCGCGAGCGAGGCTCGGGCGAGCGCGAGGTGTGCCTCGCCCCAGCGCGGATCGGCGCGCACCGCGCTGAACGCCTGGCTGCGCGCGGCCGAGGCGTTGGTCGCCTTGAGATAGGCTTCGCTGCGCGCGAGCGCGGCACGGGCGGCTTCGGGGTCCGGGCCGCCGGTGACGACCGAGCCGAACGCGAGCAGCGCGACGCCGAACGCGCCGATGCACAGCGCGAACACGACGATGCGGCGCAGGTTCACGCCGCGCTTGGCGGCGCTGCTGCTCCTGCGGCGGCGGCGGGGTTCAGGGCTGGAGGTCATAAGCCTTCATGAGGTCGTAGAGGGTGGGGCGGCTGATCCCGAGCAGGCGCGCGGTGCCGGAGATGTTGCCGTCGGCGCGCGACAGCGCCTGCGCGATGGCGCGGCGGTCCGCCGCCTCGCGCACAGCCTTGAGGTTGATCGGGCCGGCATCCTCGCCGGCGGATTCGAGGTCGAGATCGGCAGCGGTAACGAGCTTGCCGTCGGCCATGATCGCGGCACGTTTGACGCGGTTCTCGAGCTCGCGGACGTTGCCCGGCCAATGCCACGCGTCGATCGCGGCGAGCGCGTCGGGCGCGAAGCTCTTGTTGCCGAGCTTCATCGCGGTGGCGTGCTTGTGCAGCAGGTGCCGCGCGAGCAGGCCGGCGTCGCCGGGGCGCTCGGCGAGGCTCGGGATGCGCACGACGATCTCGGCGAGGCGGTAATAGAGGTCCTCGCGGAAGGTCGCGGCGGCGACCATGGCGTCGATGTCCTGATGCGTCGCGCAGACCACGCGGGTGTCGACCGCGATCGGCTTGCGCCCGCCGATGCGCTCGATCACGCGCTCCTGCAGGAAGCGCAGCAGCTTGACCTGGAGCGGGAGCGGGACGTCGCCGATCTCGTCGAGGAACAGGGTACCGCCCTGGGCCTGCTCGATCTTGCCCTCGGTGGTCTTGACCGCGCCGGTGAAGGCGCCCTTCTCATGCCCGAACAGCTCGGATTCGAGCAGGGTCTCGGGGATCGCGGCGCAGTTGATCGCGACGAACTGGCCCTTGCGGCGCGACGCATCGTGCAGGCCGCGGGCGAGCAGCTCCTTGCCGGTGCCGCTGGCGCCCAGCAGCATGACCGAGACGTCGGCCGGGGCGACTCGCTCGATCGTGCGGGTGACCTTGAGCATCTCGGGCGAGCCGGTGACGATCCCGCCGAGCGCGGTGCCGCTCTCGGCGCGCGCGGCGAGGCGGCGATTCTCCGCCTCCAGCGCATGGACATGGAAGGCGCGCGCGACGATCAGGCCGAGCGCGTCGATGTCGATCGGCTTCTGGTAGAAGTCCCATGCTCCCATCGAGATCGCGCGGAGCATCGATTCGCGCTCGCCATGGCCCGAGGCGACGATGACGCGGGTGTCGGGCTTAAGCGCGAGAATGGTTTCGAGCACCGCGAAGCCTTCGCTGGTGCCGTCGGGATCGGGCGGCAGGCCGAGGTCGAGCGTGGCCACCGCGGGCTCCTCGGCACGGAGCATCGCGATCGCGCTCTCGCGGTCGCCCGCCGTCAGGATCTCATAGCCCTCATAGGCCCAGCGCAGCTGGCGCTGGAGCCCGGCATCGTCCTCGACGATCAGGAGTTTGGGTTTGTCGCTCATGCCGCCTGTCCGATTTCACCATGGCCGCCGCCCGCCGCGCGCAGCACCACGCGGAAGCGCGAGCCCTTGCCCTCGCTGCTCTCCACCTCGATCCGGCCGCCCATCTCGGCGGCGAGCTTCTGCGCCTCGAACGCGCCGATGCCGAAGCCGCCGGGCTTGGACGAGACGAAGGGCTTGAAGAGCTTGTCGCGGACGAAGGCCGGCGACATGCCGGCGCCGCGGTCGATCACCTCGATCCGCGCCTCGCGGCCCTGCGCATCGACCGCGATCGTGATCGGCGCGTCGGGCGCGCTCGCCTCGACCGCGTTCTGGACGAGATGGCCGAGCAGGGTCTCGAGCATCGCCGGGTCGGCGATCGCCAGCGGATCGCCGGCCACGGTCACTTCGACCGGGTGCTGCGCGCGGCGCGCCTTGGCGACGCGGCGGGCGAGCGGGGCGAGCGGGACCGCGACCGGCGCTTCCGCGCGGGCGCGGTGATGCTGCGAGAGGCGGGCGAGCATGTCGTTCATGCGGCCGGCCGAATCCTGCAGCGTCGCGACCATGTCGGCGCGGAAGGCGGGGTTGTCGGCATGACGTTCGGCATTGCGCGCGACGAGGGTGAGCTGGCTCACCAGGTTCTTGATGTCGTGCATGATGAAGGCGAAGCGGCGGTTGAATTCCTCGAACCGCTCGGCCTCGGCCAGCGCTTCCAGCGCGCGTTCCTCGGCGAGATAGCTGGCGAGCTGGCGGCCGGCTGCCTTGAGCAGGTCGAAATCCTCCCAGTCGAGCGCGCGCGGCACCGGCGGGCGGGCGAGCACGATCGCTCCGGCGAGACGGCTGTGATGGGGGAGCGGAACGATCACCCAGGCGGGCTCCCAGCTGCGGATCGAAGGGGGAATTGCCGCGGATGCCTCGTCATTGTCGAGCTCGAGGATCAGCGCCGGGTCGAGCGCCGCCTGCGGCCAGTCCTGGCCATAGCCGGCGGGCAGCGCGTCGCGCGCGACATTCCAGGCGGCACCGACGCCGAGTCCGTCGCCCTGCGGCACCAGCAGCACGCCCGAGGGGGAGTCGGTGAGGTCCGCGAGCGCCTTGACGATGCGCTCGTCGAGCGGGGCGCTGCCCTCGGGCTCGCCCAGCGTCTCGGTGAAGCGCAGCCATTCGGCGCGATAGTCGTAGCGATGGCGGAAGAAATGCTTGGCGAGCTTGACCTTGATCCAGGCGCGCAGCCACGGGCTGGAGACGAGGGTGAGGATCGCGGCGGTCGAGCCGAACACGAAGGCGGTCTGGAGCAGCCGCGCATTGTCGCCGCCGATCGCGGCGAGCGCGGTGGTGGCGAGCGCGAGCAGCGCGAAATAGAGCCCGATCGCGACCAGCGAGAGCGACTGGTAGGCGACCGTGCGCGAGAGCTGCATCGGCCATTCGCCGCGGCGCTGCAGCCCCGCGGCGATCGCGGCGGCAATCAGCGCCATGGCGAGCCCGCGCACCGCGACCAGCTCGATCGGCCACCCCTCGGTGAGCCAGGCGACGCTGAGCACGTTGATGTCGACCAGCCACATCGCGGCGAGCGCGAGCACGATCGGGCGCATGCCGGTGCGCCCCGGCGTGGCGATCGCGCTGTGCAGGCTCTGCACCAGGACGAGCGCGGCGACCGCGACCATCATGCGCAGCAGCAGGGCGGCGCGGGTGGCGTCGGCAGTCACCTCGGGCGCGGCGACGGCGATGACGTGAAGCGCCAGCGCGATCACGATCACCACCGCGACCACGCCATAGACGGTGCCGATCGCCGCGGGCGGGCGTTCGGCGCCGCTGCGGCGGTGGAGCACGATCATGAAGCCGAGCCAGGCGAGGTTGCGCGCGCCCTCGGCAAGCTTGGTCACCAGGTCGGATTCGCCGATCCCGGCGACGGCGAGCGCCCACAAGGCGGTCAGCGCGAGCGCGGCGGCGAGCGGCTTGCGCGGCACCCCGGGCTCGGCGCGGCGCAGCGCCCACAGGCCGAGCGCGCCGAACAGCAGCGCCGCGAGCGCGTGGCTCCAGAGGATCAAGGTGGCGACCATGACCTCAGCGCGCGCCGTCCGGGAACAGGACGACCCGGAGCGTCTGGAGAAGGATCAGCACGTCGAGAAAGGGCGAATAGTTCTTCGCGTAATAAAGGTCGTATTCGAGCTTGTGGCGGCTGTCCTCGATCGAGGCGCCATAGGGATAGTTGATCTGCGCCCAGCCGGTGATGCCGGGCTTCACCATGTGGCGCTCGGCATAATAGGGGATCTGCTGCTCGAGATCCTCGACGAACTGGGGGCGCTCCGGGCGCGGGCCGACGAAGCTCATCTCGCCCTTGAGCACGCTCCAGCATTGCGGCAGCTCGTCGATGCGCACCTTGCGGATGAAGCGGCCGACGCGGGTGATGCGGGGATCGTCCTTCTCGGCCCAGACGGCCTTGCCCGCGACCTCGGCGTCCTGGCGCATCGAGCGCAGCTTGATGATGTCGAAGCCCTGGCCGTAGAGGCCGACGCGGCGCTGGCGGTAGAAGGCGGGCCCCTTGCTCTCGAGCTTCACCGCGAGCGCGCCGAGCAGGATCAGCGGGAGCGTGAGCGCGAGCAGGATCACGCTGGCGACGATGTCGAACAGGCGCTTGAACATGCTCGACAGCATCCGGCCCGAGGAGAAGCCGTCGGAGAAGATCAGCCAGCTCGGGTTGACCGACTGGAGGTCGACGCGGCCGGTCTCGCGCTCGAGGAAGGTCGAGATCTCGTTGACGTGCACGCCGGTGGTCTTGATCCGCAGCAGGTCCTTGAGCGGGAGCGCGTTGCGGCGCTCCTCGAGCGCCAGCACGACCTCGCTGGCGTTCAAGAGCACGACGTGGTCGGCGAGGTTGTAGATCGCGTCGCGCGCGATCGCTTCGGGGATAGTGCGGTTGGGCTCGCTCATCGCGACATAGCCGACGACGACGAAGCCGGCGCCGGGCTTCTTGGACAGCGCCTTGAGCCGTTCGGCGCGCGCGCCGGCGCCGAGCACGACGACGCGGCGCTTGAACACCTGGCTGCCCAGGGTCTTGCCGAGCAGCAGGCGCAGGACGAACAGCAGCACCAGCGCCGCGAGCATCGCGTAGAGCAGGTTCGAGCGCCAGAAGGTGAGCGCGGGGACGAGGAAGAAGATCACCGACAGGAAGATCGTGCCGAGCGACACCGCGACGAGCAGCCGCGCGGCGGCGACGCGGATCGACTGGAGCGAATCCGCACCATAGACGCCCACCGCCATCATCGCGATCTCGAGGCTGACGGCGAAGCTCGTCATCTGGAGGATGCGCGTGTGGATAGGCTCCACCTTCATCCCGATCTGGTGCGCGCGATAGATCCAGCCGAATTCGGCCGCGGCGAGCAGCAGCGCGACGTCGAACAGCGCCAGCAGCAGCACCGCATTGGGGATATAGTGTTTGAACAGGCGGATCATGACGGCCAATTCCTACACGGCGAGTGTAAACAAATCCGACACCGTGCGCCCGTGTCGGCGAAATTGACGAAGAAATGCTGAACGCGGGGAAATCCGTGCCGCGATAAGTGTTTGGCGGGATGCACAGGCGCAGCTAGAGCGCGCCGTCAGGAGGACTCGCATGACCGACCACAAGCCGATCGTCCCCGTGATCCTTTCCGGCGGTTCGGGGACCCGGTTGTGGCCGATGTCGCGGCCCGAACGGCCCAAGCAGATGCTGGCGCTGACCGCCGAGGAGACGATGCTCCAGCTCACCGCGCGACGCACGCCGACGGGCGAGCGGTTCGCCGCGCCGATCATCGTCGCCAACGCGCTCCACGCCGACATGGTCGAGGAGCAGCTCGGCGCGATCGAGGCGCGGGCGCAGGCGCTGATCCTAGAGCCGATGGGGCGCAACACGGCCCCGGCGATCGCGCTGGCGGCGCTCGCCGCGGGCGAGGGCGGCGGTCCGCTGCTGGTGATGCCGTCGGACCATGTGATCGGCGATGTCGGCGCCTTCCACGCCGCGATCCATGCCGCGATGCCGGCAGTGGAGGCGGGGTGGCTGGTGACGTTCGGCATCACCCCCGACGCGCCCGAGACCGGCTATGGCTATATCCAGGTCGGCGAATCGATCGGCGCCGGAATCCACCAGGTTCGGCGCTTCGTCGAGAAGCCCCGGCGCGAGGTGGCCGAAGCGATGATCGCGGCGGGGGATCATGCCTGGAACGGCGGCATCTTCCTGCTCCGGGCCGATGCCTATCTGGAGGCGCTCGACGCGTTCGCGCCCGAGATACTGGCGGCGGCGCGGGCGGCGATGGCCCGGGCGGTGCGCGAGGGGGTGCGCATCCTGCCCGACGCGGCCGAGTTCGCGCGATCGCCGTCCGATTCGATCGACTATGCGGTGATGGAGAAGGCCGAGCGCGTCGCGGTGGTGCCGGTGAGCATGGGCTGGTCCGACCTCGGCAGCTGGGACGCGCTGCACGCGATCAGCGACTGCGACGAGGCGGGCAACGCCTGCCGCGGCGAGGTGATCGCGATCGACACCGCCGACTGCCTGGTGCGCGCCGGCGCGGGCAAGCGGGTGGCGCTGGTCGGGGTCTCCGATCTCATCGTGGTCGTCGACGGCGACGACGTGCTGATCCTGCCGCGCGGGCGCAGCCAGGACGTCAAGCGCATCATCGAGGCGATGAAGAAGTAGCTGGCTTTCTGCTCCGCTCATGCGGAGGCGGTGCCGCAATCAGGGCTCGAACACGATCGTGACCCCGTCGAGCGGGCGGGCGCGGGCGAGCAGCGGGGGCGGGATCGGCTCGCCGTCGATCAGGATGTAGAGCCGGCCAGGTACCACCTCCCCCCGGCGGAACGCGCTGGTCTCCGCGTCCTGCCGCGCATTGCTGGCGAGCGAGGGGCGCGCGGCATAGACGGCGCGAACCGGGACTTGCGCCCGTGCCGCGCGCCACGCGACCTCCTGGAAGACCCCGAGACCCTTGGTCACGTCGCCGGGGACGAAGGCGATGTCCTTCGCCTGCGCGACGAGCCGGTCCCATTCGGGCGAGGCGGTACGGACATAGAGCGGCGCGCCGCGCGCCTCGGCGCTTTGGGCGCGGATCGACACCGCCATCGGCGCGAGGTCGGCCGCCTGCACCGCGGCGAGCGCGGCGATGGCGAGACCGGCGCGGCGCGGCTCGAGCCGGTAGAGGATGCGGATGCCGGCGAACACCAGCACATAGGCGACCGGCCAGAACAGCCGGCCCGAGGCACGCACCGCGTCGAGCGCGATGGCGAGGCCTTGGGGCAGGTGGAACCGGGGCAGCCGTTGTCCCGCGAAATCGGGATAGGTGCTGATCGCGAGCAGGGTGAGCACGACCAGCGCGGGGATCAGCCATTTGAGCCGCGCGAGGCTGTCGGGCGAATCCGCGGGGCGTGGCAGCCGGCGCGCGAGCACCGCGGCGAGCGGCAGCAGGATCAGCAGGCCGAGCCCGAGATACTGGAACCCCTCGAACCCGCGGCCCGGACGCTGCTCGATCGCGGGGAGGAAGGTCGAGAAGGTCTCGACCCCCGGGTTCCACAGCGCGTCGAGCGGCATCGCGAAGGCGCCGTAATTGCCCGAGGGCCAGTGCGGCTCGAACACGCCGAGGCTCCACGCGATTCCGCCGACCATGGCGAGGATCGCGGCGCATTCGACGAGGATGCGCTGTGCGCCCCTGCGGTCGCGCCACAGCCGCTCGAGCATCGCGCTCGCCCAGATCGCGCCGACCATGACGAGCAGATAGGAGTGGATGAAGGCGGTGACCGCGATCAGCACCGCCCAGCCCCGGTTCGACCCGGCGCGCGCGGGATCGGTGAAGCGCCACAGCGACCACAGGATCAGCCAATGCGCCATCAGGTTCACATGGACGATGCGGTTGAACAGGGTCGGCAACGCCGCGAGCAGCAGCACGCCGCACCACAAGGCGAGCGCATTGGGCGCGTGACGGCGCAGCAGCAGCCAGGCGAAGAACAGCTGGAGGAACAGGCAGACGAGCAGCCACCAGCCGATCAGCTGCGCGTCGGCGGGCAGCAGCCCGCGCAAGGGGAAGGCGAGCGCCGAGAGTAGCGGGTTGCTGTCGGTGAAGAGCAGGCCGACGCCCTCGGGCGCGTTGAGCAGATGTGTGTGCAGGAAGCCGGGCGCGGGATCGTGCAGCCAGGCGTGGAGGCCCAGCGCATTCTCGCCATTGTCGCTGCCGCGCAGCAGCCAGGCGACATTGCCGATGTCGAGGATCTGCCAATGGAAGAATGCGCCGAACAGCGCGAGCGCCAGAGCGGCGAGCACGGCCAGGTCCGCCCATGGCCGGTCTGCGGCTGGTCCGATATCGTCACGGCGCCCCAAGTTCAGCAAGCGAATGACCCGTCCCCCTGTTCGCCCGGGACGCAAGCAAACCCGCCGCGACTTTGCAACCCGCGAGCGCGATCCCGGAACCACCGCCCCGGCCCCGCGCGTTCTTCGCGCGAGAGGAGAAGCCTATGCTCGACGTGCACAAGGCCAAGCATCGCACGATCGATATCGACGGCCTGACCTTGTTCTACCGCGAGGCGGGGCGGGAGGACGCGCCCGCGGTGCTGCTGATCCACGGCTTTCCGAGCTCCTCCTACAGCTTCCGCAACGTGATCGGGCCCCTGGCCGAGGTGGCGCGGGTGGTCGCGCCCGACATGCCCGGCTTCGGCTTCACCCAGGTGCCCGATGATTACGGCTACAGCTTCGCCAACATGGCGGCGTCGATCGACGCGCTGACGCGCGCGCTCGGGATCGATCGGTGCTTCCTCTATGTCTACGACTTCGGCGCGCCGGTCGCCTATCATCTCGCGCTGGCGCGGCCCGAGCGCGTGCTCGGGCTGATCATCCAAAACGGCAACTGCCACGAGGAGGGGCTCGGCGCGCAGTGGGAGCCCAACAAGGCCTATTGGGCCGACCCGACGCCCGAGAACCGCGCCAAGCTGCAGGACTGGCTCAACTTCGAGGGCATGCGCAACGAATATGTCGGCGGCATCCCCGAGCGCTTGAAACCCCTGTTCGCGCCGGAGAGCTGGCATCTCGACTGGGCCCGGATGAGCCGCCCCGGCGGCGTCGACATCCAGTTCCGCATCTTCGAGAGCTATGGCGACTATGTCGCGCGCTTCCCCGAGATCTCGGCCTATCACCGCGAGCACCAGCCGCCCGCGCTGCTGCTGTGGGGACGGCACGACGTCTATTACGAGATCGAGGAGATCCTCGCCTATCATCGCGAGCTCGAGCGGCTGGAGATGCATGTCTTCGACAGCGGGCATGAGATGCTCGAGACTCACCCCCAGGAATGCGCCGCGCTGATGCGCGAATTCGTCCTCAATGTGATGGGGCCGGGGCCGGAGGGCAGCTCGGCCGAGAAGCTCTAGCCCGCGATCCGCCGCAGCGCGGCACGCGCCGCCTTTGCCGCGCCGCGCGACAGGCCGCCGATGCTGCGCAGATTGTAGAGGCGCAGGCGGAAGCGCTCGCGGCGGCGGTCCATCCACTCGGCCTTGTAGGGCTCGTCGCCATTGCCATAGTCGATCACCGCCGGGCGGTCCCGGTCGAGCACGTGGCGGAACATCGCGACCGAGAGCAGGGTGCCGGGTGAATGCTCGCGCTCGCTTTCGAGATAGGCGAGCTTGTGGATCGTCGCGGTGCCGTTCTCGACCGTCCAGAATTGCGCGGCGACCGGCACACCGTCGCGCCGGGCGATGCCGAGGCGCAGCGTGCCGGCTTCGCCCTCAGCCGCGGCGGCAGCACGGAGGAAGGCGGGGGCGCCTTCGTCGGGCTTCCAGCTCTGCGCGTAGATCGCTTCGTACGCGTCCCACGCGGCATCGTCGAACCGGTCGAGCACTTCGGTGGTGAAGGGCGAATTCTTGGTGCGGCGGCGCACCGTGTTGCGCAGCTTGGACGGGCGGCCTGCCCAATAGGTCTCGAAATCGAGCCCCGCGGTGTCGGCGACCCAGTTGGCGGCCTCGACATGCTGGACGGCGAGCCAGCCCTGCGCGCGGAAGGCGTGCTGGAGCTCGGCGGCGACCTCGGCCTCGAGCGGCCACAGGCTGAGCGTGTCGAGGCGGCGGCGGAGATGGCGCGCGGTCTCGGCGAGCAGGCGGGCGCGAGTCTCGGCGTCCGTGCCCGGTGTGAACAAAGGCGCGAAGGCGAGCGTGTACCAGCTGGCGAGCGCCCGGCCGTGGCCCGCGCTGCAATCGCGCAGCGGCAGCCACATCGCGTCGCCGTCATGCCGCGCCGAAGCGATGGCGAGCGGCTCGCCGGGGTAGATGTGCGCGTGAGTGAGCGCGAGCCAGCCGTGCCGGTCGTAGAAGCCGGGCTGCGCCGCGCGGTCGATCGCCCCGGCCGCGTCGCGCGCAAGATCGTCGAGCGAATCGAGGATTCGCACGTCGGTCGCGTTGGCGGCGGCCAAAGGCAGCGCGGCGCTCATTCCGGCCCGGCGTTGCCGGTCAGGCGCTTCGCCCTGGCGAGGGCGCGCCAGGCATAGGCCTTGAAGAGGTTCTGACCGGGATGGCGCGCAGGCATCGCCGGATTGAGGCCGGCCTTGCGCAGCAGCCGGTTCAAGGCGTGCGCGTCGGACTCGCGATAGCTCCATTCGGAGCGCCAGGTCACCGACAGCGAGACCGAGGTGGCCGGGCCATTCTGCACCCAGTGCGGCGCCTTCACCGGGACGTAGAGGCCCTCGCCCGGCGTGAGCTCGACCGGCTGGCCCTTGGACGCGAACGCGTCGCGGAAGGGCAGGTTGCGGTGCGCGCCGCGGTGGAACTCCTCTTGCAGCGCGCCCGGGGTCAGCTCGGGATCGCCGGCGGGGAAGAGCGTCATCGTCTTGGTGCCGCGCAGCTGGAGCAGGATGTTGTGCTCGGGGTCCATGTGGAAGGGCGTGACGGCATTGGGCGAGGAGACGAAGATGAACGCCTCGCGCTTGAGCATCGCGCCGGTGCGGGCGGTGACGACCGGTTCGAGCTCGTCGAGGACCTCGTCGAGCAGCTGGCGGTAGATCGCGTCCTGCTCGACGAACTTGAGCACCATCCACGAGCCGTTCGCCTCGATCGAGCGGATCGAGTCGGCGACCGACAGGCCGTTGTGCTGGACGGTCGAGGGATCGACCTCGATCGGGAGGTCGGCGAGGTTCTGTTCGACATCGACCGGGCGGATGCGCTGCGACAACTCGACCAGCGATTCCAGTTCGAACAGCGGGTGGCCGGTGAGGCCGTGCGCGATCTTGCCCGGCTGCTCGGGATAGAGGGTGGCGAAGCGCTCGCGCGCGCCGGTGTCGAACACGGTACCGGGGACGAGGCGGGAGGCGGGGGCGTTCATTCTTCGGTCTCCGGAGGCGCGAATGCGCGCTCGCGGCGGGCGCGCAGTGCGGCGGCGGCGCGCTCGGCGGCGCGGGCGGCGTGGAACAGGGCGCGGCTGCGCCAGCCGGCGAGCGGCAGGGTGACGCGGACGATTCCGCGGCGTTCGCCCCACAGGCTGTCGATCATCGGATGGTCGGCGCTGGCGCAGCTGTCCATCCAGGCGATGTCGGGGCGGGTGAGGATGTTGAGGTTCTCGAGCTGGATGAGGACGCCGGGGGAGAAGCGCGCGAATTCCTCGTCGAACGCGGTCTTGAACGAGAAGGAGCCGGGGGGGGCGAGGAAATTGACGAGCATCGCCAGCGGGCGGTCGTCGAGGTCGAGACGCAGCAGCTCGAGCTTGCCGGCATCGAACGCGGCGGTGACCGCGTCGCGGAAGAAGGCGGCGGTGTGCGGCTGGCAGGCGAGCGCGGAGCCGCTGCGGCCCTTCCAGCCGGACTTCTCCAGCGCGAGATAGGTGTCGATCCAGGCGGGGAGGTCGTCGCGGCTGGCGAGGCGGGTAGTGGTGACCGTGCCCAGCTCGGCGAGGCGCGACTGGAGGCGCTTGATCTCCTTGCGCTTCTTCTTGCGGACGGTGGCTTCGTAATAGGCCTGGGGCGAGAGGTCGCTTTCGAGCAGCGCGCGCTCGATGCGGTGGACGGTGTCGCACGGGCGGCCAGATTGCGCTGCTGCGGCAACGAGCAAGGCGCGGTGGACGGGGCCGTTCTCGACCAGGCCGGTGAGGTGGAGCAGGCTGGTCGACCACGGGTCGGCGTCGAGCGCGGCGAGAATCGCGGTCCAGGCGGCCTGCTCATGGCCGCGGCGGAGCAGGGGACCGCCGAGGAAGCAGTGATAATGGAGCCAGTTCTCGACATGGCGGAGCGGCAGGCGGCCGTAGCGCGGCTCGGCGGCGAGCGGGAGCAGGCCGATCAACTGGCCCGCGTCGCGGACCGCGAGCAGACGGCCGTCCGGACCGGGGTGGAGATGCGCGGCGCCGGCGGCGACGAACCAGCGCTCGGCGAATACGTTCGGTTCGGATGCGTCTGCGGCGAGATCGTCCCATTCGGCGGCGAAGGCGGACGGGACCGGGCCGAGAGGCAGGAATTCGACGGGCACGGCGGGACACGGCGTCGGAATCGCCTGCGCTGCGCTTGTGTCGATGGCTACCGCCGCGTTCATGACCGCTCCCACACCAGTCATCGGGCAAGTAGCGGCGAAGCGTTAAATTTCGGGAAGCGGCCAGGATACCAGGCGCAGAAAGGGCCGGCGGATCGCTCCGCCGGCCCTTTGCTGTTTGGTTCGGTGGACCGCGCGGGCAAAGCCGCGCGTCGGTCGGATCGGCCGGATTCCGGCCGTCCGCCGTCCGGACCTGAGGAGTCCTGAGTTAGCGTCCGCTAACTCAGGCACCTCTAGGTCAGAAGTCCATGCCGCCCATGCCGCCGCCGGGCATCGCCGGCATCGCGGGCTTGTCTTCCGGCAGCTCGGCGACGGTGGCTTCCGTCGTGATGAGCAGGCCGGCGACCGAGGCCGCGTTCTGGAGGGCGGTGCGGACCACCTTGGTCGGGTCGATCACGCCCGCCGACACCAGATTCTCATAGGTGTCGGTCGCGGCGTTGAAGCCGAACGAGGTGTCCTGCTGGTCGAGCAGCTTGCCCGAGACCACGGCGCCGTCATGGCCGGCGTTGGCCGCGATCTGGCGGACCAGCGCGGTCAGCGCGCGGCGGACGATGTCGATGCCGCGGGTCTGGTCGTCATTGCCGCCGGTCAGGCCCTCGAGCGCACGCGTGCCGTACAGCAGCGCGGTGCCGCCGCCGGGGACGATGCCTTCCTCGACCGCGGCGCGGGTCGCGTGCAGCGCGTCGTCGACGCGGTCCTTGCGCTCCTTCACCTCGACCTCGGTGGCGCCGCCGACCTTGATCACGGCAACGCCGCCGGCGAGCTTGGCGAGGCGCTCCTGGAGCTTCTCGCGGTCATAGTCGCTGGTGGTCTGCTCGATCTGCTGGCGGATCTGCTCGGTGCGCGCCTTGATCGCGTCATGCTCGCCCGCGCCATCGACGATGGTGGTGTTGTCCTTGTCGATCGTGACGCGCTTGGCGGTGCCGAGCATGCCGAGCGTGACGCTCTCGAGCTTGATGCCGAGGTCCTCGCTGATCACCTCGCCCTTGGTCAGGACGGCGATGTCCTCGAGCATCGCCTTGCGGCGATCGCCGAAGCCCGGCGCCTTGACGGCCGCGACCTTGAGGCCGCCGCGCAGCTTGTTGACGACGAGCGTGGCCAGCGCCTCGCCCTCGATGTCCTCGGCGATGATCAGGAGCGGACGGCCCGACTGCACCACGGCCTCGAGGATCGGCAGCATCGCCTGGAGCGACGACAGCTTCTTCTCGTGGATCAGGATGTACGGATCGGCCAGCTCGACGGCCATCTTCTCGGGGTTGGTGATGAAGTAGGGCGAGAGGTAGCCGCGGTCGAACTGCATGCCCTCGACGACGTCGAGCTCGAACTCGAGACCCTTCGCCTCCTCGACGGTGATCACGCCTTCCTTGCCGACCTTCTCCATCGCCTCGGCGATCTTCTCGCCGACTTCGCGGTCGCCATTGGCCGAGATGATGCCGACCTGGGCGATCTCGTTCGAGCCCGAAACGGCCTTCGAACGCGCCTTGACGTCGTCGACGACCTTCTGGACCGCGAGGTCGATGCCGCGCTTGAGGTCCATCGGGTTCATGCCGGCGGCGACCGACTTCATGCCCTCGCGCACGATCGCCTGGGCGAGCACGGTCGCGGTGGTGGTGCCGTCACCGGCGATGTCGTTGGTCTTCGAGGCCACTTCGCGCACCATCTGCGCGCCCATGTTCTCGAACTTGTCCTTGAGCTCGATCTCCTTGGCGACGGTGACGCCGTCCTTGGTGATGCGCGGCGCGCCGAAGCTCTTGTCGATCACGACGTTGCGGCCCTTCGGCCCCAGCGTGACCTTCACCGCGTCGGCGAGGATGTCCACGCCCTTGAGAATGCGCTCGCGCGCGTCGCGCGAGAATTTGACGTCCTTGGCTGCCATGTGACTGCCCTTTCAGATTGGAAGTTGACTCTGGATTGACACTATCGACGGGTCGTCAGGCGCTCAGCCGATGATCCCGAGGATGTCGCTTTCCTTCATGATCAGCAGGTCCTCGCCGTTGACCTTGACCTCGGTGCCCGACCACTTGCCGAACAGGATGCGGTCGCCCGCCTTGACGTCGAGCGGGGTCACCTTGCCATCCTCGGCCTTGGCGCCCGAGCCGGCGGCGACGACTTCGCCTTCCTGCGGCTTTTCCTGGGCGGTGTCGGGGATGATGATGCCGCCGGCGGTCTTGGCCTCGGCCTCGACGCGGCGAACGAGCACGCGGTCGTGCAGCGGACGAAAGTTCATGGAGCTCTCCTGAACACGGGTTGAAGTTGTTGGCACTCCCATGATGTGAGTGCCAGCGCCGCGCATATGGATGGCGCATCGGGCGTCGTCAACGGGTCCGCGACGGACGGAACGAAAGATTTGATGGCCAACCAGGCCGCAACTGCCGCCCTGTGTTGCTTTGGTAACACAGGGCGGTTAGGGGTTGCTCCCAGGCCCTGCCTGTGCGTCAAGGGACGCGGGGCAATCCGAGGAGCACAAGCAAGTGAAACTGGTTCGCGGCGCATGGAAGCTGCTGGTTGGCATCAAGGATGCGCTGGTGCTGCTGTTCATGCTGCTCTTCTTCATCGCGCTGTTCGCGGTGCTCTCGGCACGCCCCAACCCGGCGGCGGTGCGCGACGGGGCGCTGGTGCTCAACATCGACGGGATGATCGTCGAGCAGCCCTCGCAGGCGGATCCGTTCGCGGCGTTCGGCGGCGGGGAGTCGATCAAGGAATACCGGATGCGCGACCTCGTCCGCGCGCTCGACGCCGCCAAGGGCGACAGCCGCGTCAAGGCGGTGGTGCTCGATCTCGACCGGTTCATGGGCGGCTATCCGGCCGCGGTCGCCGAAGTCGGCCAGGCCGTGGCGCGGGTGCGCGCGGCGGGCAAGCCGGTGCTGGCCTATGCCACCGGCTATACCGACAGCGGCTATCTGCTCGCCGCGAACGCGAGCGAGATCTGGGTCAATCCGCTGGGCGGCACGCTGTTCACCGGCCCGGGCGGATCGCGGCTCTATTACAAGGGGCTGATCGACAAGCTCGGCGTCACCACGCACGTCTACAAGGTCGGCAAGTTCAAGTCGGCGGTCGAGCCCTTCATCCTCACCGGCCAGTCGCCCGAGGCGCGCGAGGCCAATGAGGCGCTGTACGGCGCGATCTTCGGCCAGTGGCAGGAAGCGGTGGCCAAGGCGCGGCCCAAGGCGCGGATCCGCGAGACGATCGCGCAGCCCGACGTGGTGGTCGCGGCGGCGAACGGCGACATCGCGCTCGCCAACGAGCGCATGGGCCTGGTCGACAAGCGCGGCGACCGGCTGGCGTTCGGCAAGCGCGTCGCCGAGGTCGCGGGCGCGGATGCGGGCAAGCCGGCGGGCAATTTCAAGGCGATCAAGCTCGCCAACTGGCTCGAGGCCAATCCGGCGCCGAAGACCGGCGACGCGATCGGCGTGATCACCATCGCGGGCGAGATCGTCGACGGCAAGGCGGGCCCGGGCACCGCGGGCGGGGACACCGTGTCGGCGTTGCTGCTCAAGGGACTGGCGGAGAAGAAGCTGAAGGCGCTGGTGGTGCGCGTCGACTCGCCGGGCGGGTCGGCGCTGGCCTCGGAGCGCATCCGCCAGGCGATCCTGCAGGCCAAGGGCCAGGGGCTGCCGGTGGTGGTGTCGATGGGCAGCCTCGCGGCGAGCGGCGGCTATTGGGTGTCGACCCCGGGCGACGTGATCTTCGCCGAGCCCAACACGATCACCGGATCGATCGGCATCTTCGGCATCATCCCGACCTTCGAGAACACGCTCGCCAAGATCGGCGTGACCAGCGACGGGGTGAAGACCACCCCGCTGACCGGCCAGCCCGACGTCTATGCCGGCACCAACGAGACGGTGGACCGGGTGCTGCAGTCGGGGATCGAGCAGGGCTATCGCCGCTTCATCGGGCTGGTCTCGCAGTCGCGCAGGATGACGCCGCAGCGCGTGGACGAGATCGGCCAGGGCCGCGTCTGGGACGGCGGCACCGCGCGCCAGCTCGGGCTGGTCGACCGGTTCGGCAACCTCTCCGACGCAGTCGCGGAAGCGGCCAAGCGCGCCAAGCTCGATCCGGCCAAGGTCCATGCGGTGTATCTCGAAAAGGAGCCGAGCTGGTTCGAGCAGCTGGTCGCGGGCTTTGCCGCGGGCAGCGGCGAGGACGAGGACGAGGAAGCGGCGCCCGAGAGCGGGGGCGACATCTATGCCCGGATCGCGGCGGAGCGACGCGCGGTGTTCGGCCAGGCGCTGGGCGATGCGCGGCGGCTGGCGATGGGCTCGTCGATGCAGGCGCGCTGCCTCGAATGCGGGGCGTTCGGCCCGGCGGCGACGAACGTGCGCGCGGATGCCCGGCTGATCGACCTCGTGCTCGCGAGGATCGGCCTGTGATCCAGCTCCGCGCCGCCGAGCCCGCCGACGCCGCCGCGATCGCCGCGATCTATGCGCCCTATGTGCTGACCGGCACGGTAAGCTTCGAGTTCGACCCGCCCGATGCGCGGCAGATGCGCGGCCGCATGGAATCGTCCGACGGCCTCTATCCGTGGATCGTCGCGACCAATGGCGAGGGCCGCGGCGTGCTCGGCTATGCCTATGCCACGCGCTTCCGCGAGCGTTCGGCCTATCGCTATGTCGTCGAGACCTCGGTCTATGTTGCCGGCGCGGTGCAGGGGCAGGGGATCGGGCGGCTGCTGTACGAGGCGCTGATCGACACGCTGCGCGCGCAGGGCTTCACCCAGGCGATCAGCGTGATCTCGCTGCCCAACGACAATTCGATCCGCACGCACGAGCAGGTCGGCTTCCGTCGCGCCGGCCAGCTGCGCGAGATCGGGTTCAAGGAAGGGCGTTGGATCGACATCGGCATCTGGCAGTGCGAGCTCAACGACAGCACGACCCCGCCGGTCGAGCCCAAGCCGTTCAGCGAAGTGGGCGTGGTGCGCGCCTGACGTGCGCTTTTTCCGGATTAACGCGGCGTTGAGAATGACTTGAGGCGGGCGCTGCGATACAGCGCGGCTCGCCATGCATGCGCCGCAGACGCACCGGATCGAGATCGACCGCCCGCGCAAGCTGGTGATGCTCGAGATTCGCGCGATGCTGAGTCCGGAGGATGCGGCATGGGTGGGGGAGGAGCTGCGCGCCGCGGTCCGATCGTTCGGCGACGAGGTCGGGCAGCATCTCACGCTGTACGACGCGAGCGCGGTTCCGAGCGTACCGACCGCGACGATCGACTTGATGCAGCGCACCTTCGACAATCCGGCGGTGCGCTCGCTTTGGGCGCGCAAGGTCGCCTTCGTGGTGACGACCGCGACCGCGCGGATGCAGGCAAGGCGCATCCAGCAGGTGCGGCCCGATATCGGCATCTTCGCCAGTCGCGACGAGGCGATCGCCTGGCTGGTCGAACCCTGAGGCTCAGCGCTTGCCGCGATAGGCGGGCAGCTTGATCTTCCACACGAAGGCGGCGGCGCGCAGCGCGAAGCCGGCCGCGGCGGCGGCGATCGCGGCGGCGAGCAGCGGCATGCCGGCAAGCGTCAGCAGCACGTACAGGCCCGAGGCGAGCGCGGCGGCGGTGACGTAGAGCTCGGGCCGCATCAGGATCGACGGCTCGCCCGCGAGGACGTCGCGGATGATGCCGCCGCAACAGGCGGTGAGCACGCCCATCAGCGCGGCGGGGACCGGCGGGATGCCGAAGCTCAGCGACTTGGCGGCGCCGAACACGGCATAGGCGGCGAGGCCGAGCGCATCGAGCCAGTCGAGCGCCGCGCCGTGCCACCAGCGCTGCGGCGTGATCCAGATCACCAGCGCGACGCCGAGGCACAGCGCGGCGACATAGGGATGGTGAGTCCACCATACCGGCGCGCCGATCAAAAGGTCGCGGATCGTGCCGCCGCCGACGCCGGTGATCAGCGCGAAGAAGGCGGCGGTGACGAGCGTCTGCCCGCGTCCCGCCGCCGCCAGCGCGCCGGTGGCAGCAAACACCGCGATGCCGAACAGGTCGAGCCAGGGCAGGACGTTGCCGAGCTGGGTCAAGGCAAGCGTGGGGGCGGGCGGGGTCATCGCCTTCGTCTAGCCGAGCGGGCGGCGGTGAAGAAGCGGTTAGGGGACGATCCGGAAATTGTAGGTGTAGGTGGCCTGCGGGGCGCTGCGCACGCCGGCGATCGTCACGGTGTAGCTGGTGTTGGCGGCGAGGCCGGTGACGCGCCACTGGATGTTGTTGGCGATGCCGTAGCCGTCATTGTCGCGGGTGATGTTGGTGATCGGCAGCTCGCCCGACGGGCCCCGCACGCTGACCGTGGCGGCGGAGAAATCGACCAGGCGGTCGGCGCCGTTGTTGGTGCTGCTCGGGATCACCGAGAAGGAGAGATAGTCGGTCAGCGCGAAATAGCGCGAGGGATAGTCGCCCTGCGGGAAACCGACGAAGGGCGGGACGGCCGCGGGCGCCGGACCCGCGCTCACGAAGTTGAACACGCGCATCGACGCGGTCGTGGCGCGGCGGCCGTCGGGCAGCAGCCCCGAGACGCGGCCATAGGAGGTCTTGCGCAGGAAGGGGTGGAGGATCCAGCGGCGATGGCCGAGCGAGGCGGTCCCGCCCTCGCGCAGCCAGCCGGCGAGCAGATCGTCCTCGCTGTCGAAGCCGAGCCCGGTGCCCCAGCCGCCGATCAGGTTGCTCGCCCCCGCCGCGGTCGCGCCGTCGCTGGTGTAGCAGCGCCAATTGGTCGGCGGGGTGTGGCTGAGCGCGATATTGGCGGCCATCATCAGCGAGGATTCGGCCTGCTGGACGTCCTCGTCGCTCGAATAGACCACCGCCGGCAGATTGTGGCGCGCGCGGATCTCGTTGAGCCTGGCGAGGAACTCGGCCTTGACCGCGGCCTTGAGCGTGCCCGCGCGGCACGCGCCGATGTCGGGCTGGACGTCGTAATAGCCCGAGACCCCGGCCCAGGTCGTGGGCAAGGGGGAGGAGGAGGATGTCGGCGTCGGGGGCGGCGTCGCGGTGGTCGTGGGGGTCGGCGTCGGCGTGACGACCACGCCGCCGCCGCCGCTGCTCCCGCCGCCGCCACAGGCCGCCACGAACAGGGCGAGGGCGACGGCGGACAGTAGGGGAAGCGGGCGAATCATCCGCACAGAACGCCCCGGTTCCGGGCAAGGTCCCGGTTAGCGCACGGCTAACCTCGTTTCCGAGCCGCCCGGACCGGGATCAAGCGTCAGATGTGAATGGGTTTTCCCGTCACCGCCATCGCCGCTTCCTTGATCGCCTCGCTGTGCGTCGGATGGGCGTGGCAGGTATAGGCGATGTCCTCGCTGGTCGCGCCGAACTCCATCGCCTGCGCGGCCTGGGCGATCATCGTGCCGGCGACGCTGGTGATGATCCAGACGCCGAGCACGCGATCGGTCTTGGCGTCGGCGATGACCTTCACGAAGCCGTCGGGCTCGTGATTGGTCTTGGCGCGGCTGTTGCCGGCCATCGGGAACTTGCCGACCTTGATCTCGCCCTTGGCCTTGGCCGCCTCCTCGGTGAGGCCGACGCCCGCGATCTCGGGCATGGTGTAGACCACCGACGGGATGACGTCGTGGTTTACGATACCCGTGAGGCCGGCGATGTTCTCGGCGACCGCGATGCCCTCGTCCTCGGCCTTGTGCGCGAGCATCGGGCCGGGGATGACGTCGCCGATCGCCCAGATGCCCGGGACAGCGGTCCTAAAGCTGTGGTCGGTCTCGATCTGGCCGCGCTGGTTGGTCGCGAGGCCGGCGGCTTCGAGGTTGAGGCCGTCGGTGTTGGGCTTGCGGCCGATCGAGACGAGGACGTTGTCGGCCTCGATCGTCTCGGCGGCGCCGCCCGCGGCGGGCTCGATCGTGACGGTGGCCTTGTTGCCCTTGACCGCGACGCCCGTGACCTTGGTGCCGGTCTTGAACTCCATGCCCTGCTTCTTGAACAGGCGCGCGGCTTCCTTGCGGACGTCGGCGTCGAAGCCGGGCAGGATCTGGTCGAGATATTCGACCACGGTGACCTTGGCGCCGACGCGGCGCCACACGCTGCCGAGCTCGAGCCCGATCACGCCGCCGCCGATCACGACGAGATGCCCGGGGACCTTGGCCAGCTCGAGCGCGCCGGTCGAGTCGACGACGACCTTCTGGTCGATCTCGACGCCGGGGAGCGGGGTGACCGAGGAGCCGGTGGCGATGACGATGTTCTTGGCGCGGACCTCGCGGTCGCCGACCTTGACGCTGTCCTTGCCGGTGAAGGCGGCATAGCCCTTGAGCCACTCGACCTTGTTCTTCTTGAACAGGAACTCGATGCCGCCGGTCAGGCCCTTGACTGCGTCGAGGCGCTGGGCGTGCATGGCTTCGAGGTCGAGCTCGACCTTGCCGAGCTTGACGCCGAGCTTGGCGAGCGCGCCGCCCGCGGCTTCCTCGTACAGTTCCGACGCGTGGAGCAGCGCCTTGGACGGGATGCAGCCGACGTTGAGGCAGGTGCCGCCGAGCGTCGCGCGCCCTTCGGCGCACGCGGTCTTGAGCCCGAGCTGCGCCGCGCGGATCGCCGCGACATAGCCGCCGGGGCCCGAGCCGATCACGAGGACGTCGAAGTCGTATTCAGCCATGTTCTACTCCGTTCGTCCGCATGTGGGGACGAGAGGTCGGTTCTTACAGGTCGATCAGCAGGCGGGTCGGGTCCTCGATCGCGTTCTTGAGCGCGACGAGGAAGGTCACCGCCTCGCGGCCGTCGATCAGCCGGTGGTCGTAGCTCAGCGCGAGATACATCATCGGGCGCACCACGACCTGGCCGTCGCGGACCACCGGACGGTCCTCGATGCGGTGAAGGCCGAGCACCGCCGACTGCGGCGGGTTGATGATCGGGGTCGACATCAGCGAGCCGAACACACCCCCGTTGGAGATGGTGAAGGTGCCGCCCTTCATCTCCTCCATCTTGAGCGTACCGTCCTTGGCGCGCTTGCCGAAGTCGCCGATCGTGCGCTCGATCTGCGCGACGCTCATCTGGTCGGCGTCGCGGATCACGGGGACGACCAGGCCCTGCGGTGCGGAGACGGCGACCGAGATGTCGGCATAATCGTGATAGACGATCTCCTCGCCGTCGATCTGGGCGTTGACCGCTGGGATGTCCTTGAGCGCCTGGCACGCCGCCTTCACGAAGAAGCCCATGAAGCCGAGGCGGACGCCGTGCTTCTTCTCGAACAGATCCTTGTACTTGGCGCGCGCCTCCATGACGGCGGTCATGTCGACGTCGTTGAAGGTGGTGAGGAGGGCGGCGGTGTTCTGCGCGTCCTTGAGGCGGCGGGCGACGGTCTGGCGCAGGCGCGTCATGCGCACGCGCTCTTCCTTGCGGCCGCCGGCGGCGGGGGCGGCGGTGGCAGGCGCAGCGGCCGGGGCCGGCGCGGCCGCGGGCGCTTCGGTCTTGGCAGAGGCGGCGGCGACCACGTCCTCCTTGGTGATGCGGCCGTCCTTCCCGGTGCCCTGCACGGTCGAGGGATCGACGCCATGCTCGAGGATCGCGCGGCGGACCGAGGGCGAGAGCGCGGCGGCCTCGACCTCGCCCGCGGGCTGGGTGGGAGCGGGGGCAGGCGGCGGAACGGGCGCGGGAGCGGCGGGCGCCTCCTCGGCCTTGGGCGCGGGCGCCGCGGCGGCACCGCCGGCCTCGATCGTGCCGATCATCGCGCCGACATTGACCGTGTCGCCGACCTTGGCGGCGTGCGCGCCCATCACGCCCGCGGCGGGCGCAGGGACCTCGACCGAGACCTTGTCGGTCTCGAGGCTCGCGACGGGCTCGTCGGCGGCGACGGGGTCGCCCGGCTGCTTGAGCCATTCGCCGATCGTCGCTTCGGTGATCGATTCGCCCAGCACGGGGACGAGGATTTCGGTGGCCATCGTTCAGTCCTTCCTGGCGATCAATCTCAGGCGCCGGCCTTGCCGGCGGTCTTCTTGTCTTCGGTCTTGCGCGCGCGGCGGATTTCCTCGCGCACGCTGTGGCCGAGCGCGTCGGCGACGAGCGCGCCCTGCTCGGCCTGGTGACGCTTCATCAGGCCGGTCGCGGGCGACGCCGCCGCGGCGCGGCCGGCATAGCGCGGACGCTGCGGCTTGATCCCGGCTTCGACCATGCACGCCTCGATATAGGGTTCGACGAAGAACCAGTAACCGTTGTTCTTCGGTTCCTCCTGCGCCCACACCACTTCCTCGACATTGGGCATGCGCTCGAGGCGCTTGACCAGCGGCTCACCGGGGAAGGGGTAGAGCTGCTCGATGCGGATGATCGCGGTGGTCTTGTCGCCCGCCGCGTCGCGCGCCTCGATCAGGTCGTAGGCGACCTTGCCGGTACAAAGTACGACGCGCTTGACGTCCTTGTCGGCCGGGGCCGAGGGGTCGGAGAGGATGCGGCGGAAGTGCGTGTCGCCGAGGAAATCCTCGGTCTTCGACACCGCGAGCTTGTGCCGCAGCAGCGACTTGGGCGTCATGATGATCAGCGGCTTGCGGAAGTTGCGGTGCATCTGCCGGCGCAGCAAATGGAAATAGTTGGCCGGCGTGGTCACGTTCGCGACCTGCATATTGTCGCCCGCGCAGAGCTGGAGGAAGCGCTCGGGGCGTGCCGAGCTGTGCTCGGGGCCCTGGCCCTCGTAACCGTGCGGGAGCAGCATCACCAGGCCGTTGGCGCGCAGCCACTTGGCCTCGCCCGCGGCGATGAACTGGTCGATCATGATCTGCGCGCCGTTGACGAAGTCGCCGAACTGCGCCTCCCACAGCACCAGGCTCTTGGGGTCGGCGAGCGCATAGCCATATTCGAAGCCGAGCACGCCATATTCGGACAGCGGGCTGTCGAGCACTTCGAAGCGACCGTGCGGGATCTCGCTCAGCGGCACGTATTTGTGCTCGTCGGTCTGGTCGACCCACACGGCATGGCGCTGCGAGAAGGTGCCGCGGCCCGAATCCTGGCCCGACAGGCGCACGCCATAGCCTTCCGAGAGCAACGCGCCGAACGCCAGCGCCTCGCCGGTCGCCCAGTCGAAATTCTCGCCCGACTTGAACATCGCCGCCTTGGCCTCGAGCACGCGAGTCAGCGTCTTGTGCGGGGTGAGGCCGTCGGGGATGGTGGTCAGGGTTCGGCCGAGGCTGTCGAAGAGCTTCTTGTCGATGCCCGTCTCGACGTTGCGGCGCGCGGTCTCGGCATCGACCGGGGCGCCGAGGCCCTGCCAGCGGCCGCCGAACCAGTCGGCCTTGTTCGCCTTGTAGCTCGCGCCGGCCTCGAACTCGGACTCGAGATGCGCGGTGAACTCGGCGACCTTGGCCGGCACGAAGCTGCCGTCGATCACGCCCTCGCTCTCGAGGCGCTTGGCATAGACCTCGGCAACGCCGGGATGGCCCTTGATCTTGGCGTACATCAGCGGCTGGGTGAACGAGGGCTCGTCGCCTTCGTTGTGGCCGAAGCGGCGGTAGCACCACATGTCGATGACGATGTCGCGCTTGAAGGTCTGGCGGAACTCGATCGCCATCTTGCAGGCGAAGGTCACCGCCTCGGGATCGTCGCCGTTGACGTGGAAGATCGGCGCCTGGACGCCCTTGGCGACGTCCGAGGGATAAGGCGAGGAGCGCGCGAATTGCGGGCTCGTGGTGAAGCCGATCTGGTTGTTGATGATGAAGTGGACGCAGCCGCCGGTGTTGTAGCCGCGGATGCCCGAGAAGCCGAGGCACTCCCACACGATGCCCTGGCCCGCGAACGCGGCGTCGCCATGGATCAGCACGGGCAGGACCTGCGCATGCTCCTCGAGGTCGTTGCGGTTGGTCTGTTGCGCGCGGACCTTGCCGAGCACGACCGGATCGACCGCCTCGAGATGCGAGGGGTTGGCGACCAGCGACATGTGGACGTTGATGCCGTCGAACTCGCGGTCGGTGCTGGTGCCGAGGTGGTACTTGACGTCGCCCGAGCCGCCGATGTCGTCGGGGTTGGCCGATCCGCCGGCGAACTCGTGGAAGATCACCTTGTACGGCTTGGCCATCACCGTGCCGAGCATGTTGAGGCGGCCGCGATGCGCCATGCCGTAGACGATCTCGCGCACGCCCTGCGCGCCGCCGTACTTGATGATCGCTTCCATCGCCGGGATCATCGATTCGCCGCCGTCGAGGCCGAAGCGCTTGGTGCCGACATACTTGCGGCCCAGGAACTTCTCCCATTGCTCGGCCTCGATGACCTTGGCCAGGATCGCCTTCTTGCCCTCGGGCGTGAACTCGATCGCCTTGTCCTTGCCCTCCATGCGCTCCTGCAGGAAGCGGCGCTCCTCGACATCGGCGATGTGCATATATTCGAGGCCGACATTGCCGCAGTAGTTGCGGCGCAGGATCTCGACGAGTTCGCGGATCGTCGCCTTCTCCAGCCCCATCGTGCCGCCGAGATAGATCGGACGGTCGAGATCGGCGGCGGTGAAGCCGTGATATTCGGGGGTGAGGTCGGCAGGCAGCTCCTGCTTGGACAGGCCGAGCGGATCGAGGTTCGCCGCGAGATGGCCGCGCACGCGATAGGTGCGGATCAGCAGCATCGCGCGGATCGAGTCGTTCGCGGCGCGCGCGATGTCGGCCGACGAGGCGGCGGGCGCCGCGGCGGCCGGCGCGGGCGCGCCGGGCTTGGCCGGCTTGGGCGCGGGCTCCATCTGCGTGGGATCGAGCGCCGCGGTGAGCGCGTCGGTCTCGGTCGGCGGCCAGTTGGGACGCTCCCAGCTCGGGCCGGTGACCGAGCCTTCGAGCCCGTCGAACCACTCGCGCCAGCCGGCCTCGACCGAGGCGGGGTCCGCCTTCCACTTGGCGTACAGCGTCTCGACGAACGCCGGGCTCACGCCCCCGGCGATGTCCGCGAAATCCAGGCCCTCAGCGCCCATCATCTTCATTCCTTCGTCACCCCAGCGAAGGCTGGGGTCTCAAGCCGCGGGGAGCCCCAGCTTTCGCTGGGGCGACGGCCATTCAGCCCTTCAACACCTCGACCAGCGTCGAGCCGAGCTCGCTCGGGCTCGGCGAGACGCGGATGCCCGCTTCCTCCATCGCCGCGATCTTGTCCTCGGCGCCGCCCTGGCCGCCCGAGACGATCGCGCCGGCATGGCCCATGCGGCGGCCCGGCGGCGCGGTGCGGCCGGCGATGAAGCCGACCATCGGCTTCTTGCGGCCGCGCTTGGCCTCGTCCTTGAGGAACTGCGCGGCTTCCTCTTCGGCCGAGCCGCCGATCTCGCCGATCATGATGATCGACTTGGTCGCGTCGTCGGCGAGGAACAGCTCGAGCACGTCGATGAAGTTGGTGCCGTTGACGGGGTCGCCGCCGATGCCGACCGCGGTGGTCTGGCCAAGGCCCGCATTGGTGGTCTGGAACACAGCCTCATAGGTAAGCGTGCCCGAGCGCGAAACAACGCCCACCGAACCTTCGGAGAAGATGCTGCCCGGCATGATGCCGATCTTGCACTGGTTCGGGGTCAGCACCCCGGGGCAGTTCGGGCCGATCAGGCGAGTCTTCGAGCCCGAGAGCGCGCGCTTGACCTTGACCATGTCGAGCACCGGAATACCCTCGGTGATGCACACCACCAGCGGCACCTCGGCGTCGATCGCCTCGAGGATCGAGTCCGCGGCGAAGGGCGGCGGGACGTAGATGACCGAGGCGTCGGCGCCGGTCTTGCTCACCGCTTCGGCGACGGTGTCGAACACGGGCAGGCCGATATGCTCGGTGCCGCCCTTGCCCGGGGTGACGCCGCCGACCATCTGCGTGCCGTACGCCAGCGCCTGCTGGGTATGGAAGGTGCCGGTGTCGCCGGTCATCCCCTGGGTGATGACCTTGGTGTTACGGTCGATCAGAATCGACATTCAGAACCCTCCGATTGATTGGCTGACGAGGATCAGCCCCTGGATGCCATAGGAAGCGCCGAGCGGATGGCCGCGCGGCACGTAGGTGATTTCGAGGCTGACGCCCGGCTGCCACGGCTCCCAGCGCCGCTTGCTCGCGGCGCCGTTGGCCTGGACGCTGGTGGGGGCGGTGCCGACCCAGCCGTCGAGCGTGTCGCGCGCGGGGGCGGCGGGGGCGTCGAGATCATAGGCGCGGCAGCCATTGGCCCAGCCGCCCTTGCTGGTCTGGATCCGGCTGGTGGCGAGCCACACCTCGCGGCCGTCGAAACGCTGGCGGAACATCTGGCCGGAGAGTTTCGCCTGCGGCTCCGCCTTGCGCATCGCGTCGCGGCCCTTGGCGACGATCGCGGTGACGCGCGGATCGGCGTCGGCCTCGGCGACCTCGGCCCAGCCCGCGGCCGCCGCCGCGGCGCCCACGCCGTCGAACTTGTCGACATCGAAGCACGCCGCCTTGAACGCGTCGAACAACGGCGACGGCGCGGGGGCAGCCTGCGCCGTGCCGATCAGCAGCAAGGCGGCGAGCGCCGGCATCAGCCGAGCGAGCTGTCGATGCCCTTGCAGGCGACCAGCAGTTCCTTGACCGCGTCGACCGAGACCTGGAGGTTGGCCTTGGCCTCGTCGCCGAGCTTGATCTCGATCACCTTCTCGACGCCCGCGGCGCCGATGATGATCGGCACGCCGACATAGAGATCGTCGACGCCGTACTGGCCGGTCAGGTGCGCCGCGGCGGGCAGGACGCGCTTCTGGTCGTAGAGATAGCTCTCCGCCATCGCGATCGCGGAGGTGGCGGGCGCGTAGAAGGCCGAGCCGGTCTTGAGCAGGCCGACGATCTCGCCGCCGCCCGAGCGGGTGCGCTGGACGATCGCGTCGATGCGCTCCTTCGTCGAGAAGCCCATCTCGATCAGGTCGGTGACGGGGATGCCGCTGACGGTCGAATATTCGAGCACCGGCACCATCGTGTCGCCATGGCCGCCGAGCACGAACGAATTGACGTCCTTGACCGAGACCTTGAACTCGTCGGCGAGGAAGTGGCTGAACCGCGCGCTGTCGAGCACGCCGGCCATGCCGACGACCTTCTGGTGCGGAAGCCCCGAGAATTCGCGCAGCGCCCACACCATCGCGTCGAGCGGGTTGGTGATGCAGATGACGAAGGCGTCGGGGGCGTTGGCGGCGATACCTTCGCCGACGGCCTTCATGACCTTCAAGTTGATGCCGAGGAGATCATCGCGGCTCATGCCCGGCTTGCGGGCGACGCCGGCGGTGACGATGATGACGTCGGCGCCCGCGATGTCGGCATAATCGTTCGAGCCGGTGATGGTCGCGTCGAAGCCCTCGACCGGGCCGCACTGCGAGAGATCGAGCGCCTTGCCCTGGGGAACGCCCTCGACCACGTCGAACAGGACGATGTCGCCGAGCCCCTTGAGCGCGGCGAGGTGGGCGAGCGTGCCGCCGATGTTGCCGGCGCCGATGAGCGCGATCTTCTTGCGGGCCAAATGAACCTCCCTAAACGTGGTTGGGCGGCTCTGGACTCACGGTTGGCCGCAGGGAACGGCCGCGCCTTAGGCCGATTGGACGGCCGGGGCAACAGGCGATTCCCCGCATGTCAAGGAAATCTTTGCATTTGCGAATTAGTTGCAATAGAGGGACTGGCCGGGCCTAGCCGGAAGCGCTGTCGCCCGACATGTCCTGGTAGAACATCAGCGTATTCCCATCCGGATCGTAGAAGGTGAGCAGCCGGACCATGCCCGGAATGTCGAGGATCGGTCCGTCCTGGCGCACGCCCGCAGCGTCGAGCGCGGCCTTGGCCGCGTCGATGTCGACGACGCCGAAGGTGAGCGTGGCGCCGCCCGGGCCGCCCGCGCGCTCGACCTGCGACAGGCCGACATTGACGCGCGCCACGTCGCTCTTGAGCTCGCACCAGGCGAGGTCGTCACGGCGATAGAGCAGCCGCATACCGAGAATGTCGGTATACCAGGGGATCGCCCGATCGAGGCTGGTGACCCCGATCGAACAGGTGAGGCCGCCGTCATAGGCGATCGCCGGAGCGGCGGCGGTTTGGGTGGTTGCGGAGCTTGCCATTTGGTCCTCCCGAATCTATGGTTCCATTTGTATAGTAGATTGCGAGATGGTCAAGGGTGGACGATCCGATCCTGTCGAGCGAGGTACTGCGGTTGCTGACGGCCAGCCGCTGGGCGATCCCGGTGCTAGCGCTGCTCAGCCGCGAGCAGGGATCGCGCTTCGCGGTGATCGAGCGGCGCTTCGGCCTGTCGCGGCACAGCCTGACGCGGACGCTCGCCTATCTACGCGAGCAAGGCTGGGTGGCGCCCAACCCGGGTTACGGCCACCCGCTGCGACCCGAATATGTGCTGAGCGACGCCGGGCGCACGATCGGCGCGGCGTGCGAGCGGATCGAGGATACGCGGGTGCGGCTGGGGCTGGAGGCGCCCGACCTGTCGCGCTGGACGCTGCCGGTCGCGGGCGGGCTGGAGGACGAATGGACCCGGTTCAACGCGCTGCAGGCGCGGCTGGCGCCGGTCACCCCGCGCGCGCTGTCGCTGACGCTGCAGGCGATGATCGGGCAGGATCTGGTCAAGCGGCGGCTGGAGGACCGGTTCCCGCCGGTGCCGCTCTATGGGCTGACCGGGCGCGGGGCGGAACTGGCGGGGGCGGTGAGCGGGTAACCCCCGTCAGGCGGCGTGGCCGTGCCCCTGCGCCAGATACTCCTCTGACTGCATCTCCATCAGGCGGCTCACCGTCCGCTCGAACTCGAACTTGCCGTCGCCCTCGCGGTAGAGGTCCGTCGGCGACGCGTCGGCCATCGCCAGCAACTTGACCTTGTGCTCGTAGAGCGCGTCGATCAGCGTGACGAAGCGCGCCGCCTCGTTGCGGTTCTCGGGGCCGAGGCGCGGGATGCCGACCAGGATCACGGTGTGATAGCGGCGCGCGATGGCGAGATAGTCGGCCGCGCCGCGCGCCTCGCCGCACAACCGCTTGAACGAGAAGACGGCGACGCCCTTGAGGCTCTTGGGCACGTGCAGCGTGCGGCCCTGAACCGCGATGTCCTCGGAAGGAACATTGGCGCGGTCCTCGACCGGATAGTCGGTGAGGCGGAAGAAGGCGGCGGAGAGCGTCGCGGTGTTGGCGGGATTGTTGGGGACGAGCCAGGTGTCCATCCGCCCGAGTCGGTCGCGGCGATAGTCGGTCGGGCCGTTGAGGGGCACGATGTCGAGCTTGTCCTTGAGCAGCGCGATGAAGGGCAGGAAACCGTCGCGCTGCAGCCCGTCCTTGTAGAGGTCGTCGGGCGGGCGGTTGGAGGTCGCGACCACCGTCAGCCCCTCCGCCATCATCGCGGTGAACAGGCGCGAGAGGATCATCGCGTCGGCGGTGTTGTTGATCACCATCTCGTCGAAGGCGAGCAGGCGGGTGTCCTCGGTCAGCGCCTTGGCGACGGGGACGATCGGGTCGCCTGCCTCCTTCTTGCGCTCCTCGGCGATGCGCGCGTGAACCTCGATCATGAACTCGTGGAAATGGACGCGGCGCTTGCGGCCGATCTTCACGCTGGCGAAGAACAGGTCCATCAGCATCGACTTGCCGCGCCCGACCCCGCCCCAGAGATAGACGCCCATCGGCGCTTCCGGCGCGCGGCGGGCGAGGCGCCACAGCACGCTGCCCTTGCGCGGGCCCTGCTCGAGTTCGCGCGCAAGCTGCTCGAGGCGGCGCGCGGCGGCCGCCTGGTCGGGATCGCGGCGCAACTCGCCGGCGGCGACCAGCGCCTCGTAGCGAGTCAGGACCTGAGTCATGCGGGCGAGGACTTGCGCACGGTGCCCGAGAAGCTGGCGAGGACGTTGGCGTCCTGCTTCACCAGCCCGCGCATGAACAGCATGCGGCCGGTCTCGCGCAGCAGCTCGACTTCGGCGACGATGGGCTGGCCGATCGTGCTGGTGCCGATGAACTGCGCCGAGAGGTCGAGCGTCACCGCGCCACCTGTGGAGAGCACGCCGAAGCTGCGCGCGGCGGCGAACAGCGCGACGTCCATGAAGCCGAGCAGCGCGCCGCCATGGATGGAATCGCGCAGGTTGGAATGTTCGCGGCCGGGGACCATGCGGACCAGCGCCTTGCCGTCCTCGATGCGGGTCAGGATCGGGCCGAGGAACGCGTTGAAGCGCGTGGGGTCGCGCAGCTCCCAGCGCTTCCAGCCGGGATGCTCGGGATCATCGGTATAGGTGAAATGCGGCGCTTCGCTCATTTGGGGCAGTTCTTGTCGAGCTCGCCGCTGCGGATGCGGCCGACATAATAATCGGCCATGGTGAGGATGCGCAGCTTGTCGGCCGGCGGCGTCGCGTGTGAGGCCTGGCTATCGTACCAGGCGGCGGTGCACCAGCTCGGCTTCTGCGTGCCGCGGACGCAGTCGAGGAAAGCGGCGAAGCTCCGCTTCCATTCGTCGAAACCTCTGCGGGTTAGCGTGTGGCCATGGCCCGGGATCAGCTGGGTGAACGGCTTCGCGGCGAGGTCGTCGAGCGCCTTGCGCCAGCCATCGGGGCAGGCGGTGTCGAGGAAGGGGACGGGGTCGGTGACCAGGTCGCCGGCGATGAGGACTCGGCTCTCAGGGTCGTAGAGCCAGACATCGCCGGCGGTAGCGGCGTGGCGGGTGAGATGGAGTTCGACCTTCCGGCCACCGGCATCGATGACACCGGACTCGCGCACGACATCGTCGGGCCGCAGCTCCGCTCCTCGCGCGAACGTGGCGAGATCGCCGCGGACTTCGCTCGCCATCGGCTCGGGGATCTTGCCCGCCTCGAGCGCGGGGCGGGCGGAGTCGGCGCTGCGCTTGAGGAAGCCCGTCAGCGCGCCGTCGATCGCATCGCTCGCCGAGACGCGCACGCCCGGACGCTTGGCCTTGAGCGTCAGGTTGCCGCTGACATGGTCGAGATGCCAGTGGGTGTTGACGATCCGCACCAGCGGCTTGCCGCGCGCGGCAATCGCCGCCTCGATCTTCGCGGCATGGCTTGCATGGCGGCCCGTATCGACGAGCAGAAGTCCGTCAGGCCCCTCTATCAGGACACTGTTGCCGTCGGGCTGGCGGCCGGTCTCGAATCCGCCTTCGACCAGCCAGACGCCCGGCGCGACCGGCTTTGCCTCTTGCGCAACCGCGGGTGCCGCGCACGCCAGCGCAAGAATCGAGAGGCAGGCGGCGCGCGCGATCAAACGATGCGCTCGGCTTCCATCTTCTTGATCTCCGCGATCGCCTTGGCGGGCGAGAGGCCCTTGGGGCAGACGTTCGCGCAGTTCATGATCGTGTGGCAGCGATAGAGGCGGAACGGATCCTCGAGCTCGTCGAGCCGCTCGCCGGTCGCCTCGTCGCGGCTGTCGGCGAGCCAGCGATAGGCCTGGAGCAGGATCGCCGGGCCGAGGAAGCGGTCGCTGTTCCACCAATAGCTCGGGCACGAGGTGGAGCAGCAGGCACACAGGATGCACTCGTACAGGCCGTCGAGCTTGCCCCGGTCCTCGGGGCTCTGCAGCCGCTCCTTGCCCGAGGGGGCGGGGGAGACAGTCTTCAGCCAGGGCTGAATCGAGGCGTACTGCGCGTAGAAGTGCGTGAAGTCGGGGACGAGGTCCTTGATCACGTCCATCGCCGGAAGCGGGGTGATGCGGATATCGCCCCTGATGTCCTCGATCGCGGTGGTGCAGGCGAGGCCGTTCTTGCCGTCCATGTTCATCGAGCAGGATCCGCAGATCCCCTCGCGGCACGAGCGGCGGAAAGTGAGGCTCGGGTCGATCTCCGACTTGATCTTGATGAGGGCGTCGAGAACCATCGGCCCGCAATCGTCGAGATCGATCGTGAAATTGTCGTAGCGCGGGTTCTCGCCCGAGTCGGGATCGTAGCGATAGATGGTGAAGGTCCGCGTGCGCTTGGCGCCTGCCGGGGCCGGATGGCTCTTGCCCTTCTTGATCCTGCTGTTCTTGGGAAGGACGAAATCAGCCATTCGGAAGGTCCCTGCAGAGTATTTCGCTGCGCGGGCTATGACTTTCGCCAACGCAGCGCAACCCCGTTCGCCGCGGCGATCAGCGCCTATTGGCCAGGATCGAGTCGAGAAGCCCTGGAAACCGCGTATCGAAATCGGTCCGGCGCAGGCGGTTGATCCGCTCGCGGCCCTCGGCATTGGTCTCGATCAGCCCGGCGGCGCGCAGCACGTTGAAGTGATTCGACAGCGTGCTCTTGGGCGTGCCCGTCGGGCATGACGCGGTCGAATTGAGGCAGGGGCACTCGACCAGCTTGGCGACGATGTCGAGCCGCACCGGATCGGCGAGCGCATGCAACGCCGCCGCCAGGCTCACATCCTTGAGGTCCGGGTGCACGAAGCGATCCATGCGCTGGATATAGAAACACTTCGTCGTTTCCATAGTTCGGGAATATTGAACCATCTTTGCCGCTTCCCAAGTTGCGCTTCGTCCCGGCAGCCGGCGAAGCGACCGGCTGGGGACCGGAGATTTGGAAATGTCGAAGAAACTTGCAGGCAAGCGCGCGCTGGTGACTGGTGGGTCGCGCGGGATCGGCGCGGCGATCGCCAAGCGGCTGGCCGAGGACGGCGCCGATGTCGTCATCACCTATGCCGGCAACCACGAGGGCGCCAAGGCGAGCGTCGCGGCGATCGAGGCGCAGGGCGTGAAGGGCAAGGCGATCCGGGCCGATGCGGCCGATCCGGTCGCGGTCAAGGCCGCCGTCGACGAAGCCGCGGCGACGCTCGGCGGGATCGACATCCTGGTGCACAATGCCGGCGTCGCGGGCTTTGCGGGGGTCGAACAGGACAGCGTCGAAAGCTATCGCCAGGTCTTCGCGGTCAATGTCGACGGCGTGGTCGCCGGGACGGTCGCGGCGGTGCCGCATCTGTCGGACGGCGGACGCATCATCATCACCGGCAGCGTGATGGGCGACGCAGCGATGTTTCCAGGCGCCGCGACCTATGCGGCGAGCAAGTCGGCGGTGCAGGGCCTTGCCCGCGGCTGGGCGCGCGATCTCGCGCCGCGCGGCATCCTGGTCAACGTGATCCAGCCCGGGCCGATCGACACCGACATGAACCCCGCGGACGGCGAGCTCGCCGCGTCGCTGCTGCCGACGATCCCGCTCGGGCGCTATGGCCGGGGCGAAGAGGTGGCCGCGCTCGCCGCCTTCCTCGCCAGCGACGATTCCTCGTTCATCACCGGTACGACGATCGACGTCGACGGCGGCACGACGGCCTAGGGCCTGGGGCCTAGATCACGTCGAGCACGAGGCCGAGGTCGCGCGCCTCCTCGGCCTCGATATACCAGTTGGCGCGCGCGCGTTCCGCCGCTTCCTCGAAACCGATGCGCGAGCCGGCGACGAGGTCGTGGAACCCCTCTTCCTCGATACGGATCGACTCCTCGATCTCGTTTAGCTTGGCCTTGAGTTGCGCGGGCAGCGACTTGAGCGGGCCCGACAAATGGATGTCGGTGGTGAGTTGCCGCTCGTGGATCATGATCCGCGTCCCCTTGGTCAGGAAACGCTTCTCGACCGGGAAGTGCGCCATGAAGGTGGCGCCAGCCGAATAGACCGCGACCTTGCCGAGGAACAGCGTCTCGCGCCCGGTATAGTCGCGGAGCAGCCGCACCTCGTCGCCCATCAGCCGTGCGCTCTCGGGGTCGCCGCCGAGCGTCGAGATCGCGATCACCAGCGTGCCCTCGGCCGGCGCATTGGCGAGCTGTTCGCGAAAGCGCTGGTACATCGTCTGATCGACCGGGCCCGACAGGTGGACGTGCGGCGCGGCGAGCAGCGGATATTGATTGGGTTCGGCCATGAAGCGCGCAACCCTTCGCGGCGCGCCGGGGTTCCCTAGCGCTGCACCTCCTCGAGGCTGTCGACCGAGGGGCGCCCTACCGGCTGGGTCGCCGCCTTCGGCATCCGCGCCTCGAGCGGGCCGAGCCAAGCCTGGATCTCGACGCCCATGCTCTGCTGAGGCAGCGAGGGCTTGAGGTTGCCCCGCTTCTCCCATCCGTCGATCAGCGCGACCGCCTCGGTCACCGCTTGCCCGAGCGGCTGGGGCTTGCGCAGCGCGCGGTTGATCAGGGCGTCGCCGAAGAAGGTCCAGTCATTCTCCGCGATGCAGCCGAATGAGGAACGGTCGGACGAGGCGGCGCTGACGATCGCGGTCTGCGGGCCTGACAGCACGGGCACGAACACGCCCGAATAGCAGGCGCTGACGATCAGCAGGCGACGATGGATGCCGAATTCGTCGAGCAGCCGCGCGAGCCGGTTGGGCGAGATCGCACCCCAGCCCTCGTTGCCGTCATTGTAGACGATGCCGAACGGCGCGCCGTGGCTGGTGGTGTAGAGGACGAGCACGTCCTCGGCCGGATTCATCGTCTCGGCGATGCGGGCGAGCGCGGCCTCGACATTCTGCGGCGAACCCATGGGGAGCGGGCTGGGGGCGGCGCCGTCGGTGCCGGCGAGGGTGATCGCGCGGCCGGCGGCGTCGTAACGGCGGGCGAGGACCTTGCCCGCCTCGCGCGCCTCACGGCCGAACACCGGATCGCTGTCGAGCGCGACCGAGAGGATATAGGCATCGACCACGCCCTTGCGCTGGGGCGCGAGCGCGGCGAGTGCGCGGGCGAGGCGGCGATGCTCGGCAAGGGCGTGGCGCGCTGGCCGGCCGCGCTCGATCTGGGTGCCGCCATCGGCCTGCTGCACGATCTCGAGCGGGGTCGAGCGGGCGACGGCGGGCGGGGGCGGGGCGGTGTGCTGGGGCGGGGTGTAGGGTTGTTGCTGTTGAGCGGCCGACACCGGGAGGAGTGCGAGCAGGACGGCAAACGGCAGCGACAACGAACGCATCGACTTCCCCCGGAGGTGCTCCGGGAAAGTGAGTGCCGTGCTGGCGATCGTCAAGGCGCGGACCCGGAGGTCCGCGCTTCGATCAATACACGCGCTTCTTCGGCTTGATGTACTCGACCTCGTCGGTGAGCGTGTAGTCGTGGACCGGGCGATAGTCGATCGTGGTCGCGCCGCCCTTGCCGCCCCAGCCTTGGAAGGTGGCCACGGTGTGCTTCATCCAGTTGGCGTCGTCGCGCTCGGGGAAGTCCTCGTGCATGTGCGCGCCGCGGCTTTCCTTGCGGTTCTCGGCGCCCTTGATCGTCACCAGCGCCTGGCCGATCAGATTGTCGAGTTCGAGCGTCTCGATCAGGTCGGTGTTCCAGATCAGCGAGCGGTCGGTGACGTCGATGTCCCCCATCCGCTTGTAGACCTGCTCCATGTGCCGGACGCCCTCGGCGAGCAGCGCGCTGTCGCGGAACACGGCGCAGTGGCGCTGCATCGTCTTCTGCATGTCCTTGCGGATCTCCGCGGTGGGCGAGCCGCCCTTGGCGTTGCGGAAATGGTCGAGGCGGGTGAGCGCGAACTCCTCCGAACCCGCGGGCAGCGGATTGTGCGGGGTGCCGGGCTTGAGCGTCTCCTTGAGGCGCAGGCCGGTGGCGCGGCCGAACACGACGAGGTCGATGAGCGAGTTGGAGCCGAGGCGGTTGGCGCCGTGGACCGACACGCAGGCCGCTTCGCCGACCGCGAACAGGCCGGGGACGACCGCGTCGGGGTTGCCGTCGCGCAGCTGAACGACCTCGCCATGATAATTGGTCGGGATGCCGCCCATGTTGTAGTGGACCGTCGGGACCACCGGCAGCGGCTTCTTGGTCAGGTCGACGCCGGCGAAGATCTTGCCGGTCTCGGTGATGCCGGGCAGGCGCTCGTGCAGCACCTTGGGATCGATATGGTCGAGGTGAAGGAAGATGTGGTCCTTCTCCCTGCCCACCCCGCGGCCCTCGCGGATCTCCATCGCCATCGAGCGCGCGACCACGTCGCGGCTGGCGAGATCCTTGGCCGAGGGGGCGTAGCGCTCCATGAAGCGCTCCCCCTCGGAGTTGGTGAGGTAGCCGCCCTCGCCGCGCGCGCCCTCGGTGATCAGCACGCCCGCGCCGTAGATGCCGGTCGGGTGGAACTGGACGAACTCCATGTCCTGCAGCGCGATGCCCGCACGCAGCGCCATGCCGTTGCCGTCGCCGGTGCAGGTGTGCGCCGACGTGGCCGAGGCATAGACGCGCCCGCCGCCGCCGGTCGCCAGCACCACGGCATGGCTGCGGAAGCGGTGGATCGAGCCGTCTTCCATGCACATGGCGATGACGCCGCGGCACGCCCCGTTCTCCATGATCAGGTCGAGCGCGAAATATTCGACGAAGAAGTCGGCGTCGTACTTCAGGCTCTGCTGGTAGAGCGCATGAAGCATGGCGTGGCCGGTGCGGTCGGCAGCGGCGCAGGTGCGCTGCACCGGCGGGCCCTCGCCCATGTTCTGCATGTGGCCGCCGAACGGGCGCTGGTAGATCGTGCCGTTGTCGTTGCGGCTGAACGGCACGCCGGCATGCTCGAGCTCGATCACCGCAGCAGGTGCCTCGCGCACCATGTACTCGATCGCGTCCTGGTCGCCGAGCCAGTCCGACCCCTTGACGGTGTCGAACATGTGCCAGGTCCAGTGGTCGGGCGAGTTGTTGCCGAGGCTCGCGGCGATGCCGCCCTGCGCGGCGACGGTGTGCGAGCGGGTCGGGAACACCTTGGTGATGCACGCGGTCTTCAAGCCGGCCTCGGCGCAGCCCATCGTCGCGCGCAGGCCCGATCCGCCCGCGCCCACGACCACCGCGTCATAAGTGTGGTCGATGATCTTGTACGCGGCAGACATCAGGCGGCGGCTCCGGTGGCGGCGGTGAGGGCGATCTTGAGGATCGAGAAGATCGCGAAGACGCCGGCGGCGATGGCGAAGAAGTTGAGCAGGACCAGCAGGACGATGCGGGTCTCGTCATGCTGATAGTCCTCGATCACCACCTGCAGGCCGAGGCGGAAATGATAGAAGACGTTGATCACGAGCAGGATCAGCGGCACCGCGGCGAGCGGCGAGGACAGCCAGGCCTGGACGGTCGCATAGCCGAGGTCGGGCAGGCGGACGAGGCTGACGATCAGCCACAGCATGAGCACCAGGTTGGCGCCCGCGGTCATGCGCTGCTGCCACCAGTGGTGCGTGCCCTCATGCGCCGAGCCGAGACCGCGGACGCGGCCGATCGAGGTTCCGTTGCCCATTATTTCGTCTCCACCACGATCGGCGCATTCTCGACCGGCTTGGCGGTCAGATGGCCGTAGCTCAGATATCCCCACAGCGCCGCCGTCAGCAGCACCGAGACCACCATCGTGCCGACGGCGAAGCTCTTGTTCGCCTTGAGCTCGAATGACGCGCCCGCGTCCATCACGAGGTGGCGGATGCCGCTCATCATGTGCTGGAAGAAGCTCAGCGTCAGGCCGATGCCTAGGATGTAGCCGGCGAGGTTGGGCGCGCCCGAGGAATAGGTGAGCAGGTCCATGAAGTCCGCATAGGCCTTCTCGCCCCCCGCCAGCGCGGCGAGCCACCAGAGCAGGACGATCACGCCGACCGTCGCCATGCCGGTGCCGGTGACGCGGTGCAGGATCGAGACCAGCATGTGCGGCCCCCATTTCCACACCTGTAGATGGGGCGAGAGCGGGCGGGTTTCGTTGCGGGCCGATGCCAAGGCGTGGGTTCCCCTGAAGGTTTGCGGCCTAATGAGACAGAGCGGCGGGCGATGCAAGCCGCAAGGCGGGGCGCTGGCTAACCGGGCCTTAACCAATGCCCTTTTACCCTTGGCAACGAGGCTGGGGGTGAGTTGCGTTCAGCCGGGAAGGGGAATGACATCGTGACGCGAGCGCCGACGCCCAAGGACATGCCTGCAGCGGGCGCGATGAGCGCCACGATCGATATCGGGGCGCGGCTGCGCATCTTCGATTTCGACGGTTCGCTCGACCGGCTGAGCCGCGACGTATGGACCCTGCTCGAGCCCGAAATCCGCGCGGTTTCCGAAGCTTACTGGCAGCAATGGCTTCGCTGCTTCGCCGACGAGCGCGACTGGGCGCCCGACGATACGCAGAAGATGATCGACGTCGGCGTGGTGTTCCTGCGCAACCGCTTCCTCGACACGCGCGGGCGCGCCTGGATCGAATCGATCGAGCGATCGGTCTCGGCCGCTTATGCCGCGGACGTCGAGCCGATGGCGCTGCTGTCGATGATCAATGCCAGCGATCGTGCGGCGCTCGAAGTGCTGGTGCGCCGCGTCGATGCCGCGGATACGCGGCTGCCGGCGCTGATCGACACGCTGATGCGCCTCTCCGCGCTGGAGAGCGACATCACCGTCGAAATCTACAATCTCTATCGCGAGCACAGCGCGCAGGTGGCGCGCGACCGGCTCGCCGGCCAGTTCCGTGACTCGATCGGCACGACCGTCGAGCGCGCGTCGAGCGACGGCGAGGCGCTGCGCGCGCAGGCGATGCACACCTCCGCCGCGGCTCGCGGGATGCTGGGCAAGGCGAGCGAGGTCGCGGCGGCGGCGGAGCAGTCGGCGGTGGCGATGCGCGAGGCGGCGCATACCGCAGCCGGCCTGATCCGCGCGATCGAGGATGCGCGTTCCGAGGTCGAGGCGGCCGCGGGGATCGCCACGCGCGCCTCGGCGCAGGCGGGCGAGGCGGTGGCGATGAGCGAGATGCTCTCCGATCACGCCAAGTCGATCGAGTCGATCCTGGGCCTGATCCGCGACATCGCCGGGCAGACCAACCTCTTGGCGCTCAACGCGACGATCGAGGCGGCGCGGGCGGGCGATGCCGGGCGCGGCTTCGCGGTGGTGGCGCAGGAAGTGAAGAGCCTCGCCAACCAGACCGCGCGGGCGACCGACGACATCGCCGCCAAGATCGCCGCGATCCAGTCGGCGACCAAGGGCACGGTCGACACCAATGCTTCGATCCGCGACACCGTGCTCGAGGTGCAAGCCAGCGCCGACCGCATCCGCACCGCGATGGAGATCCAGGCGCAGACCGTCACCGCGATCACCGCTGCGGTCGACGAAACCGCGCTCGCTGCCGACTCGATGTCCGCCACCATCGGCGCCATCCGCGAGGACACCGAGGCCGTGGCGAGCGAGATCGATCGCGTCGGCCAGGGCTTCGCCTCGCTCGACGGGCAGCTCGGCACCCTCAAGAACAGCGCGGGCGAGTTCGTCGCAAAAGTCGCTGCATAACGGGAGAGAATGATGGCCGCAGCGAAGGAGCTCGGCCAGTGGAGCGGCCGCGCGCGCCCCATTGGCGAACGAATCCGGGACTATGACTGGGACGGCGCGATCGCGCCGGGCTGCGCCGACATCGCGACGCTGATCGGCGACGATTTCGAGACGGTCTCGCAGGCCTTCTGGGACCATTATCTCTCGCTCGAGGCGACCGCGCATGTGCGCGACTATTTCACCGGCCAGCGGATGCGCGACCAAGTCCGCGCCAGCGCCGACTATATGGCCTGCAAGTTCAAGCGCCCGTTCGACGAGGCGTGGCTGAAGATGGCGGCGAAGCATGCCGACGATGCGCATCGCGCGCGGATCCCGCTCTCGGCGCTGCTCTCGGCGTTCGCTTATGCGCATACCCGCACGCACGACATCATCCGCGAGCGGCTGAGCGACGATCCCGTCCGCTTCGGGCGCCTCGTCGACATCGCGCAGCGCATGTCGCTGCTCGAAGCGGACTTCATGGCATCGCAGCTCGGCGCGCGCGATGCCGAGCTGGCGCGCAGCGAACGGCAGGCACGGTCCGAGCAGTTCCGCGGCGAGATCGCCGGGACGATCGACCTGACCACCGCGCTCGGCGCCAAGGTGCGCGAGCAGGCGCGCGGCGCGGCGGATTCGACTCGCGGGATGCTGGGCAAGGCTTCGGAGGTCGCGGCGGCGGCGGAGCAGTCGGCGGTGGCGATGCGCGAGGCCGCGCATACTGCAGCCGGCCTGATCCGCGCGATCGAGGATGCGCGTTCCGAGGTCGAGGCGGCCGCGGGGATCGCCACGCGCGCCTCGGCGCAGGCGGGCGAGGCGGTGGCGATGAGCGAGATGCTCTCCGATCACGCCAAGTCGATCGAGTCGATCCTCGGCCTGATCCGCGACATCGCCGGGCAGACCAACCTGTTGGCGCTCAACGCGACGATCGAGGCGGCGCGCGCAGGCGATGCCGGGCGCGGCTTCGCGGTGGTGGCGCAGGAAGTGAAGAGCCTCGCCAACCAGACCGCGCGGGCGACCGACGACATCGCCGCCAAGATCGCCGCGATCCAGTCGGCGACCAAGGGCACGGTCGACACCAATGCCTCGATCCGCGACACCGTGCTCGAGGTGCAGGCCAGCGCCGACCGCATCCGCACCGCGATGGAGATCCAGGCGCAGACCGTCACCGCGATCACCGCTGCGGTCGACGAAACCGCGCTCGCCGCCGACTCGATGTCCGCCACCATCGGCGCCATCCGCGAGGACACCAAGAGCGTCGCCGGTGAGATCGACACGCTTCAGCACGAGTTCGGCGCGATCGACGAGCGACTCAACCAGCTGAGCGACGCCGCCGGCAGCTTCTCGGCCTCGGTCGCGGCATAGGCGGACCGTCTCGACTTCGCCCGATCCGGGCGGGTAGAGGACGGGGATGACGATCCATATCCTGGTCACCGGCGCCAGCCGCGGCATCGGCGCGGCGATCCTCAAGGCGATCGACCTTCCGACCGTGAAGGCGGTGGGGCAGGGGACGCGCAGCGGGCTGCCGGCCGACTTCACCGATCCCGCCGCGCCGCGCGCGCTGTGGGACGCGGCGCTGGACGTGCTCGACGGGCGGATCGACGTATTGGTCAACAATGCCGGCATCTTCGAGGCGGCGCCGGTCGATCTCGACGAGGACGACTGGCTCGATGCCTGGGAGCGGACGATGCGGATCAACCTAACCGCCGCAGCGCAGCTCTCGCGGCTCGCGGTGCGGCACTGGCAGGCGCGCGGCAGCGGGGGACGCATCGTCAATATCGCCAGCCGCGCCGCCTATCGCGGCGACAGCCCGGCGCACTGGCATTATGCCGCCTCCAAGGCGGGGATGGTCGGCATGACCAAGAGCATCGCCCGCGGCTTCGCGCGCGAGGGCATCCTCGCCTTCGCGATCTGTCCCGGCTTCACCATGACCGGGATGGCCGAGGACTATATGGCGAGCAGGGGTGGCGACAAATTGCTCGCCGACATCCCGCTTGGCCGTGTCGCGATGCCCGAGGAGGTCGCGACGATGGCGCGTTTCTGCGCGCTCGAGGCGCCCGCCTCGATGACCGGCGCGGTGCTCGACGTGAACGGCGCGAGCTACGTGCGATGAGCAGCTGGAAGGTCACGCTCCCCTGCACCCGCGACGAGGCTGAGGCGATCGATTTCGAGGGCACCGAGCTGCTCGGCATCGATCCCGCGCCGGTGCTGCTGACCAGCGAGACGATCCCCGATGACCCGCTTGCCTGGCAGCTCGAAGCCTTTTTCGAGGCCAAGCCGGGCAAGGCCGAGATCGCCGCGTTGCGCACGCTGGTGCCGAGCGCGGGCAAGGCCAAGCCAGTGGTCGAGAAGCTGTCCGACGAAGACTGGGTGACGCTGAGCCAGGCGGGGATCGAGCCGGTCCATGCCGGCCGCTTCTATGTCCACACCGCGAGCAACAAGGGCGAGGTGCCGGAGGGCGCCAAGACCTTCCGAATCGAGGCCGGGCGCGCTTTCGGCACCGGGACGCACGAGACGACCAGCGGCTGCCTGCTCACGCTCGACGCGATGCGCGCACGCGGTGAGGTGGTGCGCAACCTGCTCGATGTCGGCACCGGCACCGGGTTGCTCGCCTTCGCCGCGATGCATCTGTGGCCGCGCGCCTATGCCACGGCATCGGACATCGATCCGGTGGCGGTCGAGGTGACGGCGGAGAATGCCGCGGCGAACGGCATCGCGCTGGGCGACGGCGCGGGGCAGCTCGCGCTCGCCGCGGCGCCGGGACTCGAGCATCCGCTGCTGATCGGCCGGGCGCCCTATGACCTGATCATCGCCAACGTCCTTGCCGGGCCGCTGATCGAGCTGGCGCCGAGCATCGCCGCGGCGCTCGCGCCAGGCGGGACGCTGGTGCTCGCAGGGCTGCTCGACACCCAGGCCGAGCGCGTCGCGCACGCCTATCGCCGCCAGGGCCTGCGGCTCGCCGGGCGGGTTCCGATGGGCGACTGGCCGGCGTTGCGGCTGCGCAAGCGCGCGCGTTACGGCTGGGACCGAGTGTCGCGGCCGGGTCCGGACGGGGTCGGCCTCGCCCCCGGTTTCGGGAGCTGGTGACGGCGACGCAACCGGATCGTTTCGGCGGCGTTCAGGCACATCGCATACAATTTGCGACAATGTTTTGATGGACGCGCGCGCCGCCGCTGCCCAGTTTTGGAGCCATGATGAACCGTCCGCCGATCCTGCTGGCGCTGATCGCGGTGCCGCTCGCGGGTTGCACCGTCGGTCCGGAGTACCGGCCAAGGGGCGCGTCCGAGCTCGGCGTGCCGGCCGCTTATTCGGTCGAGGCACGCCAGCAGGCGCAGGAGGACCTGCGTCAATGGTGGACCGCGTTCAACGATCCGCTGCTGACGCGGCTGGTCGAGCAGGCGGCGACGCAGAATCTGGACGTCGCGCAGGCGGTGGTGCGGCTGCGCCAGGCGCGCGAGGCGCTGGTCCAGTCGCGCGCGTCGCTGCTGCCGAGCGTGAGCGCGGGCGGCAGCGCGTCGCGGAGCGAGCCGATCCGGGGCGCGACGACGACCACGACCTTGCCCGACGGCACCGTCACCACCGTATCGCAAGGCGGCAATTCGAGCTTCTCGCTGGGCGTGGACGTCAATTATCAGGCCGACCTGTTCGGCGGCGTGCGCCGCGGCGTCGAGGCGAGCCGCGCGCAGCTCGAGGCGAGCGGCTATGACTATGCGACGGTGCTGATCTCGATCCAGGGCGAGATCGCACGCAACTATATCCTCGCGCGGGCGGCGCAGGCGCAGCTCGCCAATGCGCGCGACAGCCTCGCCATCCAGGACGACAATCTCGAGATCGCCGGCTTCCGCGTGCAAGCCGGGCTCGTCTCCTCGCTCGACCAGGAGCAGGCGCGCGCCAGCCGGGCGCAGACCGCGGCGTCGGTCCCGTCGATCGAGGCAAGCTACAACAGCGCGGTGTCGCGGCTCGGCGTGCTCACCGGCCGGGCGCCGGGCGCGCTCAAAAGCGAGATGGAGGCGGTGCGCCCTGTGCCGCAGGGTCCCGCGGCGATCGCGGTCGGCATCCCCGCCGACACGCTGCGCCAGCGCCCCGACGTGCGCGCGGCCGAGCGCAACCTCGCCGCCGCGGTGGCGCAGATCGGTGTGGCGGAGGCGCAGCTCTATCCTTCGCTGTCCCTCGGCGGGAGCATCGACGCGGGCGCGTCGAACCTCGGCAGCATCTTCGACGTGATCACCGGCCGGGTCTTCGCGAACATCGCGCAGACGATCTTCGACGCCGGCCGCACGCGCTCGCAGGTGCGCTCGGCGCAGGCCGCGGCGGACGGCGCGTTCGTTGCCTACAAGCAGACCGTGCTCGCCGCGCTCGAGGATGTCGAGAATGCGATCGTCGCGCTCCAGACCGCGCAGCGCCGCGAGCGCGAGTTCACGATCGCGCTCGACGCCGCGAACAACAGCGCGATCCTCTCGCGCAGCTCGTACCGCGCCGGGCTCGCCGATTTCCTGACCTTGAGCCAGAGCGAGGCGTCGCTGATCTCGGCGCGCAACGGCCTGCTCCAGGCGCGCTCGGACCAGGCCTCGGCGCTGATCCAGCTCTATCTCGCGCTCGGCGGCGGCTGGGATGCCGGCGCCGTGCCCACCCCGCAGCGCGTCCCCGCGCCCGCGACCCTTTCCACGACCGGACGAAACTGATGGCCGATGCGAACCCCAGCCCCAAGCTCGACGAATTCCTCGGCGGCAAGGTGACGCCGCCCTGGCAGCGCTATCTCAAATGGGTGGCGCTGGCGCTGGTGGTGATCGCGGTGGTCTTCGGCCTGTGGCGCTATTTCGGGACCAGCGAGACGGGCGGCTATGCGACACAGAAGGTGCAGCGCGGCGCGCTCACCGTCACCGTCTCGGCGACGGGCAAGCTTGCGCCGACCAACCAGGTGCAGGTCGGTTCCGAGCTGTCCGGCCTGATCACCAAGGTGCTGGTCGACGTGAACGACCGCGTGACCGCGGGCCAGCCGCTGGCGCTGATCGACCAGTCGCGCTTGAACGACACGATCCAGCAGGGCGAGGCGTCGGTCGCCGCGGCGCAGGCCACGGTCGCGCAGAACCAGGCGACCTTGACAGAGGCGCGCAGCCAACTCGCCCGGTTCGAGGAGGTGAGCCGCTTGTCGGGCGGGCGCGTGCCGGCCAAGACCGAGATGGACAATGCCCGCGCCGCGGTCGCGCGGGCGGTGGCAACGGTGCGCGCGAGCCAGGCGCAGGTCGTCTCGCAGCAGGCGGCGCTGCGCTCCAACGTCACCCAGCGCGACAAGGCGGTGATCCGCTCGCCCGTCAACGGCGTGGTGCTCGCGCGGCAGGTCGAGCCGGGCCAGACCGTCGCGGCTTCGTTCAACACCCCGACCCTGTTCGTGATTGCCGAGGATCTCGGCGCGATGGAACTTCAGGTCGCGATCGACGAGGCCGATGTCGGACAGGTCAAGGACGGGCAGAAGGCGAACTTCACCGTCGACGCCTTCCCCGGCGAGACCTTCCCGGCGACGATCCAGCGCGTCGACGTCGGCTCCAACCTGTCGGCGCAGAGCACCAGCTCGTCCTCGACCAGCACGTCGAGCGCCACCGGGCAGGTCGTGTCCTATGCCGCGATCCTGAGCGTCGCCAATGCCCAGCAGAAATTGCGCCCGGGCATGACCGCGACCGCGGAGATCGTGACCTTGCAGAAGAACGACGTGCTGCTCGTTCCCAACGCGGCGCTGCGCTTCACCCCCACCGACGGCAACGCGCAGCAGGCGGGCGGCGGCGGCATGGCTGGGGCGCTGGTGCCGCGGCGCGGCCGGCGTGGCCAAACGGCGGAGAAGTCGGCGACGATCACGCGTGGCGCGCGCCAGACCGTCTATGTGAAGGGTTCGGACGGTCAGCCCCAGGCGATTCAGGTCACCACCGGCGACACCAACGGCCAGGTGACCGAGATATTGTCGGGCGGCCTCAAGGAAGGGATGGAGGTCATCACCGGCCAATATGCGGGCGAATCCTCGGGTTCGGGCCAGCGCAAGTCGGGCGGCGGCCAGCGGCGCCAGGGTGGCGGCGGAGGCAATTCGGGTGGCTGACGCCGATCCGATCATCCGCCTGCGCGGCGTCACCAAGACCTATGGCGAGGGCCCGACCGCCTTCCAGGCGCTGAAGGGAGTCGATCTCGACATCCGGCAGGGCGATTTCGTCGCGGTGATGGGCCCGTCGGGCTCGGGCAAGTCGACGACGATGAACATCCTCGGCTGCCTCGACGTGCCCACCGCGGGCGAGTTTACCTTCAAGGGCGTGCATATCGAGAAGCTCGACCGCGACCAGCGCGCGCTGGTGCGACGGAAGTATCTCGGCTTCGTGTTCCAGGGATTCAACCTGCTCAGCCGCACCAGCGCGCTCGAGAATGTCGAGCTGCCCCTGCTCTATCGCGGTGAGGACCGGAAGGTGCGCCACGAGCTCGGCATGGCCGCGCTCGACAAGGTGGGCCTGAAGGACTGGTGGGACCATACCCCCGCCGAGCTGTCGGGCGGCCAGCAGCAGCGCGTCGCGATCGCCCGCGCGATCGTCACCAGCCCCGCGGTGCTGCTCGCCGACGAGCCGACGGGCAACCTCGATTCCGAACGCTCGGTCGAGATCATGGAGCTGCTCACCAGCCTCAACCAGGACAGCGGCATCACCGTGCTGATGGTCACGCACGAGCCCGACATGGCGGCCTTCGCGCACACCATCGTCCACTTCAAGGACGGGCTGGTCGAGCGGATCGATGCGGGCAACGGGAAGGTTCCGGCCTGATGCTCGGCACCACGCTCACCCTCGCGATCCGTTCGATCCTGCGCCACAAGCTCAGGTCGTTCCTGACCACGCTCGGCATCATCATCGGCGTGGCCGCGGTGGTGGCGATGGTCACGCTCGGCAAGGCGACCACGGCCGCAGTGCAGCAGCAGATCGCCAGCCTCGGCACCAACATCCTCCAGGTTCGCCCCGGCCAAGGCTTCGGCCGCGGCGGCGGCGGCCCGCGTCCGCCCGATTTCGAGGAGCAGGACGTCGAGGCGGTGAAGGAGCAGGTCGCGGGGGTCACCGCGGTCGCGCCGCAAGCCCAGGCGACCGCGACCGCGATCCACGAGGGCGCCAACTGGTCGACGACGATCAACGGCACCACCAACGATTTCTTCAAGGTCCAGCCCTGGCCGCTGACCGCCGGCCGCACCTTCTCCCCGGCGGAGGAGGCGGCGGGCAAGTCGGTGTGCATCATCGGCAATACGGTGCGCCAGAACCTGTTCCGCGGCGAGCGCGCGGTCGGGGCGCGGATTCGCGTCAACAACGTCTCGTGCGACGTGATCGGCACGCTTTCGACCCGCGGGCAGGCGGGCTTCGGCGGCGACCAGGACGACGTCATCATCATGCCGATCAAGACGGTGCAGCGCCGCTTCACCGGCAATCGCGACATCCGCCTGATGCTGGTCGGCGTCGACCAGGCCTATGACAGCCAGCAGGTCCAGTCCGCGCTCACCGACCTGCTGCGCGAGCGGCGGCGGCTGGAGGCGGGCGCGGAGGACAATTTCAACATCTTCGACACCGCGCAGATCAGCGCGACGCTGACCGGCACGACCACCTTGCTCACCCAGATCGTCGCCGCGGTCGCCGCGATCAGCCTGATCGTCGGCGGCATCGGGATCATGAACATCATGCTGGTGTCGGTGACCGAGCGCACGCGCGAGATCGGCATCCGCCTCGCCATCGGCGCGATCGCGAGCGAGGTGCTGATGCAGTTCCTGGTCGAGGCGATCGTGCTGTCGATGCTGGGCGGCGTGGTCGGGCTGCTGCTGGCGCAGGTCGCGGTCGGGATCCTGACGCCGCTGATGCAGGTGCCGTGGACGTTCGACCTGCAGATCAACGTCATCGCCTTCCTCATCGCCGCGGCGATCGGGGTGGTGTTCGGCTTCTTCCCGGCGCGGCGCGCGGCGAGCCTCAACCCGATCGACGCGCTGCGGCACGAATAGGCGCGGCGCGCGGCTAGCCGTGGATCAGCCGGTCCAGATCCTCGACCGTGTCGATATCGACCAGCTCGGCGGGTGAGGTCACGACATGATGACCGTGCCTGACCAGCTGGCGTGCGCCCATGTCGCCCTCGGCGCGGAGCAGCTCGTCATAGTGACTGCACCCGAACAGCACCGGCGGGCGCGGGACTTCGCCATCGCTCGACGCCACGATCGCGTCGGGTCCCTCGGCCCGGTCGAGCAGGCGGTAGATGTGCGTGGCGGTGACCTTGGGCATGTCGGCGAGCGCGATCAGGACGGCGTCGGCACCGCTCTCGCACGCCGCTTCGACTCCCAGCCGCAGCGAGCGGCTCATCCCCGCCGCGGGGTCGTCATTATGGACGATGCGATAGCCGCACCCGGCAAGGTCCAGCTTGGTCTCCGACACCACCGCGATCCGCTCGCGGAAGGGTACCGCCTCGAGCGCCACCACGACGTGCAGTCCCACCGGGCGGCCGAGATAGAGCTGGATCAGCTTGTCGCCGCCGAACCGCTCGGACCGGCCAGCCGCGAGCAGCACGAGCGCCACGCGTTCAGCCTGGATCATGGAGCTTCCTCACCTTGACGTGCCTCAATGCTGTCATCCGAATCGACTAGCCGATCCGAGCGTTTCGAAGGAGATAGGGCGATGGCGGGCATGTGGCGAGCGGCGCTTGCGATGATTATTGTCGCGGCTCCCGCCGCTGCAAAGGATGCGATCATGCCAGCCGCCAAACCGATCGTCATCGCCCACCGCGGCGCCAGCGGCGAACGGCCCGAGCATACGCTGGCCGCCTACACCCTCGCGATCGAGCAGGGCGCCGACTTCATCGAGCCCGACCTGGTGATGACCAGGGACGGCGAACTCGTCGCGCGGCACGAGAACAACATCGCCGAGACGACCGACGTCGCCTCGCGCGCCGAGTTCAGGGACCGCAAGGCGACCAAGACGATCGACGGCGTCAAATATACCGGCTGGTTCACCGAGGATTTCACCCTGGCCGAGCTCAAGACGCTGCGGGCAAAGGAGCGGCTGCCGATGCTCCGCCGCGGCAACACCCGATATGACGGCCAGTTCGAGGTGCCGACGCTGCGCGAGGTGATCGCGCTGGCCAAGTCCGCCGCGGCGACGCGGGGGCGCCCGGTGGGCATCTATCCCGAGACCAAGCATCCGAGCTATTTCGCCTCGATCGGCCTGCCGATGGAGGCGAAGCTGCTCGCCGAGCTCAAGGCGGCGGGCTGGGATCGCGCCGACGCGCCGGTGTTCATCCAGTCGTTCGAGGTGAACAACCTCAAGGCCCTCCACAAGCAGACCAAAATCCGGCTGATCCAGCTGCTCGACGCCGAAGGCGGTCCCGCGGACGAGGCTCGGTCGAGCTATGCGGCGATGATCACGTCCGCGGGCCTCAAGGAAATCGCGACCTATGCCGCGGGGATCGGACCGAACAAGTCGCTGGTGGTGAAGAACGACGGCACCGTCACGCCACTGGTCGCCGATGCGCATGCCGCGGGGCTCCGGGTCCATCCCTGGACCTTCCGCGCCGAGAATTTCTTCCTTCCCGCGGGATTGCGCTCGGGCATCAATCCCGCCGGACATGGGCGGCTGGAGGAAGAGATTTCACGCCATCTCGCCGCAGGGGTGGATGGTTTCTTCACCGATTATCCTTATCACGGGGTTCAGGCACGCGATCGGCATTCCCGCTGATCCACCGGGAGACAGGCGCGATGCGCAAGGGTTTTGTGTTGGGCGTCGCGGCGCTGCCGCTGCTGGCGGGGGGCTGCATCGCCAAGACCGCGTTCGACGTCGTCACGCTGCCGGTCAAGGCGGCGGGACAGACCGCCGACTGGGCGACCACCAGCCAGGACGAAGCCGACCGCAACGCCGGGCGCAAGCTGCGCAAGCAGGAGGCCCGCGAAGGCCGCGAGCGCAAGAAGCACGAAGAGGCGTGCCGCAAGGACCCCGACAATTGCGGCCCCTATCAGGGCTATCGCGCTGGCGATCCCGAGGGGGACGAGGACTAAGAAGCTACAATTCCTCTCCCTCCCGGGGGAGGAATATTTCCTAGGATCAGCTAGCGTCGCGTCCCAGCGTCTCGGCGATGGCGCGCAGCACCTCGGGCTTCATCTGCACCCACAGGTGGCTGCTGCGGACTTCGATCGACCGCGCCCCATGCGCGGCATCCTCGCCCCCTTCCTCGTGGCAGACCTCGCCATTGACCAGCCCGTCGGTGCGGCTCCAGATCGCCGTGGCCGGGACGGGAAGGGGCGTCGCCGCTTCCTCCAGGAACGCGCGCACCGCGGGATCGTCGGCGCGCTGGCCCGAGACCAGCTCGAACACGCGCCAGACATTGGTCGCGGTAGGCAGGCCGGCGAAGGGCGAGCTCACGGTGATCACCTCGCGCACCAGCTCGGGATGGCGGTGCGCCGCGACGCGGGCCATGATCCCGCCCAGGCTCACCCCGACCAGTGTCACCTTCTCGCCGGTCTCCGCATGGATCGCGGCGATGCGTTCGAACAGCCGCTCGCCCTCGGTGCCGATCGCGCGCGGCCCGAAATTGCGCCCCAGCTCCCAGCGATAGGCGCGATAGCCGAGCGCATCGAGATAGCGGCGCATCACGATGTTGGAGAGGTCGCTGTTGACCAGGCCCGGCAGCGTCAGCACGGGCCGCCCGTCGCCGCGCGGCGCCTGCATGAGCTCTGGCCAGGCGAAGGGCAGCGAGCCGAGGCTCCACGCCGCGCGGGGCCATTCGGCGAACAGCGCCGTCTTGGGCGGGGCCTTTGCGTCGAGATTCAGAGCCATCGCATCACCGTCATCGGAAATGGGGTCCAGATTCCCATTTTCACCCCCGCCGCGCGGAATGCTTCGCCGGTCCAGGCGTTGCAGGTGCGCACCGCGCTGTAGGTGCCGGTCCCCTCGTAGAAGGCGTCGTAGCTGCCATAGCCCGGATAATGCGCCGCGCGTCCGTCCGTTCCGGTACGGAAGCTCGCGCGGATGAAGGCGGCGAGGCGGCGATATTCCTCGGGCCGGAGCACGATCGCGCGGACGTTGGGGCCCTCGCTCGGCTCGGGGATGAAGTCGACATGCATCAGCGTGTCACGGCTGCCGACCGCGGCCTTGAGCACCCGGCCCGGGCGCAGCTCGGACCAGGTCGGCGTGTTGAGATAGAAGTCGCGGTCGCCCCAGCCGAAGCTGCGCCAGCCATGGCCGGCGAAGCGCGGGTCGCGCAGGTCCTCGCCGCGCACCAGCCCGCTCCAATCCACCCCCGCCGCGCGCACCGGCAGGACGATGCCGGTATGGATGCCATTGTCCTCGACATAGATGCGGATGCCCTGCGCAGGCTCTTGCCATCCGCCGTTTGCCGGAACCAGCCCGCCGATCCATCCCGCGCCGCCATAGCCGAGCAGCAGCACGGCCACCGCCGCCAAGCCGCGCAACAGCCAGCGCAGCGTCCTTCTTGCCCGATGTCCCCGCGTGTTTCCGTCCATGCGACGCGCATGTTATGAGGAGCGCATGACAAGTGAAACCCATGTCCTCGACCGCCCGCCCGAGGGTGCGGCGGCCGACTGGACGATTCCGCAGGACTGGAATGCCTTCACGGCCGAGGAACATGCCGTGTGGGACACGCTGTTCGAGCGCCAGATCAAGCTGCTGCCCGGCCGGGCGTCCAAGGCCTACCTTCATGGTCTCGAGCTGCTCAAGCTGTCCGAATCGGGCATCCCCAATTTCGAGGAGCTGTCGGAACGGCTGATGAAGCTCACCGGCTGGCAGGTGGTCGCCGTGCCGGGCCTGGTGCCCGACGAGGTGTTCTTCGACCATATGGCCAATCGCCGTTTCGTCGCGGGGAACTTCATCCGCCGGCCCGACCAGCTCGACTATCTCCAGGAACCCGACGTGTTTCACGACGTGTTCGGCCATGTCCCGATGCTCGCCGACCCGGTGTTCGCCGACTATATGGAGGCCTATGGCCGCGGCGGGCAGCGCGCGATGGAGTTCGGCGCGCTCAAGCAGCTCTCGCGCCTCTACTGGTACACGGTCGAGTTCGGCCTGATCGAGGAGGCCGAGGGGCTGCGCATCTACGGCTCGGGCATCGTATCGAGCTTCGGCGAAAGCCGCTTCGCGCTCGACAGCGACAGCCCCAACCGCATCGGCTTCGACTTGAAGCGGGTGATGCGCACGGAGTATCGCATCGACGATTTCCAGCAGAACTATTTCGTCATCCCGAGCTTCGAGGAACTGCTCCGCGTCACCGTCGAGAGCGACTTCGCGCCGCTCTACGCCGAGATCCTGGCACAGCCCGACATCCCGATCGCCGAGATCGTCGAGGGTGACCGGGTGATCACGCGCGGAACGCAGGAATATGCCCGGTCGAAAGCTTGATCCTCGGTTGCCCTGACCTCCTGCTGATCGCTAGCATCCAGTCGGGGGAGGATTCGACGATGGCTGGAATTGGACAGGGGCGTCGGGCCTTGCTGACGACGGCGGGAGGACTGGTGATGGCGGGATTCTTCGACAAGTTGCTTGGCCGTGGCGCCACGGCCAATGCCAAGATAGCAAAGGGCAACAGCTATCCTTCGAAGCTGCCTGACGCGGCGATCGACGCGGTCTTCGCCCGCGCGGAGGAAGAGCTTCGCCTCAAGACCGCGGCGCATGACGGCAGTTGGCGCGCTGGCGAGAGCAGCTGGGAGGTCGATCTGGAGGCGGGGGTCATCACCTTCCGCAACCCGCAAGGCTGGGTGATCACCGCGCCGGTGCAGCTTGTCGGCACGCTGGTGCCCGACAAGGGCACCTGGCTGTGGGGGTGGGACCATCCTTCCGCGCCGGAGCTCGCCCGCGCGCATGCGAAGCTGGTCCACGCCTTCGGCACGACGCAGGGTCTCGCGGCACTGACCACACGCCAGATCGAGGCGACCGAGGAGGACGCGTGGAGCTTCACCGCGCTCGCTGCGCACCTTGCCGGCGCGAATGGCGCCTATCGCGGGCCGGCCGGACCGGCGATGGTATTCATGACGTTCGGCGAAATCGAGATCGCCAAACCATAAGGTCGTTTCGGCAACGGCGTTGCCCTTTCCAAGCCCGGAAACTACAGCTCGCGCCCGAAAGGAGACGCGATGACCGGCGAGATCTACCCCGTTCCCGCGGAATGGGCACGGAACGCGCGTTACGATGCGGCGGGCTATGAGCGGCTCTACGGGCGCTCGCTGGCCGATCCGGGCAGCTTCTGGCTCGAACAGGCCAAGCGGCTCGATTGGATCAAGCGGCCGGAACTGGCCGGCGACTGGTCGTTCGACGAGGCGGATTTCCGGATCAACTGGTTCGCCGACGGCAAGCTCAACGTCGCCGCCAACTGCATCGACCGCCACCTGGCGAGCCGCGGCGGCGATATCGCGATCATCTGGGAGCCCGACGATCCCGCCGAGGAACCGCGCCGCTTCACCTATCTCGAGCTGCACCAGCAGGTCTGCCGCTTCGCCAATGTGCTGAAGGCGAAGGGCGTCGCGCGCGGCGACCGCGTCACCATCTACATGCCGATGATCCCCGAGGCGGCGTTCGCGATCCTCGCCTGCGCGCGGATCGGCGCGATCCACTCGGTGGTGTTCGGCGGCTTCTCGCCCGAGGCGCTGGCCGGGCGCATCACCGATTGCGATTCCACCGTGGTCGTCACCGCCGACGAGGGGCGGCGCGGCGGCAAGCGCATCGCGCTCAAGGCCAATGTCGACGAGGCCGCGAAGCGCGCGCCCGCGCTCGAGACGGTGATCGTGGTCAAGGCGACCGGCGGCGACGTGGCGATGACCGAAGGCCGCGACGTCTGGTATCACGAGGCGGCGGCGAGCGTCTCCGCCGACTGCCCGGCCGAGGCGATGAACGCCGAGGACCCGCTGTTCATCCTCTACACCTCGGGTTCGACCGGCAAGCCCAAGGGCGTGCTCCACAGCAGCGGCGGCTATCTGCTGTGGGCGAGCCTGACGCACGAATTGTGCTTCGACTATCGCCCCGGCGACGTGTGGTGGTGCGCGGCCGACATCGGCTGGGTCACCGGGCACAGCTACATCCTCTACGGCCCGCTCGCGAACGGCGCGACGACGCTGATGTACGAGGGTCTGCCCAACTGGCCCGACGCCAGCCGTATCTGGCAGGTCGTCGACCGCCACGACGTCCACACCATCTTCACCGCGCCGACCGCGCTGCGCGCGCTGATGAAGGACGGCGACGAGTTCGTCGCCAAGACCTCGCGCAAGTCGCTGAAGCTGCTCGGCACCGTCGGCGAGCCGATCAATCCCGAGGCGTGGCGCTGGTATCACGAGGTGGTGGGCGAGGGCCGCTGCCCGATCATCGACACCTGGTGGCAGACCGAGACCGGCGGCGCGATGATCGCGCCGATGCCGGGCGCGACCAACCTGAAGCCCGGCTCCGCGACCAAGCCGATGCCCGGCGTCGACCCGCAGCTGGTCGACAGCGAGGGCGCGGTGCTTCCGGGCGCGACCGAGGGCAACCTCGTCATCGCGCGCAGCTGGCCGGGGCAGATGCGCACCGTGTGGGGCGATCACGAGCGCTTCTTCCAGACCTATTTCACCACCTATCCGGGGAAGTACTTCACCGGCGACGGCTGCCGTCGCGACGAGGACGGCTATTACTGGATCACCGGCCGCGTCGACGACGTGATCAACGTCTCCGGCCACCGCATGGGCACCGCCGAGGTCGAGAGCGCACTGGTGCTCCATCCCAAGGTCGCCGAGGCGGCGGTGGTCGGCATGCCGCACGACGTGAAGGGGCAGGGCATCTACGCCTATGTCACGCTCAACGCCGGCGAAACGGCGGACGATGCGCTGCGTGCCGAGCTGGTGAAGTGGGTGCGCACCGAGATCGGCCCGATCGCGACGCCCGACGCGGTGCAGTTCGCCCCGGGCCTGCCCAAGACGCGCTCTGGCAAGATCATGCGCCGCATCCTGCGCAAGATCGCCGAGGGCGACGTGTCGTCGCTCGGCGATACGTCGACGCTCGCCGATCCGGCGGTGGTCGACGATCTGGTCGCGAACCGGGTTTCCTGACCCGCCATCGCAGACATGAAAAAGGGCGCGGGGCGTGATCCCCGCGCCCTGTTTCCGTCGTGCCGTTCCTCAGACCGGCTTGGTCTCGAGATCCGGACGCATGCCCGCCGCCTGGTTCTCGGCCAGTTCCGGCTCGCCAGCCAGGTCCCGGTCGTCCTTCAGCGTGTCGAGGTGCATCCAGCGCTTCACGAGCGGGCTGAGCACCAGCACGCCCACGCCCACGCCGATCGCGATCCAGCCGAACAGGTCGTAGATGTCGAGCAGCCCGTCCTTGGTCATCTGCCCGTCATGGCCGCCGGTCGCCTCGCCGATCTTGCCCGCGACGAAATTGCCGACCGCGGTCATGTAGAACCACGCGCCCATGATGAGCGAGGCGAGGAACTTGGGCGCGAGCCGGTTCATTGCCGACAGGCCGACGGGCGAGAGGCAGAGCTCCGCGGTGGTCGCGAAGAAATAATAGGCGAAGACCAGGAACACCGGGGTCATCGCCGCGATGCCCCAGGCGTGCGCGCCCCACACCAGCACGAGGTTGGCGAAGCCCATCTGCAGCAGGGCGAGGCCGAACTTGGCCGGCGCCGACGGCTCCAGCCCGCGCTTGCCGAGGAACTGCCACAGCCCCGCGAACAGCGGCGCGAGCAGGATGATGTAGATCGGGTTGATCGACTGGAAGATGCCCGCCGGCACCCCGCCGCGGTCGACGAACTCGTCGGTGAACAGGTTCATCGATCCGCCCGCCTGCTCGAACAGGCCCCAGAAGATCGGGTTCAGGGAGATCAGGAACAGGATCGCGAACATGCGCTCGCGCGGTTCCTTGGGCAGCTTGAAGCTCTCGTAGAGGACGTAGCCGAGCAGCGCGACGCCGGAGATGGCGAGCAGCGTCTGGATCACGTCCTGATACTGGACCAGCGCCCAGATCACCGCGATCGAGGCGAAGCCCACCCCATAGAGCACCCATTCGCGCGAGCGCGACAGCGGCGCCGGCGCCTCGCCCGCGCCGTGGAGCGAGGCCTTGCCGAGGACGAACACGATCAGGCCCGCGAGCATGCCGATGCCGGCGAGGCCGAAGCCGAAGCCCCAGCCGATCGTCTGCCCGAGATAGGCGACCAGGATGGTGCCGAGCGCGGCGCCCACGTTGATGCCCATGTAGAAGATCGTATAGGCCGCGTCGCGGCGCGTGTCGGTCAGGTTGTAGAGCTGGCCGACCATCACCGAGATGTTGGCCTTCAGGAAGCCCGAGCCGACGATGATGAAGGCGAGCGCGAGCCAGAAGACGTTGATCGTCGGGTCATTCTGCCCGCCGGTGCCCTCGACCGCCATCAGCGTATGCCCCGCTGCGAGCAGCAGGCCGCCGAACACCACCGCCTTGCGCTGGCCGAGATAGCGGTCGGCGAGGTAGCCGCCGAGCACGGGGGTGATGTAGACCAGCGAGGTATAGGCGCCGTAGATCAGGTTCGACTTGCCGTCCGAGAACAGCCAGTGCTGGGTCAGGTAGAAGATCAGGATCGCGCGCATGCCGTAGTAGGAGAAGCGCTCCCACATCTCGGCGAAGAACAGCATGTAGAGGCCCTTGGGATGGCCCGCGAATTCCGGCTTCTTGCTGGCGGCGATCAGCGCGCCCCCGGCGAGGAAGGCGAAGAGCAGGACCGTGGCGATCACGGCGATCCACTCGGCCTCCGCCCATAAGCTCATGTCTTTGAATTGCGGCAAGGCTTGACCCCTTATCTAATGCCATGCGGCGCCGCCCTCCCGAACGGCGCATAGAGATAAGGGAACCCTAGCGGCGAAACCCCAGATGTGAAGCATGATTGTTACAATCGAAACCGCGGTCGGGAATGGCTGGCCCGTTGCGAATCGTTCGCAATGGACCTTTGCGGCGCGCGGCGAAGCGGCTAACGGGCCGGCATGACCTTCAATGACCGCGCCACGCCGCTTTCGCTGCTTTCCACCCGCCGTTCGGCCAAGGCGCGCGATCTCGTCGCCCCTGCGCCCGATGCCGGCGAGCTCGCACATATCCTCGAGATTGCCGCGCGCACCCCCGACCATGGCAAGCTCGCGCCGTGGCGCTTCGTGGTGGTGCCGGCGGCGGCGCGCGATGCCCTCGCGGCGGGCATCATCGACGCCTATCGCGCCGAGAAACCCGAGGCCGGGCGCCTGGAGATCGAGGCGATGGACCAGTTCGCGCGCCAGGCGCCCGCGCTGGTGGTGGTGCTCGCCTCGCCCAAGGTCGAGAGCCATATCCCATTGTGGGAGCAGGAGCTGTCGGCGGGCGCCGCGGCGATGAACCTGCTCCATGCGGTGCACGCCAGCGGCTATGCCGGAAGCTGGCTGACGGGCTGGGCGGCATATAGCGACCGCGTGCGCGACCTGTTCGGCGCCGCGCCCGAGCGGATCGCGGGATTCGTCTTCATCGGCACCCCGGGCAAGCCACTCGACGAGCGGCCGCGGCCGGACATGGCGCGAGTCGCCTCGACCTGGGCCGGGACCGCGACGGACGGTAACTGACGAAACCTTCTTAATGGTGGAACTTTCCGCTCCCATGCTGTATTAAGGCAGCATGACAGCGCTCGAGCATGAAGACAGCCCGGTTTATCTGAAGCTTCGCGCCAGCATCGCCACGGCGATCCTGCGGGGCGAATACCGGGCGGGGGACCAGTTGCCGTCGGTGCGCGCGCTCGCCGCCGAGCATGGCGCCAACCCGCTGACCGTCGCCAAGGCCTATCAGAGCTTCCAGGACGACGGCTATGTCGAGGTGCGTCGCGGGGTCGGCATGTTCGTGCTGCCCGGCGCGGTCGAGCGCCTCAAGGTCGCCGAGCGCGACCGCTTCCTCACCAGCTACTGGCCCAAGGTGCGCGAGCATATCGCGCTGCTGGGGCTGAACGCGCACGAGCTGCTGGATCGCGAGATCGCCTGACGTCCTTGACGTCATCCCGGCCTCGTGCCGGAATCCACAGTGCCTCGCCCTATGCCTTTGAGCCTCCAGCCTATCCGTCGTCTCCCGGTGGACCCCGGCACAAGGCCGGGGTGACGGGTGTGACTAGGCGGCGAACGTCTCCGCGCTGACCGCGTACAGCACCTCCGCCTTCGCCAGCGCCGACGCTTTCAGCCCTACGGCCTCCGGCACGATCTGCTCGACGTAGAACCGCGCCGCCGCCTGCTTCATCGCGAGGAACGCCGGGTCGCCCCCCGCGCCCGCCGCGATGCCGCGCTGCTTCTCCATCAGCCAGCCGCACACCGCCACCGACAGCATCGTCAGGAACGGATAACTCCCCGCCAGCCGGTCGTCGATCTCGCTCGCCAGCATGTGCCGCCCGACTTCCTCGCACGCATCGATCAGCGCGATCAGCCCGGCGTCCTGTGCCTCGCCCCGCATCCGCGCGGTCAGCGCGAGCAGCGTGCCGCCATTGTCCATGCTGAGCTTGCGGCCGACCAGGTCGGCGGCCTGGATGCCGTTGGTTCCCTCGTAGATCGGGGTGATGCGCGCATCGCGGAAATGCTGGGCGGCGCCGGTCTCCTCGATATAGCCCATGCCGCCATGCACCTGGATGCCGAGGCTCGCGACCTCGTTGCCGAGATCGGTGCCGTGCGCCTTGGCGAGCGGGGTGAGCAGCTCGAGCCGCGCCTTGGCCGCGGCGTCGCCGGCATTGGCGCGGTCGACCTGGCTCGCGGCGAGATAGACCAGCGCCCGCGCCGCCATCGTCTGCGCCTTCATCCGCAGCAGCATGCGGCGGACATCGGGATGCTCGATGATCGCCACCGGCTCGCGGCCCGCGCCGGCCCGCGCCGACTGGATGCGCTCGCGGGCATAGGCGACCGCGCGCTGCGTCGCGCGCTCGGCCACCTGCACCCCCTGCAGCCCGACATTGAGCCGTGCGTTGTTCATCATCGTGAACATCGCACGCATCCCGCCGAGCTCGGGCCCGATCAGCTCACCCACGCAATCGCCGTTGTCGCCGAACGACAAAACGCAGGTGGGCGAGGCGTGCAGCCCCATCTTGTGCTCGATCGAGACGACGCGGACATCGTTGAACTCGCCCGGACTGCCCTGCGCGTCCAGCCGGTATTTGGGCACGAGGAACAGCGAGATGCCCTTGGTCCCCGGCGGCGCGTCGGGGGTGCGGGCAAGGACGAGGTGGACGATGTTGTCCGCCATGTCGTGGTCGCCGAAGCTGATGAAGATCTTGGTGCCGGTGATCGACCATTTGCCGTCGGCGCGCGGTTCGGCGCGGGTCTTGAGCGCGCCGACATCCGAGCCTGCCTGCGGCTCGGTGAGGTTCATCGTCCCGGTCCATTCGCCGGTCGCCAGTTTGGGCAGCCACAGGTTCTGCTGCTCGGGCGTGCCGTGATGGACCAGCGACTCGATCGCGCCGACATTGAGCGTCGGGCACAGCGCGAAGCCCATGTTCGCCGTGCCGAGCGTCTCCAGCACCGCGGTCGCGAGCGTGAAGGGCAGGCCCTGGCCACCATAGGCTTCGGGTGAGCCGATCGTGCCCCAGCCGCCCTCGACATAGGCCTTGTACGCCGCGGCAAAGCCCTCGGGCATCCTCACGCCCTCGGGGGTCCACTTGGCGCCCACCGTGTCGCCGGTGCGATCGAGCGGCGCCCATTCGCCTGCCGCGAACGCGCCCGCACCCTCCAGCACCGCGTCGACCAGGTCGGGGGTGGCGGCCTCGGACAGCTCGGAAATGCCGGCGACATGCTCCAGCACGAAGCGCTGCTCGGCGGTGGCGGGGGTGAAGCTCATCGGTCCTCTCTTGCCGTCATTTTTCCCCCGCTATAGCCAGCGGACATGGCCGTTCCAAATCCGCCGCTCGAGACCCGGACGTTACCCTACGGCGAGGCGGCGATTGCCGAGGCCGCGGCGCTGATCGCGGCGGGCGGCTGCGTCGCGGTGCCGACCGAGACCGTCTACGGACTCGCCGCGGACGCGACGAATCGCGAGGCGGTCGCCGGCATCTACGCCGCCAAGGGGCGCCCCTCGTTCAACCCGCTGATCGTCCATGTCGCGGACCGCCAGGCGGCCGAGCGCATCGCGGTGTTCGACCGGGACGCGCGCGCGCTCGCCGACGCCTTCTGGCCGGGTCCGCTCACGCTGGTGCTGCCGCTCCGCCCCGACGCCGCGATCGCCGGGCTGGTCACCGCGGGTCTCGACACCGTCGCGCTCCGCGTGCCGCAGCATCGCGCGATGCAGGCGTTGTTGACCGCCTCGGGCAAGCCGCTCGCCGCACCCTCGGCCAATGCCAGTGGCACGATCAGCCCGACGCGGGCGAGCCATGTCGCCGCCAGCCTGCACGGCCGCATCGCGTTGATCGTCGATGACGGGCCGACCAGCGGCGGCATCGAATCGACCATCGTCGCGCTCGGCAGCAATCCGCGGCTGCTGCGTCCCGGCCCGATCCCCGCCGAAGCGATCGAGCGCGAGATCGGCCGCTGGCTCTCCGGCGGAAGCGAGGCGATCGAGGCGCCGGGCCAGCTCGCCAGCCACTATGCCCCGGCCAAGCCGGTGCGGCTCGACGCGACCGAGCGCTGCGCCGACGAATGGCTGATCGGTTTCGGCCCGGTCACGGGCGACGACACGCTGTCCGCCCGCGGCGATCTGGTCGAGGCGGCGGCGAACCTGTTCGATTCGCTGCACCGCGCCGATGCCTCCGGGTGCGCCGCGATTGCCGTCGCCCCCGTCCCCGACAAGGGCATCGGCATCGCGATCAACGACCGGCTGCGCCGCGCCGCGCACCGCTAGTCGTGGAAATCTAGGCCTTTACACCCGCGCAACGACCCCTAGTCTCGCCCTCGCCGCGTACCGGGCGAGTGTTCGAACACGAGAGTGGGAGAGGCATGATGACCAATGTGCAACGGGGTCTGGCCGAATTGATCGGCACATTCTGGCTGGTCTTTGGCGGCTGCGGCAGCGCGGTGCTGGCGGCGGCGTTCCCCGAAGTCGGGATCGGGCTGCTCGGCGTATCGTTCGCCTTCGGCCTGACGGTGCTGACCATGGCCTATTCGATCGGACATATTTCGGGCTGCCACCTCAATCCGGCGGTGACGCTCGGCCTGTGGGCGGGCGGGCGCTTCGCGGCGAAGGACATCCTGCTCTACGTCATCGCACAGGTGATCGGCGCGGCGGTCGCGGCCTGGCTGCTTTACTGCATCGCGAGCGGCGCGCCGGGCGGCTACGACCTTGCCGGCGGGCTCGCCGCGAACGGCTTCGGCGATCATTCGCCGGGCAAGTTCAGCATGTATGCGGCGCTGATCATCGAGGTCGTGCTGACCGCGATGTTCCTGCTGATCATCATGGGATCGACCGACAGCCGCGCGCCGGCGGGCTTCGCGCCGATCGCGATCGGCCTCGCGCTGACGTTGATCCACCTGATCTCGATCCCCGTGACCAACACGTCGGTCAACCCAGCGCGCAGCACCGGGCCGGCGCTGGTCGTCGGCGGCTGGGCGATCCAGCAATTGTGGCTGTTCTGGGTCGCGCCGATCGTCGGCGGGGTGATCGGCGGGCTCGTCTACAAGATGCTCGGCGCCAAAGCCGCGAAGCGCCCGCCGGTCGAGGGCGGGCCGCTCCCGGCCGCGGAGGAGTAGCCTGGGTCGGGGCGGCTCAGGCGGCCGCCCCCTCCTTGATCCGGTTGGCGAAGCTCTTGCGCAGCTTGTTGAGCTTGGGCGGGATCACCGCCAGGCAATAGGGATTGCGCTGGCCTTCGCCTTCCCAATAGTCCTGGTGATAGGCCTCGGCCGGCCACCAGGTGTCGTTGGCCTCGATCGTGGTGACGATCGGCGCCGGCCATTCGCTCGCGTTGCGCTCGATCCCCGCCTTCGCCGCCGCTTCCTGCTCGGGCGACTGGGGAAAGATCGCCGAGCGGTACTGCGTGCCGACATCGTTGCCCTGGCGGTTGAGCTGGGTCGGGTCGTGCGTCGCGAAGAAGATGTCGAGCAGGTCGTCATAGCGGATCTGCGCGGGGTCGAAGACGACCTTCAGCGCCTCGGCATGGCCGGTGTCGCCGCCGCAAACCGCCTTGTAGGTCGGGTTCTCGACGTGCCCGCCGATATAGCCGCTCTCGACCGACTCGACGCCGATCAGGTCCTTGAACACCGCTTCCACGCACCAGAAGCAGCCGCCCGCGAAAATTGCGGTTTCGGTCGTCATTCGCTTCAACTCCTTGCTACGCGATGCAAGATAGGGTTGAGCGTGGCCTGCAACTAGTATCTGTTTCAGCCGAGCTGAAACAGGGCGGCACCGGCCCGCTCCCCCGCCCGGCCACCCACGCCAGCGTATCTTGACGGGTGGCCGGGCGGGGGAGCGGGCCGGTGCCGCTTCCCTCCAAGAGGACGAGCTTTATGCGTGACGGCACGGTGATGGTGACGGGCGGGGCGGGCTATATCGGGAGCCATGCCGTGCTTGCGTTGCTCGACGCGGGCTGGCGCGTGGTGGTGGTCGACAATCTCGTCACCGGCTTCGACTGGGCGGTCGATCCGCGCGCGGCGCTGGTCGTCGCCAACGTCGCCGACGACGACAAGGTGCGCGCCGCGATCCGCGAGCATGGTGTCGTCGCGATCATGCATTTCGCCGGATCGGTGGTGGTGCCGGAATCGGTCAGCGATCCGCTCAAATATTACCGCAACAACACCGCCGCCAGCCGCAGCCTGATCGAGAGCGCGGTGCGCGAGGGCGTGCGGCACTTCATCTTCTCCTCGACCGCCGCGACCTACGGCGTCCCCGAAGTCGTGCCGGTGCGCGAGGATTCGCCTCAGCTCCCGATCAACCCCTACGGCATGTCCAAGCTGATGACCGAGCACATGCTGCGCGACGTCGCCGCGGCGCACCCGCTCAACTTCGCCGCGCTGCGCTACTTCAACGTCGCCGGCGCCGATCCGCAAGGCCGCTCGGGTCAGAGCACCGCGGGCGCCACGCACCTGATCAAGGTCGCGGTCGAGGCGGCGACGGGCAAGCGCGACGGCGTCAGCGTGTTCGGCACCGACTTCGCGACGCGCGACGGCACCGGCGTGCGCGACTATATCCATGTCAGCGATCTCGCCGCGGCGCATGTCGACGCGCTCGAGCTGCTGGTCGCCGAGCCGGGCAAGAGCCATTTCCTCAATGCCGGCTATGGCCGCGGCTATTCGGTGCTCGAGGTGCTCGACGCCGTCGACCGCGTCACCAACGTCAAGATCGAGCGCCGCCTCGAGGGCCGCCGCGCGGGCGACCCCGACGAGCTGGTGTCGGACAATCGCGCGATCCTCGAGGCGCTGCCGTGGCGCCCGCAGCATGACGATCTCGACCGTATCGTGACCGATGCGCTCGCCTGGGAGCGCAAGCTCGCCGAGCGCGCATGATCGAGCTGTTCCTCTCCGCCTTTGCGACGCTGTTCGTGGTGATCGATCCGCCGGGCTGCGCGCCGATCTATGCAGGGCTGACCAAGGGGGCGCCGCCGGTGCAGCAGCGCGGCATGGCGGTGCGCGCGGTGCTGATCGCCAGCGCGATCCTGCTGGTCTTCGCGCTGGTGGGGGAGGCGCTGCTCAGGACGCTCGGCATCAGCCTCAACGCCTTCCGCATCGCGGGCGGGATCATGCTGTTCATCATCGCGCTCGAAATGGTGTTCGAGAAGCGCCAGGAGCGCCGCGAGGACCGCGCGCACAAGCTCATGGAGACGCCCGAGGTCGAGGACGTCTCGGTCTTCCCGATGGGCATGCCGATGATCGCCGGCCCCGGTTCGATCGCCACCGTGATGCTGCTGGTGTCGCGCGCCGAGGGGCCGGGGGAGACCGCGGCGGTGTTCGGCGCGCTGGCGCTGGTGCTGATCCTGACGCTGGTCGCGCTGCTCGCCGCGGGCCCGCTGATGCGGCTGCTCGGCGCCAAGATCGAATCGGTCATCACCCGGCTGCTCGGCGTGCTGCTGGCGGCGCTCGCGATCCAGTTCGTGATCGACGGAGTGAAGCGCAGCTTCGGGTTGTAGCGGGGACGGCCGCTCACCCCAAAACGCGCTGGAAATGTTGGAATTCGCCTGCTCTATCCTGTTCGATGGACGAGCGGCGGCAGGATCCCGGTAGAAGGACAGGCGCGCGGGCACGGCGCGGGTGCCGCGCCGCTGCCGCGTTGCCGGCGCGTGCCTGCCGCGCGGATGCGGCGTCCGCGCCGCGCGGGTGCCGCGTCGGCGCCGCGTCGCGGGCGCGAACCCGCCGCTTCGCAGGCGCCTCCGCCGCCAAACCCCGTATATCTGTCAACCATGTCAACCGCTGGTCAGCGGTCGTAGCGGATCCGCCACAGCTTGTAGGGCGCGTTCCTGGGCAGCTTCACCGGATCGAGCCATGCCGGCACCTGGCCCTTGGCGAGCTGGCCGTAGAAGCCGTTGGGCTCGCGGGCGCGGTACACTGTGCTCTCGGCCATGTTGGGGCAGACCAGCAGATATTGCGCGCCATAGCGGCGGGCGATCGGGCGGAACGCCTCGGGCTTGCCGGTGAAGGCGTGGTGCACGTCGAGGATCGCGCGCTCGTTGCGGTGATAGGGGCCGGCGATCCCTTTGTGATGCGTCATCACGATCAGTCGCGGCCCGAGGTCGACATGGGTGAACAGGGTCGAGGGCGGCAGCGTGCGGTCGAGCAGCGACATGCCCGCCGCGCTCATGCACCGCGCATTGGCGCGCGCGACCACCGCGCGGTTGGGCCGCGGCGTGTCGACCTTGACGTACTTGACGACGAATCCGGCGAACAGGCCCGAGACGATCAGGAACGCGGCGACCGAGCCGAGGATGCGCACCGGCATCCATTTGTGGCCGAGGAACCACGGCACCACGATCCAGGCGAGCGCGGTGGCGCCCGGCACCGCGAGCAGCTGCGCGGCGGGGCCGGCGCGGATCTGCCACAGCAGCATCGCCCCGGCGAAGGCGGTGAACAGCCCGATCGCGGCCCAGGCGACGAGCGGGTCGGCCGCGCGCGCGCGCATGGCCGCCACCGCCGCGCCGATGATCCCGATCACCGGCAGCACGGCGATCGGGAAGCCCATGGCGAAGCTGTGCTTGTAGATCGGCCGCGCCTCGCGGACATTGTTGAGCCAGGTGTTGTAGAGCTCGTCCGACACGCCCTCGGGGCGCGACAGGCATTGCGGGAACAGCCCGGCGAACCCGCCCGCGATCGCCGCGCCGGCGACCGCGGCGAGGCCGAGACGCGCCGCGCGGCTCGCCGGGTTGAGCAGGCTGAGTGCGAACAGCGGCACGCCCGCGGCGATCGTCACCGACAGCCATACCGGGGTCAGCGCGTCGCAGCGCATCGCGTAGTTGGCGTTGGAGGCGAACACGGCGAAGCCGAGCGTGCTCCCGCCCGCCAGGCTCAGCGCATAGGCCTGCATGCGACGCACCTCGCCGCCGTCCCACACCCAGCGCAGCGTCACGATCGCGCCGGCGATCGCGCAATAGGGCAGCAGTTCGAGCCCGATCGTCAGCGAGGCGGCGCTCGAGAGGCCGACCGTCAGGCCGCCGCGCGCACGCCTGGGGTCGGCGAGCCCGGCGACGGTGAGCGCGAGGCAGGCGAGCTGCCAGCCATGATGATCGATGCGCAGCGGCACGAACATCAGCATCGTCGCGGTGCAGCCCATCAGGATGATGATCGCCAGCGGCCAGGCGGCCGGCGCGATCAGGCGGCGAACGGTGAGGCCGAGCGCCGCCATCGTCACGCCGAGCGGGAGCAGCGGGGCGATGCCGCAGGCCAGCCTCTCGGCCATCGCCGTGCCCAGGAACGGCTTGAAGAGGAGGATCAGCGCCGCGATCGGCAGGTCGACCAGCCGCGACCAATGGATGTCGAGGCCGCCCGGGGGGCTCAGGCGATACTGGCGCAGGTCGTACCAGCCCTGCCCGTCAAGCAGCGCGCGCACCTGCATCAGCCGCATATTGTCGTCGGTATCGCCGAGCGCGAGCCCGTTGATCGGCCCCCACCGGTCCCACAGATACCAGGCCGCGATCACCGCCCAGGCGAGCAGCGTCCAGCGCAGCCAGTGCTTGTCCAGCTCGCGCTCCAGATCGAAGCCACCGATACCTTTGGTCAAAACCGCTTCCCCTACCGCTTGTTGCGCAATAGGGGCCAGACCCGCGAACGGCAACGGCCGGGACGGAGCGGATTTTGGCGCATGGGTAGGAGTGAGGAGGGAGCGATGCCGAAACATCGTGACCGACGAACGACGCCTTCCATGCGCCAAAAGCCGCCCGCCGCTTCGCGGTTGCCCTGGCTTGCCCGCTGGTCTGCGTCGCAGCCCTTGCGCGTAGCGCCGCTACGCGCTGCGGGCAGCTCCTTGCCAGCGGGCAAGCCAGGGCAATCACGGCCATTGCCGTTCGCGGGTCTGGCCCCTATGGCGGCGCCCGGCTTCAGGGCAAGGCGGGCGTGACGGCGATCATCCACAGAATCGGTGAATTGCAGCGGAGCGGCGTGCTGGGCCAGCTCGTGCGCTTCGGCATCTCGGGTGGAATTTCGACGCTGATCTACGCCGCGGTCTATCTGCCGCTGGTGACCTGGGTGTTCCCGAACCTCGCGGTCGCCGCGGTGCCCTTCGCCTTCGCCGTGGCGGTGACGTGCGGCTTTTTCCTGCACTCGTCATGGAGCTTCAAGGGGCATGGCAGCCGCGACAAGAGCGGGCGGCAGCACGTCAAGTTCCTGGTCGTGCAGTGCTTCGGGCTGCTGCTCAACGCGCTGTTCACCTGGGTGATCGCGGACTTGCTGCACTATCCCGACTGGGTGCCGCTGATCCCGATCGTCACGATCACCCCGCTCGCGACTTTCGCGCTCAACCGCCAATGGGTATTCGGCTGACATGGACCGCATCGTCTACGACCGCATGGCCGAGCATGATTCCACCCATTGGTGGTATGTGGCGCGCCGCGACATCCTCGCCGACTTCATTGCGCGCGAGGTGAACCCGCCCAAGGGCGCGCGCATTCTCGAGATCGGCTGCGGCACCGGCCACAATCTGCCGATGCTCGGCGCGTTCGGCGAGGTCGACGCGATCGAGATCGATCCCGCCGCGCGCGCCATCGCCAGCAAGCGGCTGGGCAAGGAAGTCGGCAGTTCGCCGCTGCCCGAGCTGACGGGCGTGGCGGACGGGCAATATGACATGATCGCCGTGCTCGACGTGGTCGAGCATATCGAGGACGACGTCGCCGCGCTTCAGGCGATGGCGAAGCGCTTGAAGCCCGGCGGCACGATCCTGATCACCGTCCCCGCGCACCAGTGGATGTGGAGCGCGCACGACGTGGTCAACCACCACAAGCGCCGCTATTCCAAGAGGACGCTGGTCGCCGCGCTCGAGCGTGCGGGGCTCAAGTGGCGCAAGCTCGGCTGGTTCAACTCGCTGCTCTTCCCCGCGGCGGTCGCGGCGCGGCTGATGGGCAAGCTCACCGGCAAGGACGACAGCGACGATTCGCCGCCGGCCAAGCCGATCAACACGCTGTTCGAGAAGATCTTCGGGCTGGAGCGGCACCTGGTCGGCCGGGTGCCGCTGCCGCCGGGCCTGTCGCTGATCGTGCTGGCGCAGCCGAAGGGCTGAGCGGCGCGCCTTGCAATGTTGGATTTGATTTGCTCTGCCGAACGGGCCGGAACCTCCGGCGCGCTCCTTGACAGTGTCGACCGCCCAACTACCCGTTCACGCGCGTTGATTTGCGTGTAACGAGCTGTAATAACTATATTATTTGCATAGGCGCGTGCCTGGCACACGCCTCCGGAACGCCGCGATTCCGTCAACTTCGTCAATTTTCGAGTGAGTCAGTTCGCCTCGGCGATCGCCACCAGCGCTGAGTCCATCGCCGGCGTGGCGGCGGTGCCGGAGGGCACGTCGTTGGCATAGGCCGCGAACGTCAGCGTCCTCCCGCTCTTCGCGGTCATATAGCCGGCGAGCGCGTTGGTGGCGTTGATCGTCCCGGTCTTGGCGAAGATGCGGCCCTCCAGGATCGTGCCCTTGAACCGCCGGGCGAGGGTGCCGTCGACCCCGCCGATCGGCAGCGTTCCGCGCCATGCCGCGCCCCAGGGCTGGGCCGCGATCCAGCCCAATAGCTCGACCATGCCGCGCGGCGCGATGCGGTTGTAGGTTGACATGCCCGACCCGTCGGAAAAGTCCCAGGCGGTGCGCGGCACGCCGGCCTTGGCGAACATCGCCTCGACCTCGACCTGTCCGTCGGCGACCGAGCCGGAGCCGCGCGCCAGCCCGGTGCGGCGGAGCAGCAGCTCGGCATGGAGATTCTGGCTGTCCTTGTTGATCGTGCGGATGTCGTCGAGCAGCGGCGGCGGGGTGAGCGTGGCGAGCTGTGCGCCGAATCCGATCCGGGGCGGGGGCATTCCGGCGCGCTGGCGCGGATCGTCGCCCGGGCCCGTCGGGCGATAGCGCGACCCGATCTCGCCCGAAACCTTGACCCCGCGTTCGCGCAGCAGCGCGGCGAGCCTCCAGGCGGCATAGTGGGCAGGGTCGTCGATCCCCATGCGGATCCGCTGCGGCTTGGCGTCGGCGGCGATGGTACCGGTCAGGCGGATCGTCCGGTCGAAGGGCAGCCGGTCGATACTGAGGTCGGTCTTGCCGCCCGCGGCCACGGTGACGGCGCGATTGTCGATCGCGAGATAGCCGGGATGGACGACGCCCGGCGCCGCGCCCTCCTTCCCCGGCGTCGCGGTCGCGAGCAGCTCGTTGTCGTCGAGCGTCAGCGCGCCGAGGGCAGTGCCATAGGGGCTGGGGATGTTGTTCCAACTCATCCCCGCGCTCCAGCGCTCGTCGGGGAACAGCGTCGCGTCGCCGGTGACGTTGCGCACGCGCTTCGTCCTCGCCGCGATGGCGTCGGCGAGCTGCGACAGGCAGTTGGCCGTGCAGCCGGGCGCGCTGGAGAGGCGCGCATCGCCCCGGCCGGTGAGGACGACGTCGCGTCCGTCGAGCCGCACCGCGGCGCCGCCCGACACGTCCGGCCGGTCGAGCATGGGCAGGGTGGCGAACGCCGCCGCGGTGGTGACGATCTTGGTGTTCGATGCCGGGATGAAGCGCTGGTCGGGATTGACCGCGACGATCTCGCGGCCCTGCGCGTCGGTCACGACCAGGCCGAACCGAGTCCCGGCCGCGGCCTTGGCGAGCTCGGCCTCGACGCGGGCCTGGAGCGGCGTCGCCTGCTGCGCCGACAGCGGCGCGGCAAGCGTGAGCGCGAGAAGGGCGAGCGCGTGTTTCAGAGCAGGGTCGGCGGCTCGGCCTTGCGGCGCGGGGTTTTGACGGGGAGCGGCGACGCAACGGGCGCCGCGGCGTCGGACAGGCCGGGGCGCGCCGGCGCGTGCGGCGAGACGGTGACCTCGCCCGAATCGGCGAAGCGATAGCCGAGCGAGGCATGGCCCTTCACCGGTCCGGCGACATCGGCAACGAGGTAGAGCGGACGCCGCTTCGATTCGACGTAGAGCCGGCCGAGATACTCGCCGATCATGCCGAGCACGAACATCTGCACCGCGCCGAGGAAGACGACGACGAGCATCGTCGAGGTCCAGCCCTGCACCGCGTTGCCCAGCAGCCAGCCGATGACGATGTAGAGGAACAGCAGTGCCGACAGGCCGGTGAGCGCGAGGCCGGCATGGCTGGCGAAGCGCAGCGGCGCGGTCGAGAAGCCGGTGACCGCGTCGAGCGCGAAGCGGATCATCTTGGCGAGCGGGTACTTGGTCTCGCCGGCGTGCCGCTCGTGCCGGTCATAGACGAACGGCACCTGGCGGAAGCCGACCCAGGCGACCATGCCGCGGATGAAGCGCGCCTGCTCGGGCAGCGACAGGAACGCGTCGAGCGCGCGGCGCGTCATCAGCCGGAAATCGCCCGTGTCGAGCGGGATCGGCGTGTCGGTGATCCGGTCGAGCATGCGGTAGAAGAAGGCGGCGGTGACCTTCTTGAAGAAGGTCTCGCCCTCGCGCTTGCGGCGCACGGCATAGACGACGTCGGCGCCCTGCTCGCGCATCGTCGCGCGCATCTCGGTGAGCAGCTCGGGCGGATCCTGAAGGTCCGCGTCGATGATCAGGATCTCCTCGCCCGCGCACAGGTCGAGCCCGGCGGTGAGCGCGAGCTGGTGGCCATGATTGCGCGAGAGGTTGATCGCGACGAGCCGCGGATCCGCGGCGGCGAGGCGCTGCATCACCGCCCAGCTGCCGTCGCGCGAGCCGTCATTGACCAGCACGATCTCGTAATCCTCGCCGACCGCGGCGCGCACGGCCGCCGAGACGCGGCCGTGCAGCAGCTCGAGACAGCCTTCCTCATTGTAGCACGGCACGACGACCGAAAGCTTGGGGCGTTGCATGACGAGCGGCTTTAGCGCGGCGCCGGCGAAACGTCATGCGCGATTTGCATGCGCCGGCTTCGCCCTGCAATTGACAGTGGTTCGCAACAAGCCTAGTCGCCCGTAGCTAATGCGAGTCAGTCGCAATCATGAAATGAAAGGGGCAAGATGAAATCGATGCGGGTCATGCTGGCGGCGGGTGCCAGCGCGCTGGGGATGCTGGCGGGAGTGCCGGCCTGGGCGGACGAGGCCGACCCCGAGGCGCGCGACACCGTCACCGTCACCGCGACCCGCTCGCCCTTGGCGACGCAGGATGCGCCGGCGACGGTCAGCGTGATCGACGAGGAGCAGATCGCCGACGAACTCGTCACCGACATCAAGGAACTGGTGCGTTTCGAGCCGGGCGTCAGCGTGACGCGCCAGCCGACCCGCTTCGGCGCGGCGCTCGGCACCACCGGCCGTGCAGGCAATGAAGGCTTCAACATCCGCGGCATGGGCGGCAACCGCGTGCTGATCCAGGTCGACGGCGTGCGCGTGCCCGACGGGTTCAGCTTCGGCGCACAGGGCGTGGGGCGCGGCGACTATGTCGATCTCGGCCTCATCAAGTCGGTCGAGATCCTGCGCGGTCCGGCCTCGGCGCTCTATGGCAGCGACGGCCTGGCCGGCGCGGTGAGCTTCATCACTTCCGATCCCAAGGACTTCCTGCGCGAGGGCGAGAATATCGGCGGCCGGGCGCGTGCGGCATGGTCGTCGGCGGACAATGAGTTCAGCGAGACGCTGATCGTCGCCGGCCGGTCGGGCGACTGGTCGGCGATGGCCGCCTATACCCGCCGCGACTTCAACGAATATGAGAACCAGGGCGAGGTCGGCGGCGACCGCGCGACGCGGACCAAGGCCAATCCCCAGGACGGCCGCTCGAACGCGGCGCTCGGCCGGATCGTCTATGAGCGCGGCGGGCATCGCATCCGGCTGACCGGCGAGTATCTCGACACTCACTTGTTCACCGACGTGCTGACCGGCCATTCGGCCACGGTCGTCAATCTGGATGCGACCGATACCGGTCACCGTTGGCGGGCCGCGCTCGACTGGACCTGGACCGGGGACGGCAGGATCGAGCAGGCCCGGCTGACCGCCTATCTGCAGGATTCGGAGGACCGCCAGTTCACCTTCGAGGATCGCACCCCGGCGGTGGATCGCACGCGCATCAACACCTTCGAGAACCGCATCTATGGTGCCGCCGGCGACGTGCGGCTCAATTTCGGCAGCGCGGAGATGCCGCTGCGCCTGATCCTGGGCGGCGACGTCAGCGTCACGCAGCAGGCGGGATTGCGCGACGGCACCGTCCCGCCCGCGGGTGAGGTGTTTCCGACCCGCGCCTTCCCCGAGACCGATTACACGCTGGCCGGCGCGTTCGCGGCGGGCGAGATCACGCTGGGTCCGGTGACGCTTCACCCGGCGCTGCGCTTCGATCACTACAATTTGTCGCCCGACGACGATCCGCTGCTCCCGGCCTTCGCCGCGGCCAGGCAGGACGGTTCGCGCGTGTCGCCCAAGATCGGCGCGGTGGTGAAGCTGGGCGAGGAAATCCGGCTGTTCGCCAACTATGCGCAGGGCTTCAAGGCGCCCGAGCCGAGCCAGGTCAACCAGTTCTTCGAGAACCTCGCCTTCGGCTATACCTCGCGCCCCAACCCCAATCTGCGCCCCGAGACCAGCGAAGCGTTCGAGGCGGGGGTGCGCTTCATCGGCACCAATGTCCGGCTCGACCTCACCGCCTTCCATGTCGATTATGACGACTTCATCTCGCAGGAAGTGGTGAGCGGCAGCTTCACCCCCGCCGATCCCGCAATCTATCAGTTCATCAACATCGACCGCGCGCGCGTGAAGGGCGCCGAGGCGCGGTTCGAAGCGTGGAACGATGCGGGCTTCACCGGGCGGCTGGCGATTTCCTACGCGACCGGCGACGAGATCGGTCCCACCGGCGCCAAGACGCCTTTGCTCTCGGTCGACCCGCTCAAGGTGGTGATCGGCGCCGGCTGGCGCGATCCGGGCGGCCGCTTCGGCGGGCAGGTGATCGCGACGCACAGCGCGCAGAAGGAGCGCGACCGCGCCGGCGGCCAATACACGCCGCCGGGCTTCACCACGCTCGACGTCACCGCCTTCGTGAAGATCGCCGACATGGTCACCCTGCGCGGCGGGCTCTTCAACCTGATCGACGAGAAATACGCGTGGTGGAGCGACGTGCGCGGGCTCGCGCCGAGCTCGACGATCAAGGACGCCTACACCCAGCCGGGCCGCAACGGCAGCGTCTCGGTCAGCGTCCGCTTCTGAACGACAACAAGGAGGGCAGCCAGATGAAGACGATGACGTGGGTCGCTGGGGCGGCGCTGATCGCCTGTGCCGCGCCGGCGCTGGCCGATGGACCGGTCAAACCGCGCGCGCAGGCCGAAGAGACGGCGTCGTTCGAGGCCGACCGCAAGGACATCCTGGCGATGGCGGGTAACTACAAGGTCAAGTTCGACATGCAGGAGTCGACCCCGTGGCGCGCCGACTATACGCCGATCGAGTCCAAGGTCTCGGGTGGGCATGAATCGGTGCGGGTGATCGAGGATACCGGCCGCGTGATCCGCCTCCAGCATTTGCTGGTAGTGAGCCACGAGGGCAAGGACATGGTGATCAAGCACTGGCGCCAGGACTGGGAATATGAGCCGGCCAGGGTGCTGGTCTATTCCGGCCCCGACAGCTGGACGTGGGAGGACGTGCCCGAGCGGATGCGCAAGGGCCGCTGGTCGCAGACCGTGTACCAGGTCGACGACAGCCCGCGCTATGGCGGCTGGGGCCAGTGGACCGAGGAAGCGGGAATCCGCCGCTGGCGCTCCAACTGGACCTGGCGTCCGCTCGCTCGCCGCGATGCGGTGCGCGGGCCGGTCTATGACCGCTATTATGCGATCAACCGGCACCAGGCCTTTCCCGGCGGCTGGATCCATTGGCAGGATAACACCAAGATGGGCGAGTTCGACGGCAAGCTCGCGCCGGTCGTGCAGGAATATGTCCTCAATACCTACACCCGGTTCGACGGCTACAAGGTCCAGGCCGCCGACGACTATTGGGCGGCGACCAAGGGCTATTGGGCGGCGGTGCGCGGCGAGTGGGACCGCATCGCCGCGGCCAAGAACGGCATCCGTATCACCGAGGCGGCCGAGGCAGGCACGGTGATCGCCAGCCGCCTGCTCGGCATCGCCGACGAGATCCGGAGCGGCAAGACCAGGGAAGCGGACGGGATCAAGACCGCCAAGGCGCTGATGGACCAGGCGACCAAGGCCGCGAACTAGATATCATCAGACCCTCCGGCACCCCATGTGCCGATCCCTGGCCCGCTTCCGGATTCAGCCCCCGGAAGCGGGCCTTCTTTTCGTGGTGCGCTGCAACAGGATCGTCACGCTTTGCCGACATGGGGCCGGGCATGGGCATTCCGCCCACGTCAATCTGAGGGGCACTCATACCATGTCGATCCGCTTCCCGCTGCTCGCGCTCGCCAGCCCGATCGCGCTTGCCGCCGCCACGCCCGCGCTGGCGCAGGAGGCGCCCGCCGAGGCGCCCGAGGGCGGCGAAGAGATCGTCGTCACCGCGCAGTTCATCGAGCAGCGCCCGATCGAGGTGCCCTTCGCGCTCACCGCCTATGACGACCGCTTTCTCGAGCGGCTCAACATTCAGGAATTCGACGCGCTGTCGCGCTACGTCCCGGGCTTCGAGGTGCAGAACCAGTCGCCCAACAACCCCGGCTTCGTGATGCGCGGCATCACTTCGGACTCGGGCAGCGCGTTCAACGAGCCGCGCGTCTCGGTCTTCCAGGACGGCGTCTCGATCTCGAAGTCGCGCGGCTCCTATGTCGAGCTGTTCGACCTCGAGCGCGTCGAGATCGCCAAGGGGCCGCAGTCGACGCTCTACGGCCGCGGCGCGCTGATCGGCGCGGTCAACCTGATCCAGGCCAAGGCCGATCCGTCGGCCGGCTATGGCTATCTCAAGCTGACCGGCGGCGACTATGGCATGTACCGCGTCGACGGCACCTGGAACATCCCGCTGGCCGATGATCTCGCGATCCGCGCCGCGACGCGCATCAAGAAGCGCGACGGCTATGTCGCGAACTTGCTCGGCGGCGAGGATTATAACGGGATCGAGAGCGAGGCGGTGCGCGGCAGCCTGCGCTGGGCGCCGCAGGGCTTCACCTTCGACCTGATCGGCAACTACCAGACCGATCGCGCGACCGGCACCTCGTTCAAGTCGATCGCCTACAACCCGACCGATCCGGTCACCGGCGCGGTGCTGGGCGACCGCGGCCGCAACTCGGGCGCGGCGCTGGTCGCGGGGCCGGGCTTCGAGGGCGGCAAGCGCCTCGGCCTCGAGCGTCAGGTGTGGGGCGTCACCGGCATCGCCAATGCCGAGCTCGGCGGCGGCTTCTCGCTCAACGGCACGTTCGCCTATCGCGAGTTCAGCGGCATCGAGATCTTCGACGCCGACGGCATCTCGCTTCCCGCGCTGACCGCGGCCGAGGATGCGGCGGGCGAGCAGACCATGGCGACGCTGCGCCTCAACTGGGACAATGGCGGCCGGTTCAAGGGCTTTGTCGGCGCGACCTGGTTCCATGAGGACGGCTATCAGCGCACCCCGGCGCAGTTCGACGAGCGCGTGGCGCTGGCGCGCCTCACCGGCACGCTCAACGGCGGCGGTGCGATCCCGGGCCGTCCGGCGAGCGATCCCGCGCCGCTTGCGGTGTTCGGCAACACCGCCTTCACCAGCCAGCTGCTGCGCGGCATCGTGCGGCAGAGCGTCGCGGCGGCGGTGCCGGTGGGGACGCCCAACCGCGACGCGGTGATCGACGCGCAGACCAGCGCGATCCTGCCGGCAGCCACCGCCACGGGCATCGCCGCCAACCTCAAGAGCGCGCACCGCGAGACCAGTACCAACTCGAGCCGGACCAAGGCGTGGGACCTGTTCGCCGACGCGACCTTCGCGGTCACCGAGGCGTTCGAGATCGGCGCCGGCGTGCGTTACAGCCATGACGACAAGCGCACTGCCTACACCTCGTCGGTGCAGAATGGCCGCTCGATCATCGGCGGGTTCATCGGTGCGCTGAGCCAGAGCGCGGCGACCCGCACTGCGCTGCTCAACGCGCTCGCGGTGCCGGGCGCGGCGAACATTCCGCAGTCGGTGGCATATCCGGTGCCGCTGTTCGGCCTCGGCCTTCAGCCGACCGCCAACAATGGCGACGTCGTCGCGCAGGAGCTCGACGACGGCGGCTTCACCTGGCGCGTCACCGCCCGCTACGAGCTGAGCCCGCAGGCGAGCATCTATGCCAACTATGCCCGCGGCCGCCGGCCCGAGGTGCTGAGCGTGGCGCCGCCGACCGCGCCGGGCGGCGCGGCGCGCTTCAGCCTGCTGCCGTCCGAAACCGTCGACAGCTTCGAAGTCGGCGTGAAGACCGAGCTCGCGAACCGCACCTTGTTCCTCGACGGCGCGGTCTTCTACTATGACTACAGCAACTTCCAGACCACCGAGCAGTCCGGCACGACCTTCGTCACCGTGAATGCGGGCAAGGCGACCAGCTATGGCTTCGAGGGCCAGATGCGCTGGAACCCGGCCGGCTGGGTCAACCTGTTCGCGACCTATGCCTGGAACCACAGCCGCTTCGAGGCGGGCGCGCGCGAGGGCAATCGCTTCCGCCTGTCGCCCGACCACAGCGCTTCGGCGGGGGCGACCTTCCGCGGCGATCTCGGCGCGGTGGCGGTGGACTTCACGCCCGACGTGACCTGGCAGTCGAGCGTGTTCTTCGACGACGACAACGACCTGCCCGCGCTGCAGACCGGCAACCTCATCCCCGATGCCGCGCAGGACGAGAAGCAGGGCGGCTATGCCATCGTCAACGCCCGCCTCGGCATCGAGACCGCCAACGGCCGCTGGCGGATCGAGGGGTTCGTTACCAACCTGTTCGACCAGGAATATATCAAGGACGCGGGCAACACCGGCGACGGGCTCGGCATGCCGACCTTCATCGGCGGCGAGCCGCGCATGTGGGGCGCGTCGGTGTCGCTGCGGCTCGGGGGGCGCTGAGCCCCCCGGACCGCGCCGGTCAGGCCGAGGCCATCCGCCGCGCGTCTTCCTCCACCAGCCGTTCGAGGATGGTGAGGGGGGTGGCGCCGCGGCGGATCACCTCGTGGAACTGCTTGAGGTCGAACTTGTCGCCGGCGATCTCCTGCGCCTTCTTGCGCGCGCGCACCCAGCTGGTGTGGCCGATCTTGTAGCTGCACGCCTGGCCGGGCTGGGTGCAGTAGCGCTCGATCTCGCGCTGCGAGCGCGGTCGGGCGAAGCCGACGGTCTCGACCATGTAGTCGGTCGCCTGCTCGCGAGTCCATTTCTTGGCGTGGATGCCGGTGTCGATCACCAGCCGCGCGGCGCGGAACAGGAAGGACTGGAGATAGCCCGCGCGCTCGAGGTCGTCGGCATAGGCGCCGAGCTCGTCGGCGACCTGTTCGGCATAGAGCGCCCAGCCCTCGGTATAGGCACCGAAGAAGCTGAACTTGCGGATCATCGGTCCCTCGGCCTGCTGCGAGGTGCTGATCTGCAGGTGATGGCCCGGCAGCCCCTCGTGATAGGTCAGCGAGGGCAGCGAGAATTTCGGCCAGTCGGCGACGCTCTTCAAATTGATGAAGTAGATCGCCGGGCGCGAGCCGTCGAGCGCGGCGCGGTTGTAATAGCCGTTCGACGCGCCGTCCTGGATCTCGACCGGCACCGCGCGGATCTCGAGCGGGGCGTTGGTCGGGTTGACGAACATCCTGGGCAGCAGCTTCGCCACCTTCTCATTGTCGGCATTGAGCGACTTGAGCAGCTCGGCGCGGCCCGCGGCGGTGTCGGGATAGAGCTGGTCGGGGCGCTGGTTGAGCGCGGTCAGCCGCGCGCCGACGCTGCCCTGGGTCAGCCCCTGCGCCTTGAGGATCGTGTCGAGCTGCGCGCTGATCTCGGCGACCTCCTCGAGCCCGATCTTGTGGACCTCGTCGGGCGAGAAGTTGGTGGTGGTCGCCTGCGCCAGCGCCGCGGCGTAGATCGCATCGCCCTGCGGCACGTCCCACACGCCCGCGGAGGTGCGCGCCGTGGCGCGCTGCTGCCTGATCAGCGCGAGCTGGCGGTCGAGCGCGGGATAGACCGAGCCCTCGATGATCTTCGCCGCGCGGGCGCCCCAGTCGCCGGCGATCCCCTTGGCGGCGGTGCGCTGGACGAGCGACCTGGCGATGGTGTTGTCGATCGGCGCTGGCGCGCGGAGCTTGCCCATCTGCTCGATCGTGAGGTCGAGCGAGAAATCCGGCGCGACCACGCCGCGCTTGCCGAGCTCGGCCTGCTCCTGCGTATTGTAGTCGAGCGCCTGGCCGACCTGCTCGAGCCGCGACAGCAGCGCTTCGGCATCGTCCCTGGTGGCGATCGTGTGCGTCGTGTTGAGGAAATCGGGCATCGAGAAATAGACGCCGCCCTGCTGGAAGATCGCGAAGGGGCGCATCACCGAATCGATCTGGAACTTGTCGCGCGGCAGCAGCTGGCTGTTGAGGGAATAGATCACGATCTCGCGATCGAGCTTCGAGGATTCGGAGAGCGTCGCGGGATCGACCGCCTCGATCTTGCCGAGATAGGCCTTGGTGTCAGCCTGGGTCCTGGCCTTGGCTTCCGGCGAGCGGTCGGTGAGCTGGCGCTTGAGCGCGGCACCCGGCCCCTTGTCGAAGCCGATCGAGGTGGCGAGCTCGGGCGCGCGCTGGATCATGTCCTTGAGCAGCCCGTCGAAGATCGCGTTGAGCCCGGCATCGCCCGGACCCGGCCGGGGCGCGGCCGCCTGAAGCGTGCGCGCAACGGCAGGGGAGGCAGCGAGCGCCGCGGTCGCGGTGCCGGCGGCGAGGAAGGTACGGCGGTCCAAGAGCGTTCCTTTCAGGGAGTGGTCGAGCGCAGGGCAAGCCGCCTGAAGCGCGGAAGTTTACACTAGCTTGACACTATCGAGCCCGATTCCTGCGCCTCTGCCCCCGTCGGCCGGGAGCGGGAGGAGACGGGTGCGGGTGGGCGCAAGCGCATCCGGAGAGGCAAGCAAATCAATTCCAACATTGCAACGCTGTTGGTCGAATTGTGTGGGTCTATGGAAAATCTCACTCCGGCGGGAGGATTGAATGCAACCTAGGGTCCATGCCCATTTAAAACATTGATTTCATAGGGCCGAAATGTTTCTCTGCACTCAACCCATGTCATTCCCGCGAAAGCGGGAATCCATTCTGGCTGACCTGTCGGCAAGAGCCGTGTGACCTGCGGCAATGGATCCCCGCCTGCGCGGGGATGACGACCAACTTGATCGAGTCTCGACCCTAGACCCGCTCCGCCGAGCTCACCGCATCGGCCGCCCGCAACGCGGCGACCAGCTTCATGAGATGCGCGGCATCGCGCACCTCGAGGTCGATCATGTTGGTGTGGAAGGTCGTGTCGCGCGTGTCGAAGCGGATGTTGAGGATGTTCGCCTTGTGCTGGCCGAGGATCGTCGCGACCACGCCGAGCGCGCCGGGCTCGTTCTTGAGCGTGACCGCGATGCGCGCGGTCCCGCCCTCGGCCTTGTCGCCCCAGCCGATGTCGATCCAGTCGCTGTCCTCGACATCGTCGAGCTTGGGGCAGCTGATCTGGTGCACCTCGATCGGCGCGTCGGGCTGGCGCACGCCGACGATGCGGTCGCCCGGGATCGGATGGCAGCACGGCGCGAGGGTGAAGGAGACGCCGGGGGTGAGGCCCTTGATCGAGATCGGCTCGCGCGCGGTGGGGAGGGCCGGGGCGTCGCCCTCGGTCGAGCCGGGCATCAACGCTTCCATCACCTGCGCGTCGGTGAATTTCCGCCGCGCGATCGCCTCCATGAGGGCGTCGGCATCGTCGAGCTTGAGGCGGGTGAGCGCGGCGCCGAGCGCTTCCTCGCCGATCGGCACGGGCAGGTGGCCGACGATCTCGTCATAGAGCTTGCGGCCGAGCGCGATCGTCTCGTCGCGCTCCTTGTGGCGCAGGTGCCGCCGGATCGCCGCGCGCGCCTTGCCGGTGATCGCGAAGTTGAGCCAGTTCTCCTGCGGCCGCTGCGCCTTGGAACGCAGGATCGCGACCTGGTCGCCCTGCGCGATCTCGGTGCGCAGCGGGACGACGCGGCCGTTGATCTTGGCACCCACCGACTGGTCGCCGAGATCGGTGTGCACGGCATAGGCGAAGTCGATCGGCGTCGCGCCCTTGGGCAGCTGGATCAGCTCGCCCTTGGGCGTGAAGGCGAAGATGCGGTCCTGGTACATCGCCATCCGCGTATGCTCGAGCAGCTCCTCCGGGCTCTCGGCATTTTCGAGGATCTCGACCAGGTCCTGGATCCAGCGCACCTGCGTGTCCGGGCGGACATTGTCCTGCTTGTAGGCCCAGTGCGCGGCGAGGCCGTATTCGGCCTGGGCATGCATCTCGCGCGTACGGATCTGGATCTCGACGCGCGTATCGCCGGCATGGATGATGCTGGTGTGGAGCGAACGATAGCCGTTGCGCTTGGGCGTCGAGATATAGTCCTTGAACCGGCCCGGCACCATCGGCCAGCGGCGGTGGATGATGCCGAGCGCGCGATAGCATTCCTCCTCGCTCCCGACGATCGCGCGGAACGCCATGATGTCGGAGAGCTGCTCGAAGCTGACATGGCGCTCCGACATCTTCTTCCAGATCGAATAGGGGTGTTTCTCGCGGCCCGAGACATCGGCCTCGATGCCGCCGCGCGACAGCAGCAGCTTGAGGCCCGAGCCGATCTTCGAGATGCGGTCCTCGCCCTCGACCTTGAGGGCCTCGAGCCGCTTGGTGATCGACTCATAGGCTTCCGGCTCGAGCTGCTGGAAGGCCAGCGTCTGCATCTCGTTCATGAACTCGTACATGCCGATCCGCTCGGCGAGCGGGGCGTAGATGTCCATCGTCTCGCGCGCGATGCGGCGGCGCTTGTCCGGGTTGGGGATGTGGTGCAGCGTGCGCATATTGTGCAGCCGGTCGGCGAGCTTGACCAGCAGCACGCGGATGTCGTCCGACATCGCCAGCAGGAATTTCCGCAGATTCTCCGCGGCGCGCTCATTCTCGGTCTGCGCCTCGATCTTCGACAGCTTGGTGACGCCGTCGACCAGGCGCGCGACGCTGGGACCGAACTTGGCGAGGATCTCGTCGGGGGTGGCGACGGTGTCCTCGATCGTGTCGTGCAGGATGGCGGTGGCGATCGTCTCGTCGTCGAGGTGCAAGTCGGTCAGGATGCCGGCGACCTCGATCGGGTGGCTGAAATAGGGATCGCCCGACGCGCGTTTCTGGCTGCCATGCGCATGCATCGAAAAGACGTAAGCGCGGTTGAGAAGCGCTTCATCCGCTTCAGGATCGTAGCCCAGGACCCGATCGACCAGTTCATATTGACGCAGCACGGTCTCAAGATGGTGCGGCGGACTGCTGCTTTGCAATGAGTTTCAAACAAAGCGGGCACCGGCGATGCCGATGCCCGCGCAGGTGTGGCTTTGGTGTGACTTACTTGGCGCGCGCGTTGCAGGCGGCGAGCGCGTCCGGATCGAACGCCGAGCCGCCGACGCTGAACGCGGAGAGCGTGCCGATGCGCTGCACGGCGCGCTCGCACATCACCTTGTCCTGAGTCGAGGTCTTGGGCGCGGTGCAGACGCCCTCCTTGCACTTCCAGATCGTGTTCTGGGTGACGAAGCTGGCCTTTTTCGGCGCTTCGACGGCGGTCGCGGCGTAATGGCCGCCCGACTGGGCGAGCGCGGCCGAAGGCATGAACGCCGCGAGCGACAGCGCGGCGGCGGCGAGCGGGGCGAGGCGGATCATGATGATTCTCCCTGGGGTAGGCGCAACAAAGGTTGCGAATCGCTACTTATCGCATTAGGTTTTAAGTTGCAATCGAAAACTGGTGCTGCACCGCGGCAACTTAAGCGGTTTGTCGGCAAGGGAAATTGGAGTAGGTTCAACGGTCATGGGTCAAAACGGACTGCGAGAGCCGCTTCGCCAGCTGGCAAATCAATGCAGCCTTCCCGCCGCGCTGGAGGCGATGGGCGAGCGCTGGTCCTTCCTCATCCTGCGCGCATCGTTCAACGGGCTCTATCATTTCGAGGAGTTCCAGTCCGAGCTGGGGATCGCCCGCAACATCCTGGCCAACCGGCTGGCGCGGCTGGTCGACCATGGCATCCTCGAGCGGCGAACCTGCGACGATGACCGGCGCAAGGTCGAGTATCGCCTTACCGAGAAGGGCTTCGCGCTGCTGCCGACGATGGTCGCGCTGCGGCAATGGGGCGAGCGCTGGGAGACCGGCGAGCCCGCCACGCCCGTGCTGGTGGACGCGCGCGATCGCCGCCGCATCGCGCCGGTGCAGGTGCTGAGCCATGACGGCCGCCCGCTGACCAAGCACGACCTGCTCTGGTCGCTGCCCGAGGACGTCGTGGGCGAGGGCCGGCAGGCGGCCGCGCAGGAGGCGGCGGAGTAGCGGCTCAGTCCGAGAGGACGGTGCGGTTCCGACCTGCCGCCTTCGCGCGGTAGAGCGCGGCATCGGCACGGCGCATCAGCTCGTCGGCGGGCACGTCCGCATGCATCGGCGCGAGCCCGATGCTCACCGTGACGCGGAAGCTGCCCGCCGCCGTCGCCACGTCGGTGATCTCCAGCGCATGGCGCAGCCGCTCGCAGGCCGCCAGCGCCGCCGATGCGGAGAGCGTGGGGAAGAGGATGGCGAACTCCTCGCCGCCCATGCGCGCGATCACGTCCTCGCCGCGCAGGTTCGCGCGCATCACGTCCGCGAAACTGAGCAATGCGGCGTCGCCGGCGGCATGGCCGAGCCGGTCGTTCACTCGCTTGAAGTGATCGAGGTCGAGCATTGCCAAGGTTCCGACATGCCCGAAATCGCGCGGCGGAATCTCGTCCAGCCGCTGCAGGAAAGCGCGGCGGTTGAGCACGCCGGTCATCGGATCGGTCCTTGCCTGGCGCTCGAGATCCGCTTCACGCGCCTTTTGCAAGCTGAGGTCGCGCACGATGCTGACGATGCTGGCGATCCGGCCGTTTTCCTTGGCGACGGCGCGGGCGGTCGTCTCGAACCAGCGCGTCGCGCCGCCGGAGACGAAGCCGCGATATTCGACGCGATGCGTGGAATCGGGCGCGGCGAGCGCGGCGAGATGGGCCGTTCGCACATGCTCGCGATCCTCCTCCACGATGAGGCTGAGCGCGTTGCGGCCGATCAGCGCCAACGGCTCGAAGCCGGTCAGCTCGCGCACGGCGGGGGAAGCGAAGCGGATCGTGCCCCAGGGATCGAGCGTCAGCATCGCGTCCGAGGCGTTGTCCGCGATCATCCGGTAGCGCGCTTCGCTCGCCGCGACCGCTTCGCTGAGCCGGCGGTTCTCCGCCATCAGCGTCGCGAAGGGCAGCGCGATCAGGAAGACGATCCCGATATAGAATTGGAAGAATTGCAGATGCTGCGCCAGGGAGCCCGCCAGGAGCTCGACGGGACCGTGTCCGGCCATGGTGTAGACGGCGCCGATCACGGCGATCGCGAACACGCTGAGGGCGGCGCCCGCGAAACGGAACATCGCGGTGGCGATGATCGCGGGCAGGATCGGGAGGAACAGCAAGGGCAATTTGCTTTGGGAGAAGGTCACCACGACGACCGCGACCACGCCTGCCATCACCAGGACGAAGCTGGGTACGTCGAACCGGCGCGTCAGCCCTTCCCAATAATTGCGGCCGCCAAGCGCGAGCAGCGCGACCGGCGTGCCGATCAGCGCGCCGAGGCCATGGCCGATCATCCAATTGGCCCAGGTGAAGGCCGGCTCGGCGTCGCGCGCGAGCCACAAGGCGATGCTGGCGACCAGGCCGCTGGCGGCAGGCGCGATGAGGCCGGCGGCGAGGACGAAGGCGGGAATCGACCGCAGCCGCAGGAACACGCCGCGGGCCTGTCCGAGATAGGCCAGCACCTTCCAGCCGAGCAGCGCCTCGCCGATATTGGCGGCGACGAAGACCGGGGCGAGCGCCGAGAAGGGCGAGATGACCATCGTCGCCGTGTATGAGGCGAAGGCGGCGGCCAAGAGCAACTGGCGATGTTCGCGCGCGGGGCGCGTGCAGAGCGCCGCGAGCAGCATCGCGTTGGCGACCCAGAGCAGCGCGACATTGTCGCTGAGGCGCGTGAACAAGATCGCGGCGAGCGCCAGCGCGAAATAGGCGACGCCCACGCCGCCCAAGACGAGCGCACTCCTGCCGGTTCGAGCAAGCTGAACCATCCGCCCGATCCTAGCCGGGCGGCGTTAAGACCCGGTTGACACCGGGGTTCCAGCGGACGCGAAGGCGAGGCGAGAACCGATGCCCTCGCGTCCGATCGCGTTCAGGCCGTCTTGGCGCCGGTATTGACGCCCATCGACACGAGATATTTGCGGACGTTGCGCGCCGCCTGGCGCAGGCGCTGCTCGTTCTCGACCATCGCGATGCGCACGAACCCCTCGCCATTCTCGCCGTACCCGACGCCCGGCGCGACCGCGACCTTGGCGTGCGTGAGCAGCTGCTTGGAGAATTCGAGGCTGCCGAGATGCGCGAGCGCGGGCGGCAGCGGCGCCCAGGCGAACATCGACGCGGGCGGGGCGGGGATGTCCCAGCCCGCGCGGCCGAAGCTCTCGACCAGCACGTCGCGGCGCTTGTGATAGAGCTCGCGGTTCTTCTCGACGATGTCCTGCGGCCCGTTGAGCGCCGCGCAGGCGGCGGCCTGGACCGGCGTGAAGGCGCCATAGTCGAGATACGACTTCACGCGGGTCATCGCGGCGATGAGCTGCTTGTTGCCGACCGCGAAGCCGATCCGCCAGCCCGCCATCGAATAGGTCTTGGAGAGCGAGGTGAACTCGATCGCCACGTCCTTGGCGCCCTTGACCTGCAGGATGGAGACAGTCGGCTTGCCGTCGTAATACAGCTCCGAATAGGCGAGATCGGATATGATCCACACCTTGTTCTCTTTCGCCCACGCCACCAGCCGCTCGTAGAAGGCCAGATCCACCGTCTCCGCCGTCGGGTTCGACGGATAATTCACCACCAGGATGCTGGGCCGCGGCACCGTGAAGTTCATCGCCCGTTCGAGGCTCTCGAAATAGCGCTCGTCAGGCGTGGTCGGCACCGCGCGGATCGTCGCGCCGGCGATGATGAAGCCGAAGGTGTGGATCGGGTAGGACGGGTTGGGCGCGAGGATCACGTCGCCCGGCGCGGTGATCGCGGTGGCGAGGCTGGCGAGGCCTTCCTTCGATCCCATGGTGACCACGACCTCGCTCTCGGGATCGACATCGACCCCGAAGCGGCGGCCATAGTAGTTGGCCTGAGCGCGGCGCAGGCCGGGAATGCCCTTGGACTGCGAATAACCGTGCGCCGAGGGCTTCTGGGCGACCTCGCACAATTTATCGATGACGTGCTGGGGCGGGGGCAGATCGGGGTTCCCCATGCCGAGATCGATGATGTCCTCGCCCGCCGCACGTGCTGCTGCCCGCATGCCGTTGACTTCGGCGATGACGTAGGGCGGCAGGCGCTTGATGCGGTAGAATTCCTCGGACATCGTATTTCTCGGTGAGCTCCTCTTGAGGTCGCGCGGGATGCGCGGAGCCGTTATACAGGGACGCGGCAGGGGTGCCAGAGGAGAGGCGAGTGGCGGCGGAAAAGAAAAAGACGGCGACGCCCAAGGCCGCGAAGACCGCCAAACCCCGCAAGCCCCCGGCGAAGAAGCCGAAGACCGGACGCCAATCTGCTCTCGCTCCCGAAACCGGGACGCAGGAGAGCGCCGCAGCGGCGCCGACGCTGGAGGACCTGCAGCACTGGACCTGGGTGCTCGGCCGCGCCCAGCAGATGATGATGGAGCAGGGCCTGGATCTCGCGGCCAAGGTGCCGCCGCTGCCCACGGCGCCGCTCGATCCGGCCGCCGCGATGCGCGCCGGCGCCGATTTCTGGGCGGACACGATGAGCCTGTGGCAGCGCTTCCTCGATCCGGCCAAGGCGGCGCCGTTCGAGGAGACGCCCGAACAGGCGCGCGACAAGCGCTTCAAGGCGCCGCAATGGCGCGAGCAGCCGGTGTTCGACTTCATCCGCCAAAGCTATTTCACGCTCTCGCGGCACCTGCTCAAGGGCGTCGAGACGATCGAGGGGCTGACGCCGAAGCAGAAGGAGCAGCTGCGCTTCGCGACCCAGGGCTTCATCGACGCGATGAGTCCGTCCAACTTCCCCGCGACCAACCCGCTGGTGCTCGAGCGGACGATCGAGACCAAGGGCGAGAACCTGCTCAAGGGCCTGGCCCATATGCTCAAGGACCTGGGCAAGGGGCAGATGACCCAGACCGCCGAGGGCGTGTTCGAGGTCGGCAGGAACATCGCGACGACGCCGGGCAAGGTGGTCAAGCGCACGCCGCTCTACGAGCTGATCCAATATTCGCCGACCACCGAGACGGTGTTCGAGACGCCGCTGGTGATCTTCCCGCCCTGGATCAACCGCTTCTACATCCTCGACCTGAGTCCCGAGAAGAGCTTTATCCGCTGGGCGGTGGCGCAGGGGCTGACGGTGTTCGTGGTGTCGTGGAAGTCGGCCGACGCCTCGATGGCCGACGTCGTGTGGGACGATTATGTCGAGCGCGGCCAGATCGACGCGATCGACACGGTGCGCGACTTGCTCGGCGTCGAGGCGGTGCACGCGATCGGCTATTGCGTCGCCGGCACGACGCTGGCGGCGACGCTGGCGGTGCTCGCGGCGCGGGGGCAGGCGGACAAGGTACGCAGCGCGACCTTCTTCACCGCGCAGGTCGACTTCACCGAGGCAGGCGACCTCAACGTCTTCGTCGACGACGAACAGCTCGCGCTGATCCAGTCGCTGACCACCGAGGGCTTCCTCGACGGGCGCTACATGGCGGCGACCTTCAACCTGCTGCGCGGGCGCGACCTGATCTGGAACTATGTCACGAGCAATTATCTGCTCGGCGAGGATTATGTGCCGTTCGACCTGCTGCACTGGAATTCGGACGTCACCAACCTGCCCGCCAAATGGCATGCGAGCTATCTGTCCGACCTGTATCGCGACAATCTGCTGGCGCAGGCGGGAGCGCTGAGCATCGGCGGAACGGCAGTCGATCTGCGCAAGGTCACGGTGCCCGCCTATATCCAGGCAGGGCGCGAGGATCATATCGCGCCGGCCCGCAGTGTGTGGAAGATGACCGGCCATTTCGCCGGGCCGATGCGCTTCGTGCTCGCCGGGTCAGGGCATATCGCCGGGGTGGTGAATCCGCCCGCCGCGGGGAAATATCAATATTGGACCAACGACAAACCGGCGGCGACGCTCGACGAGTTTGTTGCAGGCGCGACCGAGACGAAGGGCAGCTGGTGGCCCGACTGGATCGGCTGGATCAACGCGCTCGATGGCACGCGCGTGCCGGCCAAGGGGGCGCGTATTCCGAAGCATAATCAAGAACTTGGTGATGCTCCCGGGAGCTATGTCCAGGCCCGGTAGACGATTTTTGTGCACTGCACAAAAAGTGTCTTGAAACTGTCGCTCCAGCTGCGTATATGCTGCGTCGCAACAATCGCTGCGAGGACCGCATATGGCCAGCAAGGCTCCCGGAACCGGCGCGAAGAAGCCGACCGCCAAGACCCCCGCTCCGGTGAAGCCCAAGGCGGCTGCCCCCGTTGCGAAGAAGACCGCTGCCCCCAAGCCCGAAGCCGCGCCGGCTCCGGCCGTCGAGGCGGCGAAGCCGGCGGCGGCAATCGTCGCTGAGCCGGTCGCTGAAGTTGCGGCGGAAGCCGCCCAGCAAGTGAATGAGACCGTCGCCGAGACGATCGCGGAAGCCGCCGCGCCCGTCGCCGAGACCATCGAGGATACCGCCCCGCAGATGGCGGAGACCGCAACCAAGGGAACTGACATCATGGAAACCACGATCGAGAAGACCCAGGCGTTTTTCGCCGACTTCAACGACCGCGCCAAGGCTGCGGTGGAGAAGAACACCAAGCTGGCCGGTGAGTTCACCGACTTCGCCAAGGGCAATGTCGAGGCGTTCGTCGAGAGCGGCAAGATCGCTGCCAAGGGCTTCGAGGCCCTGGGCCAGGACGCCGCCGAGTACAGCCGCAAGTCGTTCGAGAACGCGACCGCGACGCTGAAGAACCTCGCCGCGGTCAAGACCCCGGCCGACTTCTTCAAGCTGCAGAGCGACTATGTCCGCTCGGCGTTCGACTCGATGGTCGCCGAGACCTCGAAGAACACCGAGGCCTTCATCAAGCTCGCCGGCGATGCCGCGCAGCCGGTCTCGAACCGCTTCGCGGTCGCCGTCGAGAAGGTGAAGACCGCGGCCTGAGCCTTTCGCTCGGATCGAAACAAATGGGGCGGTCGCGCGAGCGGCCGCCCTTTTTCTCGCCTGCAGTCCCCGAAAATCGCGGTTAGCGCCCTTGCCCTCGATTCCCGCCTGCCATATTTTTGAGCCCTCATGACAGTGCCGTTCGAACCAATCCTGATGGCGGATGATGCCGACCGCGACGATGACGCCGATGGCGGCTCCGCCACCGGTGTCGCCACGCGCACTCGCGCCAAGACCAAGAAGCCGACGCCCTATCGGGTGCTGATGCTCAACGACGATTATACGCCGATGGAGTTCGTCGTGCTGGTGCTCCAGCGCTTCTTCAAGATGGACATGGAAGAGGCGACGCGGGTGATGCTCCACGTCCACCAGCGCGGCGTGGGCGTGTGCGGCGTGTTCAGCTACGAAGTCGCCGAGACCAAGGTCGCGCAAGTGATCGACTTCGCGCGCCAGAACCAGCATCCGCTCCAGTGCACGCTGGAGAAGGCCTGAGCGCTACCGCGCGGCCGGCAGCCAGCTGAGATCGAGCCCTTCATAGCGATTCACGTAGTTCGCGGCATGGGCGAGGGCGGGCTCGTCCTTGAGCGTGACGCGGCCCGATTCGCGGCCGATCATCCCCTCTTGTTCGAGCTGACGGAGCATGCGGTTGACATGGACCGCGGTGAGGCCGGTCGCGTCGCCGATCTCCTCCTGCGTCAGGCCGAGCGCGAACACCTTGTCGATCGACTTGTCGGTCGAGCGCAGGCGGTTGCGCAGGTCGAGCAGCAGCGCGGCGATCCGCGCCTTGGCCGAGGTGCGGCCGAGCGCGGCGAGGCGATCGGTCAGCGCGACTCGCTCGATCTGACTGAACACCAGGATCAGCGCGGAGAGCCGGGGATGCTCGGCGATCAGCTCGCTGAACGAGCCGTGCTCGAACGGGCAGACGATGCAGTCGGAGAGCGCGCACAGCGTCTCGGGCGATTCGCGATAGACCATGCTCGAGATGCCGAGCATGTCCCCCGGGAACAGGAAGCGCAGGATCTGACGGCTGCCGTCGTCGAGCAGCACATAGCTCATCATCAGGCCCTTGCGCAGCACGAAGAGCTCGCCGCCCGGCTCGTTCTCGCGCAGCAGCACCGCGCCGCGCCGGACGTTGCGCTGACGCTCCTCCAGCCGCTGGAGCGCAGACCTTTCGGCCGGCGTCAGCTCGGCCAACCCGCCGAGAACGTCCGCGAAACAACTGCCTGACACGCTACACCTTTCCCCCGCTGTCCTCTGCAAAGCAGCGCAGTGAAATCAATGCATTAACATCGATCAAGCAAGCGAACGGTCCACCGCGCTTGCGCGGGCGTCGTGAAGCGGTAGAAGCCCGCAAATGGACCGTATCCTCATCCGCGGCGGCAAGCGCCTTTCCGGCAAGATCGCGATCTCGGGCGCCAAGAATTCGGCGCTTGCGCTGATGCCCTGCGCGCTGCTCACCGACGAGCCGCTGACGCTGCGCAACCTGCCGCGGCTCGCCGACGCCGACGGGTTCGGGCATTTGCTCAACGAACTCGGCGCCTCGACCGAGATCGAGGGGACGCGGCCGAACGAGTTCGGGCGGGTGCTGACGGTGCGTTCGCCGCGCCTGACCTCGACGGTCGCGCCCTATGACATCGTGCGCAAGATGCGCGCCTCGATCCTGGTACTCGGTCCACTACTCGGCCGCGCGGGCGAGGCGACGGTGTCGCTACCCGGCGGCTGCGCGATCGGCAACCGGCCGATCGACCTGCATTTGAAGGCGCTCGAGGCGATGGGCGCCGAGATCGAGCTGGCGGCGGGCTATGTCAAGGCGACCGCGCCGGGCGGGCGGCTTCCGGGCGGGCGCTATCGCTTCCCGGTGGTGTCGGTCGGCGCGACCGAGAATGCGCTGATGGCGGCGGCGACCGCCAAGGGCACCACGGTGCTGGAGAATGCCGCGCGCGAGCCCGAGATCGTCGATCTCTGCCACCTGCTCGTCGCGATGGGCGCCTCGATCCACGGGATCGGCACCGAGACGCTGACGATCGAGGGCCGCGAGCGGCTGCACGGCGCGACCTACAAGGTGATGCCCGACCGGATCGAGGCGGGCAGCTATGCCTGCGCCGCGGCGATCACCGGCGGCGACGTGCTGCTCGAGGGCGCCAAGGCCGACGACATGCGCGCGACGCTCGATGCGCTGGTCGAGGCCGGCGTGACGGTGGAGGAGAAGGCGGACGGCGTGCGCGTCGCCGCCGACGGGCCGCTCAAGCCCCTGACGCTCTCGACCGCGCCCTATCCGGGCTTCGCCACCGACATGCAGGCGCAGTTCATGGCGATGCTGTGCAAGGCGCAGGGTGCGAGCGTGCTGACCGAGACGATCTTCGAGAATCGCTACATGCACGTGCCCGAGCTGGCGCGGATGGGGGCGAATATCGACGTGCGCGGGCGGACGGCGGTGGTGCACGGCGTCGACAAGCTGGTCGGCGCGCCGGTGATGGCGACCGACCTGCGCGCATCGATGAGCCTGATCCTCGCCGGTCTCGTCGCCGAGGGCGAGACGCAGGTCAGCCGCATCTATCACCTCGACCGCGGTTACGAGCGGCTGGAGGAAAAGCTGCAGGGCGTCGGCGCGGACATCGAACGCGTCGGTGACGGCTGACGCCGCGGCTGGTATCGGCGGCCGCGACACGACTCGCGGGAGCTAATCGATGAAGCGGATCATCGTGACGGCGCTGGGCGCGCTGGCGCTGGCTGGCTGTGCGCCGCAGCGGCTCGAGGGGCCGGCCGCGCCGGTGACGGTCAAGATCATCGCGTTCAACGACTTCCACGGCGCTCTCGAGACGCCGGGGCGGGCGATCGAGTTGCAGGCGGCGGACGGTTCGCTGGTCAAGGTGCCGGCGGGCGGCGCGGCCTATTTCGCGAGCGCCGTCAAATCGCTGCGGGCCAAGGCGGCCAACAGCGTGGTGGTCTCGGCGGGCGACCTCACCAGCGCGAGCCCGCTGGTGTCGTCGCTGTTCCTCGACGAGCCGACGGTCAAGGCGCTGAGCATGGCGGGACTCGAGATCAACGCCGCGGGCAATCATGAGTTCGATCGCGGCGCCGACGAATTGAAGCGGCTCCAGCGCGGCGGCTGCGCCAAGTTGACCAGGGTGGAGCCGTGCCAGATCGAGCCGTTCAAGGGCGCGAGCTACACCTATCTCGCCGGCAACACGATCCAGGCGGACGGGACCAGCCTGTTTCCGGGCACCGCGCTGCGCAGCTTTGGCAGCGGGCGGCGCAAGGTGACGATCGGCTTCATCGGGCTGACCACGCGGCTGACCGGCAACTATGTCGATCCCGCGGGGATCAAGGGCATCACCTTCGCCGACGAGGCGGAGACGGCGAACAAGCTGGCGGCGGACCTCAAGGCCAGGGGCGCCGACGCGGTGGTGATGCTGGTGCACGAGGGCGGCTATCCCGCGCGCTCGGACCAGCCCGAGAAGTGCGATGGTCTGTCGGGGCCGATCGTCGAGATCGCCAAGCGGCTGACCCCGGCGGTGGACGTGATCGTCTCGGGCCATACCCACCGCGCCTATATCTGCGACTATGGCGCGACCGATCCCGCCAGGCCGCTGCTGCTGACCAGCGCGGGCAACAACGGCGTGATGCTGACCGACATCGACTTGAGCTTCGACCCCGCGACCAAGCGGGTGACGGCGAAGCATGCGCGCCAGGTGATCGTCCAGGGCGACGGCGTGACGAGCAGCGCCGGGCCGGTGAAGCCCACTGCCGCCTTCCCGACCTTCGCCGCTGATCCGGCGGTGGCGGCGCATGTCGCGCGCTACGCCGCGGCGGCCGAGTCGCGGGCCAAGCGGGTGGTGGGACGCGCTTCCGGGCCGATCCTGCGCGACGAACATGACGACATGAAAGAGTCGCCGCTGGGGCTGCTGATCGCCGATTCGCAGCTCGCGGCGACGCGAGCGAGCGGGGCGCAGGTCGCGCTGATGAACCCGGGCGGGGTGCGCGCCTCGATCATGCCGAGGGATGGCCAGGTGACCTTCGGCGACCTCTATACGGTGCAGCCCTTCGGCAACAATCTGCAGGTCAAGGAAATGACCGGGGCGCAGCTGCGCGCGGTGCTGGAGCAGCAGTTCGCCAAGACCGACGGCACCGCGTTGCTGTTCCCGGCAGGGCTGACCTACAGCTACGATCTGTCCAAGCCGGAGGGGCAGCGGATCATCGCGCCGCTGATCGATGGCCAGCCGCTAAGGGACGACGCGGTCTATCGCGTGACGGTGAACAGCTTCCTTGGCGGCGGGGGCGATGGGTTCACCGCGTTCAAGGCCGGCAAGGACGTCGCGGGAGGGGCGCTCGACCTGGACGCGCTCGAGGCCTGGTTCGCGCGGGGGCAGGTGGTCGACCCGCCGGCGCTGGGACGGGTCAAGGATGTGACGCCGCGCTAGGTTGACAGCGCCTACCCGGAATGAGTGAAGTTGACTCGGCCTGGAGGGGAAGTTGACTTGAATCGCGTGTTTGCGGGGGCTGGTGTCAAGCACGGCGCGGGCATGATTCGCGATGTCAAAGAGCGGGCCGGAGGACGTCCGGCGCGCTTTGAGCCGAGCAAATGAAATCCAACATTGCAAGGGCAGCGCTCGTCGGAATTGAGGCAACGATCTCCCCTCCCTGCAAGGGAGGGGGATTCCATAGCGTAGGAAAGCCTCAGCTCCGCACCGCCTTGGCGATGGCGTCGAGCAGGCCGTTGACGAAGCCCTTTTCGCGGCGGTCGTAAAAGGCGTCGGTGACGTCGAGATATTCGCTGATCGCGGCGCCGGTGGGGACGTCGTTGCGCGCGAGCAGCTCATAGGCGCCGGCGCGCAGGATCTGGCGCATCGGGCGGTCAAGCCGGTCGAAGCTCCAGTCGCTGCTGAGCTTCGAGGCGATCAGCGCGTCGATCTCGCCGCGGCGCGCGTCGACGCCCTTGACGATGTCGTCGAAGAAATCGGCGTCGGCGTCGATATATTCGGCGTCCTCGATCGTCGCGCCGAGCCGGTGCTGGTGGAACTCGTTGAGCAGCTGGGGGAGCGGGGTCTTCTCCATCTCCTGCTGGTAGAGCGCCTGGACGGCGGCGAGACGCGCGGCGGCGCGGGCTTTGGAGCGGGACTTGGCGGTGGGGCTGGGCATTACTGGGTTCCTAAACGGACGGCGACCGACTTCGCATGCGCCGGGAGACCCTCGGCTTCCGCAAGCGCGACGGCGGCTGGGCCGATCGCGGCGAGGCCGGCATCGTCGAGGGCGAGGAAGCTGGTGCGCTTCATGAAATCGAGCACCGACAGGCCGCTGGCGAAGCGCGCGCGGCGGCCGGTGGGGAGGACGTGGTTGGGGCCGGCGACATAATCGCCGATCGCCTCGGGCGTCATGCGGCCGAGGAAGACCGAGCCGGCGTGGCGGACGCGGGCGAACAACGCATCGGGATCGTCGCAGGCGAGCTCGAGATGCTCGGGCGCGAGCTTGTTCACGAGCGGAATCGCCTCGTCGAGGCTGCCGGTCAGGATGATCGCGCCGTTGGCGTCCCAGCTCTGGCGCGCGACGGCCTTGGTCGAGAGTGTGCCGATCTGGCGATCGACCGCGTCGGCGACCTTGCCCGCGAACACCGCGTCGTCGGTGAGCAGGATCGACTGGCTGGTGGGATCATGCTCGGACTGGCTGAGCAGGTCGGCGGCGATCCATTCGGGATCGTTCTTGCCGTCGGCGATCACGACGATCTCCGAGGGGCCGGCGACCATGTCGATGCCGACCACGCCGTAGAGCTGGCGCTTGGCCTCGGCGACCCAGGCATTGCCCGGCCCGGTGATCACGTCGACCGCGGCGATGCGGCCGGTGCCATAGGCGAGCGCGGCGATCGCCTGCGCGCCGCCGATGCGCCAGATCTCGTCGACGCCGGCGATCTCGGCGGCGGCGAGGACCAGCGGGTTGACCTCGCCGTCCGGCGTCGGGGTGACCATGACGAGGCGATCGACGCCCGCGACCTTGGCCGGGATCGCGTTCATCAGCACCGACGAGGGATAGGCCGCGCGGCCGCCGGGGACATAGATGCCCGCGGCCTCGACCGCCTGCCAGCGCGCGCCGGTGCGCACGCCCGCATCGTCGGTGGTGTCGCTGTCGGCCGGCTTCTGCTTTTCGTGATAGGCGGCGATGCGGTCGGCGGCGAGCTGGAGCGCGTCGCGCAGCCTGGGCTCGAGCGCGTCGAGCGCGGCGGCGCAATCGGCCTTCTCGATCCGCCAGCCGGTGTCGTTGAGGTCGTGGCGGTCGAACTTCCTGGTGAAGGCGTGGAGCGCGGCATCGCCTTCGTCGCGGACGCTGGCGACGATCGTGCGCACGTCGCGCGCGACATCGGCGTCGGCCTCGCGCCGAGCTTCGACGAGGTCGCGGAACGCCTGCGCGAAGCCGGGCTCGGAGGTGGAGAGCTTGATCACGCTTTAGTCCCTGCGGGGGCTTGGGCCTCGCGCTCGACCGCGCGGCGGAAGGCATCGACCAGTGGCACGATCTCGGGCCGGGTCTTGAACGCGGCGCGGTTGGCGACGAGGCGGCTCGATACCTCCATGATCGTCTCGACCTCGACCAGCCCGTTCTCCTTGAGCGTGCGCCCCGAGGAGACGAGGTCGACGATGCGCGGGGCGAGCGCGAGCAGCGGCGCCAGCTCCATCGCGCCGTTCAGCTTGATGCACTCGGCCTGCACGCCGCGCGCCTCGAAATGGCGGCGCGTGAGCGAGGGATATTTGGTCGCGACGCGGACATGGCTCCAGCCGCGCGGATCGTCGGTGGCGGCGAGCGCGGCGGGCTCGGCGACCGACAGGCGGCAATGGCCGATACCGAGATCGACCGGGGCGTAGAGTTCCGAATAGGCGAACTCGGCGAGCACGTCCGAGCCGACGATGCCGAGCTGCGCGGCGCCGTGCGCGACGAAGGTCGCGACGTCGAACGCGCGAACGCGGATCAGGTCGATGTCGGGGCGGTTGGTCTTGAACCTGAGCGCCCGGCTGCCCTCGTCGGCGAAGGCCGGCTCGGGGATGATCCCGGCATGCGCGAGCAGGGGAAGCGCCTCTTCGAGGATGCGTCCCTTGGGCACGGCGAGGATGATCGGCTCCGACATGGTGGCGCGCCTTTACTTGGGGGGTGGGCCGGGCGCAACAAGCGGGCGGGAGATTCGCCGATGCGGGACTGGATGACTTCGAACGATGTGCGGGCGGCGTTCGCCAACCAGGTCGCCTATTGCCGGGCGAACGGGGGGACGATCACGATGCGGGTGGTCGAGGCGATCCTGGCGAATATCGACGGTCCGGGCGCGTTCCTGAAGGCGATCCGCGAATGGCAGGGGGTGCCGATGGCCGACGCCTTGCCGCTGCGCGCGGCTGCTGGGTTGCACGCGCTCAACCTGACCGGGGCGGAGCCGGCTTTGGCGCCGCTCTATGCCGGGGAGCCGGAAGCGCTGGCCGACGCCGAGCGGCTGGTGGGCGAGGCGATCGCGCGGCACGACGCGGCGTTGCTCCCCTGGCTCGACGGGCCGCCGCAGACCAACGAGGCGGGACGGTCCTGGGGCTATGTCGCCGCAATGCTGTGGCTGGCGGGGCAGGGGCTGCCGTCGCGCTGGGAATGCAACGAGATCGGATCGAGCGCGGGGATCAACCTGATGATCGACCGCTATCGCTACGAACTCGGCGGCGTAGGCGTGGGGCCGGTCCACTCGGGGATGCGGATCGCACCCGAATGGCGGGGCCCGCCGCCGCCGGACGTGCCGCCGGGCTGGGGGTTCGAGGCGATCCGCGGCTGCGACGTCGCGCCGGTCGACCTGACCGATCCGGCGCAGCTGCTGCGGCTGCGCGCCTTCGTCTGGCGCGAGCATGAGGAGCGCTTCGCGCGGCTGGACTTCGCGGCGCGGTCGGCGGCGGAGAGGAAGCCCGATCTGGTGCGGGCCGATGCGGCGGAATTCGTGGAGGCGGCGCTGGCCCGGCCACAGGCGGAAGGGACGACGCGGGTGCTGATGCACTCGATCGTCTGGCAGTATCTGGGCGACGCGCGGCGGGCGCGGATCACCGCGGCGATGGAGGAAGCGGGGGCATGGGCGAGCGCGGAACGGCCGCTGGCGTGGATCATGCTCGAGGCCAACCGCGAAACGCTGCAGCACGAACTGGTGGTGCGCTACTGGCCAGGCGGGGGCGAGCCGCGCTTGCTGGGCAAGGCGCATCCGCATGGCGCCTGGGCGGAGTGGCTGGCATGAAGACGACCAATTATCGCGACACGCTGGTGACGGTTTCGTCCGACTGCCCGGTGCGCATCGGCACGATTCCGGAGAAGCCGGGATCAGTGGCGGGCGCGCAGCATGCGCTGCTCGATGGGCGGCCCTATGCGATGACCAGCGACGACCTGCTCCATGCCGCGCATCTCGCGCGAGGCGGGGACAAGGACCGGGAGAGCTTCTTCGCCAAGCCGCAGGCGTGCCTGCGTGCCTCGCCGCTGGTCAAGCTGTTCGGCTGGGGCATCCACCATGACGGCGAGGAGCGCATCGCGCTGGTGGCGATGGAGAGCGAAGACTATGCGCGGCTGCTCGCCGACCCGGCGGTCAGGAAGACGCCGGGGATGCGCCGGAGCCGTTAGTCTGGGCCGCTAGGCGAGCCAGTCGCGGATCGCGCTGGTGACGGCTTCGGGCTTCTCCCACGGGACGAAGTGGCCGGCCTCGACCTTGACGACCTTGAGGTCGGGGACGAGCGCGTCGAGGCCGTCGAGCTGGACCGGGAGCAGCGCCTTGTCGCCCATGCCCCAGATCACCAGCGTCGGCCGAGTGATGGGCGGGAAGGGGCCGTCGAGGAAGGCGGGGCGTTCCGGGGTCTCGTCCATCGCCGGCACCACGATGGCGCTGGCGCGGTACCAGTTGAGCATCGCGGTCATCGCGCCGGGCTGGCCCCATTCCTCGAGATAGGCGTCGCGCTCGGGGGCGAGCAGCGCGGGGTCGGCGTGTTTGGTGAAGGTCGTGTCGAAGAAGGTGCCGAGGCCCATCGCCGCGATCTGCGCGTCGAGGCCGGGGTTGCGGAACAGGCGGATATATTGGCTGGCGGCGCGCTGCTCCAGGTCGTCGAACAGCGACTTCTGGAAGACGAAGGGGTGGGGGGCGTTGACGATGATGAGGCGCTCGACCCGGTCCGGATGCTGGAGCGCGGCCATCCATGCGATCGCGCCGCCCCAGTCATGGCCGGCCAGGACGAAGCGGTCCTTGCCGAAATGACCGGCGAGCGCGAGCAGGTCGGCGACGGTCTTGTCAGGCGCGTAGTTCTCGACGCCCTCAGGCTTGGACGAACGGGCGAAGCCGCGCTGGTCAGGCGCGATGACGAAATGGGTCCGCGCGAGCGCGGGGATCTGGTGGCGCCAGGTGCGGTGCGATTCGGGGAAGCCGTGGAGCAGGATGATCGCGGGCGCGGCGGGGTCGCCGGCGGTCGCGACGTCGAGCTCGACTCCGGTGGGCAGTGCGATGCGCTGAAGCTCGAAGTCCGCCATAACCTCTCCCTATTTTCGAAGATGAGGTATGGCGGCGCGCGGGCGCGGGATCAAGCCTTCAGGGGTAGCTGACCGTCTTGGGCACTTCGGGGATGGGGATGAATTCCTTGTCGTCGCCCGGGACCTTGGGGAACAGGCCGGCCTTCCAGTCCTCCTTGGCCTGGTTGATGCGGTCGCGGTCCGACGAGACGAAGTTCCACCAGACGTGGCGCGGGGTGACGAAGGCCTCGCCGCCGCACAGCATCACGCGGCCGCCCTTGGTCGAACGCAGCGTCGCCGCGGTGCCGGGGCGCAGCACGTAGAGCGTCTGCGGCTCGAGCGCCCAGCCGTCGAGCGAGGCCTCGCCCATGGCGAGATAGACCGCGCGCTCGTCGGCTTCGGCATCGATCGGGACGCTGCCGTTCGGGGACAGCTCGATATCGGCGTAGATCGTGCCGGCATAGGTGGTGGTCGGCGCGCTGGCGCCCCACAGCGAGCCCATGATGACGCGGGCGCGGGCGCCGCCGGCATCGACGACCGGGAGGTCGGCGGCGGCGACATGCTCGAACGCCGGGTCCATCTCCTCGACGCGCTCGGGCAGGGCGAGCCAGGTCTGGATGCCGGAGAGCTCGGGGCCGGCGTCGCGCTCGGACTGGGGCGAGCGCTCCGAATGGACGATGCCGTTGCCGGCGGTCATCAGATTGACCGCGCCGGGCTCGATCGTGGCGAAGGTGCCGAGGCTGTCGCGATGGTCGATCGCGCCGCCGAAGAGATAGGTGACCGTGGCGAGGTTGATGTGCGGGTGCGGGCGCACGTCGATGCCGGTGCCGGCGTCGAGATGCGCCGGGCCCATCTGGTCGAAGAAGATGAACGGGCCGACCATCGTGCGCGGGCGCGAGGGCAGGGTGCGATAGACCTTGAACCCGCCGAGATCGTGCGTGGTCGGCGTGATCGTGTGGATGAAGAGATCGTCGGTCATGCTTCCCCCGGGGCAGTGGCGCGGATCGCCATGGCGTGGACTCGCTCGGTCATCAGGTCGCCGAGCGCGCGGTTGACGAGGCGCTGGCGCTCGAGGCGCGACTTGCCGGTAAAGGCGGCGCTCTCGATCACCACGGTGAAGTGCGATTCGCCGCTGCCGTCGTCGCCCATATGGCCGCGATGCTTGGCGCTGTCGTTGATCACGTCGAGCTTCGACGGGGCGAGCGCCTCGGTGAGGCGGGCGGTGATTTGCTGGGCGACGGGGCCGGTGGCGGGATGAGTCATCGCGCCTATATAGGCGGTTTACCCGCCGGAGTTCGAGTGTCTCATCAACCGCGCAAGGACCGTCCCAATTCCCGCTTCCACGGCCGTGTGGAGGCGCCAGGACGGCTGTGTGCGGAGCCGGGTTGCGCGCAGCCGGGCGAGTTCCGCGCGCCGCTGCTTGGCGACCGGCGTCCGAGCGACCATCCGCCCGAATATCGCTGGCTGTGCCTCGACCATGTTCGCGCGTTCAATGCCGGCTACAATTTCTTCTCGGGCATGAGTCCCGACGAGATTCATGCGGCGCAGCGGCCCTTTGCCGGCTGGGAGCGCGAGACGCGGGCGTTCAACGCGACCGGCGGGGCGGACCGGCCGCCGCGCTGGGCCGATTTCAGCGATCCGCTCGACGCGATCGGCGCGCGCTGGCGCCAGGCGATGCCGGCCGAGCGCAAGGACGGCAAGCCGCTGTCAGGCAAGGACCGCGAGGCGCTGCGGACGCTGGCGCTCGAGGTCGATGCGGACCGGATGGCGCTGCGCCGGCGCTATTCGGAGCTGGTGCGCAAATATCATCCGGACCGCAATGGCGGCGACCGCAGCCACGAGGGCGCGTTGCAGCAGGTGATCGAGGCCTATCAGCAGCTCAAGGCGTCGCCCGCGTTTGCGTGAGGGCGTTCGATTCTGAATCATTCCTCCCCCGGCGGGGGAGGAACTAAGCTAACCTGCCTTCGAGACGCCTAGCTTCCGCAGCCGCCGCACCCGCCCCCGCCGCAACCACCGCCGTCGCCGCCGCCATCTCCGCCGCCCGAGGAGCCGCCGTCGCCGCTCGCCGCGCGCATCTTGTGGAAGGCGTCGAGCTCCGAGCCGGCCAGCACGCCGGTGCCGAACAGCGCGACCGCCAGCCCCACTTCAGGGGTGAGCGGGGCGCGGCGGATGCGGTCCGCGTCCTTGCGCGCCTCGCTCAGCGCCTCGCGCCCGGCGCGAGTGAGCTTGGGGATCGAGACCGCGCGGATCAGCGCGAGGACCGCGGTGACGATCAGCAGGATGGTGAGATAGCCCACCGGCCGCTCGCGCGCGTCGCCGATCACCCATTTGGTCGCGCCGAACATCAGCAGGGTGAGATAGGGCAGCAGCGCCCAGTAGCGCAGGTTGGCGCGCTCGCCGCGGGTGAGCATGAGCCCGGCATTCCGGAGCTTTTCGAGAAGCGTGTCGGCGGCGGGCCGCAGCGTGCGCTCGATCCGCGACCAGTCGAGCGGCGGGGAGAGGGCGAGGACGCTGTTTTCCGCGGTCGTGGCGCCGTTGCGCAGCAGCACGTCCAGCTTGTTCCTGCCGTTCATCGCGAGCGCCCGTCCGGCGAGCAGGCGGGCGATGATCCCGTCGGCGAAGCGTGTGCGGCCGCCGGCGAGATAGGCGAGCTGGTCGGGATCGCGCACCTTCTGGCTGCGGCCCTCGGGCAGCATCCGGATCGGGATGACGATGCCTGCGATCACGACGATCGCCAGCAGGACGATATAGAGGGTAAGAAAGGGTCCGCCGGTCCAGTCAAAGGGGCCGAGAGACATAAGAGGTCATTCCCTTGGTTGGTTCGGCAAAGCCGAACCGGTTGCGGCACCGGCCCGCTCCCCCTCCCGGCCACCCATATCATGCTGCCGTTGCGTGACCGGGAGGGGGAGCGGGCCGGTGCCGAGGTTCAGCATTATCACTGAACCCACGGATAAAGCGCGAGCGCGATCAGCCCGATGAACGCCAGCAGGAGCAGCGCGGCCTGCGGGCGCGAAAGGATGAACGCGTCGCGCGGATGCACCCGCCGCGCACGGGGATCGTCGCTCAGCCGCTGCGCGGCCGATGGCCAGATGTCGGAAGGGGGCGCCATGCCGAATGCGGCCTCGTAGCGGGCCAGCGTGTCGGCATATTGGCGATAGAAGCGGTTATGCCTCCTCGGCACCGCCGGCGGTGGGGCCGTGGTGGAGCGGACGGCCGAGCACCTCGGGACAGAAGCGCTCCCAATAGTCGCGCGTGTAAGTGAGATGGAGGTGCCAGGCCTGGTCGACCGCGTCGGAGGGGGTGACCTGCCCCTCACCGGTGACGGCGAGGAAGGCGAAGCGGCGATATTCCTCGACCACGCGCGCCGCCTTCGCCGCGCTCCAGCCGTTGTCGCGCGCGAGACGTGCCGCAAAGGGAAGCGCGGCGTCGGAGGGGCCGAATTCGTAACTGGAAAGCCGTTGCCAGACCGGGTGTCCGGCGAGTGAGGCGGGGACGGAGTCCGCTTCGCGCATCTAATCTCCTAGTATCATAATAGGAGATCCTGTCAAGGTGGGGGAGGGCGGGGTGGTGACGTAGTTGAATTTCGATCGTCACCCCGGCCTTGTGCCGGGGTCCACCCAGCCTCACCGGCTGGACAAGAGCCTCTTGTCCGACGCTCGCCTCCCGGCGGCCCCGGCGCAAGCCGGGTGACGGCCGGTGGTGGAGACGGAGCACTCTTAACCGCGATTGCCCTACTTCGGCGCGACCAGGCCGAAGGCGGCGCCTTGCGGATCGGTGGCGAAGAACACGCGCTCGCCGCCGGGGACCTCCATCGGGTCCATCACCGGGTTGCCGCCGAGTTCCTTCACCTTGGCGAACGCGGCCTCGATGTCGGGGACGCGGAAGTAGAAATTCCAGGCGACCGGGTGCTCCGCCTTCTCGCGCGGCATCATCGCGCCCCAGACCTCTTCCTTGCCGGAAGGGGTGAGGAAGCTGTACTCGCCCCACGGCATCGGCATCGCGCCCTCCTTCTTCCACCCGAACAGCTCCGAATAGAAGGCGAGCGCCGCGGCATCGTCGGTGGTCTGGAGCTCGTTCCAGCTCGCCTTGCCGAGCTCGGTCCGGCCATAGGCCGTGCCCGCATCGGGCGAGCTGCCGCGCATGACGTAGAAATGCGCGCCCTGCGGGTCCTCGACCATCGCCATGCGGCCCACGCCCTCGAGGTCGGTGGGCGGCATGTGGATCTTGCCGCCGAGCTGCTCGATCCTGGCGACGGTCGCATCGACATCGTCGACGCCGATATAGCCCAGCCAGGCGGGAGCGGTCGGCGCGGGATTCTTCATGATCCCGCAAACGCCATCCTCGCCGACCGACATGATGTTGTAATCGACGGCGCCGCCGGGGAATTTGCTGGGGGTCCAGCCGACGATCTGGCGGTAGAAATCGATCGCGGCGTTGGGGTCGGTCGTGAGCAGCTCGTACCAGATCCAGCTTCCGTGCGGGTTGGCCATCGATATTCTCCTGCAGGCATGGAAAACCGCCCGCAGCGGGAGCCGGCGGCGCGCGGGAGGGGGCGGCCCGGCGCCTGCTTCCACCGCTGCGGGCGGCAGGGGATTTAGTTCGCGGTGTCGAGGATCGGCGCGAAGCCGCCCCACATCATCCGCTGGCCGTCGAACGGCGGCTGCTCCTGGCGCTGCATCCGCTCGTCCTTCATCATCTTCTCCCAGCCGGCGTCGCGGGTCGCCTTGTCGGGCCACTCGATCCAGCTGTAGACCACCGCCTCGTCGTCCTTCTTGAGCGTCGCGCGGTTATAGTCGGTCTTGGTGCCGTCGGGCGTGTCCTCGCCCCACGCCTCGACCACGCGCAATGCGCCGAACTCCTTGAAGACATCGGTCATCTTCTGCGCGAGCTCGCGATAGGCTTCCTTGTTCGCCTTGGGCACCGGCAGCACATAGCCGTCGAGATAGGTGGCGCCTTCCGAGGAGCCCTCGTCGACGATCGGCTCGAAGCCGGCGAAGATCATGCGGCTGCCGTCGAACGGCATGTCCTTCATCATCTCCGCCGAGTTGGGGTCGTTCATCATCTTCTCGTTGGCGGCGTCGCGCGTCGCCTTGTCGGGATATTCGAGCCAGCTGAACAGCACGGTCTCGTCGTCCTTGAGATCGACCGACTTCTTGAGGTCGTTGACCTTGCCGTCGGGCACGTCGTCGCCCCAGGCTTCGACGAAGCGCGTCGCGCCCAGGCCGCGGAACAGCTCGATGGCGCCCTCGGCGTGCTTCTTGTAGGCATCCTTGTTGGCGGTGGGGACGGGGGTGAGGAATCCTTCGACGTAAGTCATCGTCTCTCTCCTTTGGTATGTGGCTCAGGCCGCGGCGGCGGGGGCCGGCTTGAAATCGGCGAGCTGCGCGGCGAGGGCGGCCTTGAACGCGGGCCGGGCGATGGCGCGCTGAAGATAGTCCATCAGCACCGGCCGGTCCTCGATCAGACCACTGCCTTCGGCGAGGCGCAACACGCTGGCCATCGCGATATCCGCGATGCTGAACGTTCCGGCGAGCCATTCGCGCCCCGCCATCGCGTCGGCGAGCCGATCGAAGCGCTTGCCGGCCTCCGCCATCAGGCTTGGACGGCGCAGCTCGGCCCATTGCTCGCCGGCGGCGAAGATCTCGACGTTCGACAGCTCGAACATGTGCGGCTCGACGCTGTTATAGGCGGCGAACAGCCAGCTGATCGCGGTGGCGCGCGCCTGGGGATCGCGCGGCAGCAGCCGTTCGTCCTTCTCGCCGAGATGGAGCAGGATCGCGCCGCTCTCGAAGATCCGCACGCCCTCGCCCGGGTCGACGAGCGCCGGCACCTGGCCCCAGGGCTGCTCCTGGAAATAGGCCTCCGGACGCGGACCGGCGGCGTTGAGCAGCCGCATCGAATAGGGCAGCCCGATCTCCGCACACGCCCAGCGCGGGCGCAGGTCGCGCACGAAGCCCTTGGCGAAATCAGGCACCCAGTCGAAACCGGTGATCTCCACGGTCATGATCATTCTCCTCGCTGGAGCGTCGCGTTCAGGCGGCGACGGTCTCGCCCGCCGCCGCGGCCTCGACGGCGGCGATGTCGATCTTGCGCATCGTCATCATCGCATCCATCGCGCGCTTGCTGGCGGCGGGATCGGCATTCTCCCAGATCAGCTGCATCAGCCGCTTCGGCGTGATCTGCCAGCTGACGCCCCATTTGTCCTTGCACCAGCCGCAGGCGCTTTCCTGGCCGCCATTGTCGACGATCGCGTTCCACAGCCGGTCGGTCTCTTCCTGATCGTCGGTCATGATCATGAAGCTGACCGCTTCGGTCTGCGGGAAGATCGGGCCGCCGTTGAGGCCGATGAACTTGTGCCCCGCGATCTCGAACTCGACGGTGATCACCTCGCCCGCCTTTTGCGAGGGGGTGTCGGTCGGGGTCCTCTGTACCCCGGTGACGCGGCTGTCGGGCAGTACCGACGCGTAGAAGTTCGCGGCTTCTTCGGCGGTATGATTGTACCAGATACAGGTCATGAGCTTGGTCATCGTCTCTCTCCTTGAAATCCAGTCCCTGAAAACTTGTCGGACTGGGCGGGCAGGTCCCGCCAATATTTTTCGACGAACGCCTCGCCGATGCGGTCAGGCGAACGGCCCGGTGCTGTTGAGCGCGCCGTGGCCGAGCATCGCCACCGTGGTGAGGCAGAAGGCGGCGACGCCGATGGCGACGCTCTGGACGACCGGCAGATACTCGCGGAACAGGTTGCGCATCGGACATCTCCATTCGGGGGCGGCCCATTCGTCGATTGGGGGGCGGCCGCGAATCGCTTGCTTGATCTTGATGCGCGACTCAGTTATAAAAAGCAACCATGAAGTTAGAAAAAATGACTCAAGAGGCGAAAGTGGCGGAAAAGCGCTGGTATGACGATGCGTGCGGCACCGCGCTGGCGCTGGAATTCCTGGGCGAGCGCTGGTCGATGCTGATCGTGCGCGAGCTGATGCTGGGCCCGCGACGCTTCGGCGAGCTCAAGGCGGATCTGACCGGGATCAGCGCCAACGTGCTGACCCAACGGCTCGAGAGCCTCGAGCGCGCCGGCATCCTGACGCGGCGCAAGCTGCCGCCCCCGGCGAATGTGCAGGTCTATGAGCTGACGCCCTGGGGCTATGAGAGCGAGCCGATCTTCCAGACGATGGGCCGCTGGGCGACGCGCTCGCCGCAGCACGACCCGACGCTGCCGCTCTCGCCGGTGTCGGCGATGCTGTCGCTGCGCACGATGATCAACCCCGAGCGGCCGGACCTGCGCATGACTCTGGTCTTTCGCTTCCCGACCGCATCGTTCACCGGTCGCCTCGACAAGGCCGAGCTGGCGATCGAGCCCGGCGAGGCCGACGATGCCGACGTGGTGTTCGAGACCGATCCGACGCGGTTCGTCAGCCTCGTCTACGGCAAGTGGCCGTTCGAGGAGTCGGAGGCGGAGGGCAGGCTGCGCCTGGGTGGGAACCGTGAGCTGGCGAAGCGGTTCATCGACCTGTTCGCGCTGCCGCCCAAGCTGGCCTGAACGCCGCACTGCACCATTGCAGGACTCGCGCGCCGCTCCTAGGGATGCCGCGACCACGCACGAAAGCCTGTCCATGACCGACATCCCGAACACCCAGCCCGACAGCCGGGAAACCACGATCCTCGAAGCCCCCGACAAGCAGGTGGCCGTGCGCGACCTGTTCGGGATCGATATCGACATGGAGGTGCCGGCGTTCAGCGAGGCGGACGAGCGCGTACCCGATCTCGATCCGGCCTATGTGTTCGATCCGGACACGACGCTCGCGATCCTGGCGGGCTTCGCGCACAACCGCCGCGTGATGATCCAGGGCTATCACGGCACCGGCAAGTCGTCGCACATCGAGCAGGTGGCGGCGCGATTGAACTGGCCGTGCATCCGCATCAACCTCGACGCGCATATCAGCCGCATCGACCTGATCGGGCGCGACGCGATCGTGCTCAAGGACGGACAGCAGGTGACCGAGTTCCGCGAGGGGCTGCTGCCCTGGGCGCTGCAGACGCCGACGGCGCTCGTCTTCGACGAATATGACGCCGGCCGCCCCGACGTGATGTTCGTGATCCAGCGTGTGCTCGAGACCGAGGGCAAGCTCACCCTGCTCGACCAGAACCGCGTGATCCGGCCGAACCCGTGGTTCCGGCTGTTCTCGACTGCCAACACGGTGGGCCTGGGCGACACGAGCGGGCTCTATCACGGCACGCAGCAGATCAACCAGGGCCAGATGGACCGCTGGAACATCGTGGTGACGCTCAACTATCTGCCCGCCGCGACCGAGGCGCAGATCGTGCTCGCCAAGTCGGGCGAATATGACAAGCCGGGCGGCAAGGAGCTGGTCGAGAACATGGTGCGCGTCGCCGACCTGACGCGCCGCGGCTTCATCAACGGCGACATCTCGACCGTGATGAGCCCGCGCACGGTGATCACCTGGGCGCAGAACACCGAGATCTTCAAGGATCCCGGCTTCGCCTTCCGCCTGTCGTTCCTCAACAAGTGCGACGAGGCGGAGCGCGCGCTGGTCGCGGAATACTACCAGCGCGTGTTCGGCAAGGACCTGCCCGAGAGCGTGGTGGGGAAGGCGAACTGACGCCTTCCCCGCTGGCCGCTATTCGAGCGTCAGCACCACCACCGATGCCGGCGGCAGCGTGACCGACAGTCCGGCCTGATCGACCCGCGCGCCGTCGAACGGCTGCGGGCGGACACGGTCGGGCGCGTCGAAGCTGTTGTGCGCCGTCACTTGCGGCGCGGTCAGGACGAGGCCGCTCGCGCGCGTCGCGGCGAGGCCCTGGATCGCGCTGGTCACGCTCGCTGGGCGGTTGGGGTCGGTGTTGACGAGCGCGACATGGACCTTGCCGTCGGTGCCCCGCGCCGCGGTCGCGCTGACCGCGGGCAGCGCCCACTGGTCCTTGTGATACCAGCTGGTCTTGACCTCCATCGGCAGGAAGACCGCGTCCTGGAACGGCCGGTACATGTGGAAGACGTGGTAGGTCGGCGTCAGCACCATCTTCGACCCGTCGGTCAGGATCATCGCCTGGAGCACGTTGACCATCTGGGCGATGTTGCTCATCCGCACGCGATCGGCGTGCCGGGTGAAGATGTTGATGTTGAGCGCGGCCACGATCGCGTCGCGCATCGTGTTCTGCTGGTAGAGGAAGCCGGGATTGGTGCCGGGCTCGACATCGTACCAGGTGCCCCATTCGTCGACCGCCAGGTTCACGCGCTTCTGCGGATCATATTTGTCCATGATCGCCGAATGCTTGGTGACCAGCTCCTCCATCTGCAGCGTCTTGTGGAGGGTGCGGGCATATTCCTCCTCGTCGAACTGGGTCGCCGAGCCCTTCTTCTGCCAGGTGCCGGGGACGGTGTAGTAATGGACGCCGATGCCGTCGAACTTGCGCCCGGCCTCGCGCATCATCACCTCGGTCCAGTTATAGTCGAACGAGTTGGCGCCGCTCGCGATCTTGGCGGGGCGGTTGTCCTGCGGCGCCTTGATGAACTCGCCATAGCGCCGCGTGAGGTCCGCGGCATATTCCGGACGCATGCTGCCGCCGCAGCCCCATAGCTCGTTGCCGATGCCGAAATAGGGGAGCTTCCACGGCGCCTTGCGGCCGTTCTTGGCCCGCAGGTCGGCGAGCGTGCCCGCCGGCGCGGTCATATATTCGACCCACTCGGCCATTTCCTGGGGCGTGCCGTTGCCGACATTGCCCGAGACATAGGCCTCGGCGCCGATCAGTTCGGCGAAGTCCATGAATTCGTGGGTGCCGAAGGCATTGTCTTCGGTCACGCCGCCCCAGTGCGTGTTGACCTTGACCGGGCGCTGGCCGCGCGGGCCGATCCCCTCGCGCCAGTGATATTCGTCGGCGAAACAGCCGCCGGGCCAGCGCACCACCGGCACGCGCAGGTCCTTGAGCGCGGCGACGACGTCGTTGCGATAGCCGCGGGTGTTGGGGATCTTCGACTTCGGGCCGACCCACACGCCGCCATAGATGCCGGTGCCGAGATGCTCGGCGAACTGGCTGAAGATGCGGCGGTCGATCTTGGCGCCGGGCTTGTCGGCGCGCAGCGTCGCAGTGGCGCCGGGCGACGATGCCGTCTGCTGCGCGGATGCCGGAATAGTTGGACAAATAACGAGCCCCGCCAGCAGCAGCGCGGCAAGGCCGGATCGATACCCCATCTCCATCTCCCCTAGATTTTCAGTCGTCATATGTGGGTCATTTGTCTGATTATTGAGATAACTGGGCGAGCGCAACGGGCAATTCGGGCAGGCGATGCCTTTTGGACTGGCTCGCCCTTTGATAGGGGGTATCGCCCATGGCCAGCGACTCTCCCCTCGACCAGTTCCGATCCGTCCTTACGGGAGTCTCGCGCGCGCTCGCGCACGAGCCGGAGATCGAGCTGGCCTTCACCGCCGATGCGCCGGCGCAGTCGGGACGCCACATCAAGGTGCCGATGCCGGGCCGCAACCTGCCGCCTGAGCAGGTGGCCGAGGCGCGGGGCTTCGCCGACGGCTTTGCACTGCGCATGCGGCTGCACGACGGTGCGATGCACCTGAAGGGCGCACCCAAGGAAGTGGTGGCGCGCGCCGTGTTCGATGCGGTGGAGACGGCCCGCGTGGAAGCGCTGGGGTCGCGCGGCTATGCCGGGATCGCCGAGAATCTCGACCGCGCGCTCGAGATGCGGATGCGCTCCGACCCGATCAGCCGCGCGCGGACGCGGGACGAGGTGCCGCTCTCGACCGCGATCCAGCTGATGGTGCGCGAGCGGCTGACCGGGCGCGAGGCGCCGGCCGAGGCGGCGCTGGGGCTGGCGCTGGTGCGCGACTGGATCGAGGACAAGGGCGGCGCCGATCTCGATGCGCTGGCGCTGGCGATCGACGACCAGGCCGCGTTCGCCAAGCTCGTCGGCAATCTGCTCGAGGATCTCGAGCTGACCGAGGGCGAACTGCTCCCCGACGAGGCCGACGAAGGCGGCGGCGAGGACGAAGGCACGGACGAGCAGGACCAGGACGAAGGCGAGAACGGCGAGCAGGAGAGCGATACCGGCGAGGGCGAGGTCGAAGCGCGCGGCGAGCAGCGCGAGGCCGAGACCGAGGACGGCCAGGAGAGCGATCAGGAGCAGGGCGAGTTCGACGACACCGACGGCGAGCCTGGCGATGAAGGCGAGGAGGGGATGATGCCCGTCCGCCCCAACCGCCCCTGGTCCGATCTGCCCCCGCAGTTCGACTATAAGAGCTTCACCACCCAGTTTGACGAGGTCATCGCCGCGACCGAGCTGTGCGACGAAGAGGAGCTGGAGCGGCTGCGCGCCTATCTCGACCAGCAGCTCGTGCACCTCCAGGGCGTGGTGACCAAGCTCGCCAACCGGCTGCAGCGGCGGCTGATGGCGCAGCAGGCACGCTCGTGGGACTTCGACCAGGAGGAAGGGTTGCTCGACGCGGCGCGGCTGGCGCGCGTGGTGGTCAATCCGATGCAGTCGCTGTCGTACAAGGTCGAGAAGGACGCCAAGTTCCGCGACACCGTCGTCACGCTGCTGATCGACAATTCGGGATCGATGCGCGGGCGGCCGATCTCGATCGCGGCGATCAGCGCCGACATCCTCGCGCGCACGCTCGAGCGGGTGGGCGTGAAGACCGAGATCCTCGGCTTCACCACGCGCGCCTGGAAGGGCGGGCAGAGCCGCGAGAAATGGCTCGCCGAGGGCCGGCCGCCGCAGCCGGGCCGGCTCAACGACATGCGCCACATCGTCTACAAACAAGCCGACGAGCCCTGGCGCCGCGCGAAGAAGTCGCTCGGGCTGATGATGCGCGAAGGGCTGCTCAAGGAGAATATCGACGGCGAGGCGCTGCTCTGGGCGCATCAGCGGCTGATCGCGCGGCAGGAGGACCGCAAGATCCTGATGGTGATCAGCGACGGCGCGCCGGTCGACGATTCGACGCTGTCGGTCAATAGCGGCGCCTATCTGGAGCGGCATTTGCGGCAGGTGATCGGGTGGATCGAGCAGCGCTCGCCGGTCGGGCTGGTCGCGATCGGCATCGGGCACGACGTGACTCGCTATTACAGCCGCGCGGTGACGATCATGGACGTCGACCAGCTCGCCGGCACGATGATCGAGCAGCTCGCGGCGCTGTTCGACATCGAAGCGTGACGGAGCGGGCATGATCGAGGCGCCGCCGGACGGATTCCACGGCCCGGTCAAGCGATCGATCACCATTGCCGGGCATCCCACCTCGATAAGCCTGGAGCCGGCGTTCTGGACGGCGCTGGAGGATGCCGCGCGTGCGCGGGATCTGCCGCTCAATGCGCTCGTCGCTGAGATCGATCACCTGCGGATCGGCGCGCCCGATCCGCCCAACCTGGCGAGCGCGATCCGACTGTGGCTGTTCGCCGTTGCGACAAATTTGCGACAATGATGAAAATGACTCGCAACAGCGTTGACAGTGAGAACGAGTCGCAATAGCTGACCCCGAAACCAGAAGGGGCTCCAATGACTCGTATCACCTCCGATGGCCGCAAGGCCGCGCCTGCCTTCCTTGCGCTTGCCGCGGTCGGCTTCATCGCTTCGGCGCCGGCGCACGCGGCCGATCCGGTCGCGACCCCGGACGATCAGGAGCGCCGCGACGAGGTCGTGGTCACCGGGCAGGAAGTGAAGTCGGAGCAGGAAAGCCCCAAGGCGACGCGTCCGGTGCGCGACACGCCGCAAAGCGTGACGATCATCACCAACAAGACGATCGAGGAGCAGAATCTGCTGACGCTCCGCGACGTGCTGTCGACCGTCCCCGGCATCACCTTCGGCGCGGGCGAAGGCGGCGGCGGCTATGGCGACTCGATCAACTTCCGCGGCTATTCGGCGAATACCGACATCACCGTCGACGGTGTGCGCGACAGCGCGCAGTACAGCCGCACCGACCCGTTCAACCTCGATCAGCTCGAGGTGGTGAACGGCGCGAACTCGGTGACCGCGGGTGCCGGCTCGGTCGGCGGATCGATCAACATCGTGACCAAGAGCCCGCTGGCGCACGACCAGGTGATCGTCACCGGCGGCATCGGAACCGACGACTATTATCGCGGCACGCTCGACGCCAATGTCCGCGCCGGCGACAAGGTCGCGTTCCGTCTAAACGCGATGTTGCACAAGAATGACGTGCCCGGCCGCACCGTCGAGAAATACGACCGCTGGGGCGTCGCCCCCTCGGTGACGCTAGGCATCGGCGGGCCGACCCGGCTGACGCTGAAGTATTTCCACCAGGAAGACATCAACACACCGCAATATGGCGTGCCTTATTACCAGACCGCGACCAATGCGGGGACGCTGCCGGGCGTCGATCCGAGCGACTATTTCGGCTATCGCAACGTCGACCGGCAGGAGACCAATGTCGATCAGGCGACGATCATCTTCGAGCATGATTTCAGCGACGACGTCTCGATCCGCAACCTGACGCGCTGGCAGGATGTGCGGCAATATGCGCTGGTGAACCCGCCCCAGGGCACTTACTGCCTGGCGAGCGGCGTGACGCCGACCGGCGGAAGCTGCGTGGTCGACCTGGATACGCGGACCGGCGCGGGCCAGGTGTTCAACCTTACCGTGCCCGCGGGCTATTACCTGCCGTCAGGACCGCGCGGGACCACGCGCATCACCCGCAACCAGCTGATGTACAACCAGACCGACCTCTCGGCCGAGTTCGCCACCGGCGGGATTCGCCACACGCTGGTGCTGGGTTTCTCGGCCGCGTGGGAGCAGTTCAATCTTTCCAACGGCAACTCGCTTCGCGCCGCGAACGGGAGCAACCCGGTCGAATTCAATCCCGCGGCGCCCAATGCCGCGGCGCATCTGCCCTACATCAGCATCGCCAATCCGAACGAGGTCGTGCCTGGCCCCGCGCTGCCCGGCGCGGTCTATGGCAGCAATGTCTATACCGGTCCGCTCAACTATGTCGAAAGCGGCCGCCAGCGCGGCGAGGTGACGAATTACGCGATCTACCTGTTCGACACGATCGCCTTCTCGAAGCAGCTCGAGCTCAATCTCGGCGTCCGCTACGAGCGGAACCAGGGCACGCACAAGAGCGACACGGTGTCGACCGCGGGCGTGGTGACGCCGGGCACGCCGGTGGAGAATGCCGACAACCTGTTCTCGTACCGCGCCGGCCTGGTGTTCAAGCCGGTCGAGGCGGTGAGCCTCTATGTCGCCTATGGCAATTCGAAGACGCCTTCCAAGACCTCGGTCAACGGGTCGTGCACCGCCGAGACCTGCAACGTCGATCCCGAGACGGCGGTGAACTACGAGATCGGCGCAAAGGCGGAGATCATGGGCGGCCGCCTGCTGCTGACCGCCGCAGCGTTCCGCAACGAGCGGACCAACTACAAGGTCCCCTCGGCCGATCCGCTGATTCCCGAGCAGCAGCTCGACGGCGAATCGCGCGTCAATGGCATCGCACTGGGCGCGGTCGGACAGATCACCCCGGCGTGGTCGATCACCGCCAACTACACCTATCTCGACAGCGAGGTGATCCGCAGCGTCGCGACCAACGGCGCGGGGCCGATCCCCGATCCGCAGGCCGGCAACCCGCTGGTGCAGACGCCGACCCATTCGGGCAGCCTGTTCACCGTCTATGAGCTGCCGTTCGGGCTCAAGATCGGCTACGGCTTCACCTATCAGGGCAGCTTCTACCTCAACAACAATGCGGCGACGCTGTTCAAGGCGGAGGACTACATGATCCACAACGCCTTCCTGGCCTATGACTTCACGCCGAACCTGACCGCGCAGGTCAACGTCAAGAACTTCACCGACGAGGAATATTATACGCGCGTCCGCAACAATGGCTGGGCCACGCCGGGCGAGGGCCGCGCGGCGGTGCTGACGATCGGATACCGGTTCTGAGGGCGGCCGACTGAAAAGGGGGAGGAGCGGGTGAGGTCCACCTGTCCCCCGGGCCGTTGCCCGCTCCCACCCCTGCGAACGCGTTTGTCGTCGCGATTTCCGGGCCGGCAGGTTCCACCTGCCTCGAAATCGCTTTAGGCCGGTGTCATGCTGATCGCCATTCCCGACCTGATCGATCCCGAGACCCTGGCGCGGGTGCGCGGGATCATCGATGCGGCCGAATGGGCCGACGGCAACGCGACCTCCGGTCACCAGTCGGCGCTGGCCAAGAAGAACGAGCAGCTGCCGGAGGGGTGCCCGGCGGCGCTCGAGGCCGGGGGCATCATCCTCGATGCCCTCGGCCGTTCGCCCTTGTTCTTCGCGGCGGCGCTGCCGCTCAAGGTCTTCCCGCCGCTGTTCAACCGCTATGGCGAGGGGCACAGCTTCGCCACGCATGTCGACAATGCGATCCGGATCAAGCGCGGCAGCGAGTTCCGCATCCGCAGCGACTTGTCGGTCACGATCTTCCTCGAGGATGCCGCGGCCTATGACGGCGGGGAGCTGGTGATCGAGGACCATTATGGCGTGCAGCGGGTCAAGCTGCCGGCGGGGCACGCGGTGGTCTATCCTTCCTCCAGCCTCCATCACGTGACGCCGGTGACGCGGGGGCGGCGCGTGGCGAGCTTCTTCTGGCTGCAGTCGATGGTCCGCGACGACGCCGCACGGCGCATCCTGTTCGATCTCGACCAGAGCGTGCAGCGGCTGACCGGCCAGCTCGGCGGAAGCGACCGCAGCGTGATCGAGCTGACCGGCGTCTACCACAATCTGTTGCGGCGCTGGGCCGACAGCTGAGCGGTACTCAAATACCGGAAAGTCACAAACGTCCTACTCTATCGCGCGTGAACGCCGCGAATCCAACAACGGCATGACGACGTGAATGGTCGCAGCCGAAATCCAACATTTCAACGTGCAAGCACTTGATCCGGCAGGCGCATTACGCTTGCCGATATTTGTGCTTGCAATGTTGGAATTCAAATGTTCCTAGAATGTTCCTCAATGGCGGAGTGGGAACATGAAGAACGTCAGGACCGGCGCGGCGATTGCGATCGCCGCGCTGACGGGGCTCGCGGCGACGGCGCTCGCGAGCGAGACCGTCACCTATAGCTACGACGCGCGGGGCCGGCTGGTCGCGGTGAAGCACAGCGGCACCGTGAACAACAACGTCCAGGCCAACTACACGTACGACAAGGCCGACAACCGGACCAACAAGACGGTGACCGGCGCGCCGTAACGGGCGCGATACGTGTGATAGCTAGAAGCTGAAGCCGGGCGGCGAGCGACTGCGCTCCCATTTGCCGGCACGATTCAAGTTTGGAGAAACGAATGACGACGAACCCAAGGTTCGGCGCGCGCGGACGCGCGTGCCTCAAATCCCTATTGGCAGCATCGACGGTGCTTACGGCTGGAGCAATTGCGACTCCGGCGCGGGCCCAGGAGGCAAGCATCGTTGCCTACCCGATCCGTCAGTATCCCGACGAGAACGGAGTCGATCTCCTGACTGGCACGTTCACGGCGATGAGTCCGGGCTTGGCCGTGGGAGATCCGGAGACGGGCCTCACCTATACTCGGCAGATCCGTGCCAACAAATATCGCGACAACATGATGGGCTCGATCACCGTTTCGGGCAACATCTACACTGTTGCGACCGGTTCAGTCTCCGAGCAGTTTACGCTGTCCGGCGGCGTCTTCACGCCTGTCGAGCAGAACGGATCGACGCTGACTGTCAGCACCGGCGGAACCCAATATACCTACACGCGCAAGGACGGAACGGTGGCGACGTTCCTCTATCTCCCGAATACCTATGGCATCGCCAAGGGTATTTCGATGGAGACGCTGACCTATCCGTCGGGCAGAAAGCTGATTTTCCACTATCATGACGATGGCTGGACCGATGCGCGCGGCGGTGTGCATCTGGGACGGCGCTTGGCTGCTGTGACCAGCAACAATGGCTGGCAGATCAAGTTCAACTACGAGAGCGACAACCCGCAGAACATGTTTGTGTGGGCACGCATCGTGAAGGTGCTTGGCCTCAACGCGCTGATCGATAGCTGCCAGCCGCTGGACTTTTCCTGTTCGGTTTCCGGACGGCCGGAGCTGACGGTTTCGACGTCGGCTGGTGGTGCCCATGAATACACCGATAGCGAGGGGCGGACGACCCGTTTCACGATTTCGGGGGCCGATGTGACCGGCGTCCGGCTTCCCGGCAGCACGAACGACGATATCACTATCGCTTATTCCTCGGGGAAGGTCAGCTCAGTCACCAACCGAGGCGTGACGACCACCTATGGCTTCTCGGACACCTCCGGCATTCGCACGGTGACGATCACCAAGGGAAGCAACCCCGGCCGGACGGTCAAGTTCGACATCGCCAAGTCCCGCATGACTTGGTCGCAGGACGAGCTGGGGAAGGTGACCGAATACGAATATGACACCAATAATCGTCCGAGCAAGGTCATCGCGCCGGAGCTGAACTTCGTTCAGTTCGGCTATGACTCGCGTGGCAACGTCACCGAGACGCGCCGGCGCGACAAGGCCGGGAATAGCGCCAACGACATTGTGACGAGCGCGACCTATCCCGTGTCGTGCACCAGCGCGATCACCTGTAACCAGCCTTCGAGCACCACGGATGCGCGGGGCAAGGTGACCGACTATACCTATGACACAACGCATGGCGGCGCGCTGACCGCAACCGGACCGGCGCCGACGACCGGCGGCGACCGGCCGCAGGTTCGCTATGCCTATGCGCGGCTCGATGCCAATGGTGCACCTAGCACCACGGGTATCTACCAGCTCACCTCCGTTTCCGCATGTGCTGCGGGTGTAGCCCCCGGCTGTGTCGGTACGGCGAATGAAAGCAGGACGGTGATCGCCTATGGGAGCAATCTCAATGCGGCATCAGTGACAAGTGGCGCAGGCGACGGCAGCCTCAGCGCGACGCAAGCCATGACCTATGATCCCGTGGGCAATCTGCTGACGGTCGACGGCCCGCTTGCCGGCACGGCCGACACCACGCGGGTGCGCTACAACGCGGTGCGTGAAGTGGTAGGTGTGGTCGCTCCCGATCCCGACGGTGCCGGCGTGCTCAAGCACCGGGCGTCGCGCACGACCTATAACGCCAAGGGACAGGTGGCCAAGACCGAAGCTGGTACCGTCGACAGCCAGTCGGATGGCGATTGGGCGGCGTTTGCGCCGATGCATGCGATCGAGACGGGCTATGATGCCAATGCGCGGCCGGTCGAGCAAAAGCTGACCGCCGGTGGGACGACATATCAGCTTGCTCAGTTGAGTTATGATGCGCTCGGTCGGACGGAATGCATCGCGCAACGGATGGATCCGGCGCAATGGGCGGGGCAGAGCAACGCGTGCACGCCACAGCTCACCGGCCCCAACGGTCCCGACCGGATCGTCAAGACCAGCTACGATGCGGCGGGCCGCGCCAACCGCACCGAGAGCGCGGTCGGCACGGCCGATCAGGCGGACGAGGCGGCGGCGACCTTCACCGACAATGGGCAGGTCCAAACCGTCACCGACGGCAAGGGCAACAAGACCACGTACGAATATGACGGGCATGATCGTCTCAAGAAGACGCGTTTCCCCGATCCCGCGACCGCGGGCACCAGCTCGAGCAGCGACTATGAGGAGCTGTTCTACGATCCGGGCTCGAACGTCGAGAAGCAGCGGCTGCGCGATGCGCAGGAGATCGTCTTCGGCTATGACAATCTGTCGCGGCTGACGCTCAAGGATCTGCCGGGCAGCAATCCCGACACGAGCTACAGCTACGACCTGCTCGGGCGGATGACCGGCATGTCGAAGACCGACGGGCATTCGCTGTCGTTCGGCTTCGATGCGCTGGGCCGCAACACCAGTGCGGGCGCCAATTCGGGCACCTTCACCTACCAGTACGACCTGGCGGGTCGGCGCACGCGGGTGACGCATCCGGGCGGCGGCTTCTATGCCCAGTACGACTATCTGGTGACGGGCGAGGTCTCGGCGATCCGCGAGAATGGCGCGACGTCGGGCGCGGGCGTGCTGGCGATGTTCGGCTATGACGATCTCGGCCGGCGCACCAGCCTGACGCGCGGCAACGGCACGGTGACGAGCTATGGCTATGACGTGGTGTCGCGGCTGGCCTCGCTCGGGCATGATCTGGCGGGCACATCGCATGACGTGACGGCGACGTTCACGCATGATCCGGCGAGCGGGATCGCGAGCCGGACGCGCGACAACGACGGCTATGCCTTTCCGGGCTTCGCCAACGTCAACCGGACCGACACGATCAACGGGCTCAACCAGGTGACGCAGACCGGTAGCACCAATGTGAGCCATGGCGACGGGCGCGGCAACGTCACCGCGATCGGATCGACCGCCTATGGCTATAATGTCGAGAACTGGATGACCTATGGCGGGGCGATCGACCAGCTCTATCCCGATCCGGCGGGGCGGCTGATCCGCGCGCTGGGCAGCGCCGACACGCGCTATGCCTGGGACGGGCTGGATCTGGCGATCGAGCAGAATGCCAGCGGGGTCGTGCTGCGGCGCTATGTCCATGGTCCGGGGATGGACGAGCCGCTGGTGTGGTACGAGGGCAGCGGCACCAGCGACCGGCGCTGGCTGCATGCCGACGAGCGCGGCAGCATCGTCGCGGTGAGCGACGGCACGGGCGTGTCGATCGCGACCAACCGCTATGACGAGTACGGCGTGCCGGCGAGCGGCAATGCCGGGTCGTTCGGCTATACCGGGCAGCTGTGGCTGCCGGAACTGGGGGCCTATTACTACAAGGCGCGCATCTACAATCCGGCGCTCGGGCGGTTCATGCAGACCGATCCGATTGGGTATGGGGATGGGTTGAACCTGTATGGCTATGTGAGTGCTGACCCCATCAACAAGATCGATCCTACGGGGACGGATGAGATCTGTTGGGGTTCGCATGGTGGCGTCTTCACCGATAAAGATGGGACTATTGTTATCGTTGCGAACACTTATCAATGTGCAGGGTTCAACAACGGTAACCCCGGGGGCTGGAATCCAGGCGACTGGGGTTTTGGAGATCACGGCGGAGCCTACAATCCTCCAAACCTTGAGGATATTATCGGGCCTCTAATTGATAAAGCAGGTGAGCTATTTTGTGCGATCCCTCCGCTTGAGATTTCCGGAGGAGCTGATGCTTACCTAGGTATTGGAGCTTCTGCCGCGCTAGGTGTGAGTTTCGACATCCGCACGTTTCAGCTTCGTGGTAGTGTGTCTAGTGGTGGCGGTGTAGGTTATGGCGGCGGCGTCGGCGTGAATTTGGGGCTTGGTAGTGGTACGGAAGGCGTAGAGCATCAGAATACTATTACGGGCGGTGTGGGCCCAGTTTCCGCTACCGTCGAATTGGAATGGCCACCGTCCATTTCAGGTGGAGCTGGTGGCCTTGGTCCACGCGTAGGTGGATGGGCCGCGCACAATATAAAATATACTACACGACCAACGCCGAACTTGACTGGAGCTTGTGAATGAGTATCGCGAGAAATGTCCTTGCTTCTGCGATAAGGATTTGTTTCTTCTTGTCGTTTCCGGCCGCATTTACTGTAGGAGTAATATATAATGACGGAACTTTGCTACCAATTGTGATTGCTGGATCTGTGCTATTGCCATTTTCTGTGGCAGTTCTATCCATGAAATGCGAGAGATGCGGCGCGAATTATTTCTATTCTCCTGATAGCGCATCATTTGGATGGGGCATTGATCTGACACTCCCGGTATCCAATGCTTGCAGAAAATGCGGTCATGAACGCGCATAAGATTTGAGCGGGGAAGTTGATAATATTATATCCGCTTGTGGCCGGGGACATCAGTTCCCGGCCTTTTTCTCGGTCCGTATAAGTATGTGCGCAGTCAGCTGCTCGCGCTCCACCAGCTTCAAGCCTTTGTCTGATCTAAGCACTGTTAGCACGCTCGCCCAGGCGTCGGCTTGGGCGCAATTGCGGTGGAGAATGGTGACGCCGGCGACTTGGTTGGCGACGGGTCTACCGAAGCGCGGATCAAGGATGTGAGGATAAGTGACGTCCTCTATCACAAAGTTCCGCCGATAATCCCCCGAAGTCGCCACCGCCAACCCATGCAGCGCAATCCGCAGCGGGGTAGCGTCCACTCCCGGCGGCACCTCGACATCGACCCACCAGGGCTGGCCGTCGGGCTGGATGCCTTCGCCGAGCAGCTCGCCGCCGATCTCGACGAGGAAGTCGAGGCAACCCAGCGCGCGCAGGCGGCCGGCGACGGCGTCGACGGCATAGCCCTTGGCGATGCCGGAGAGGTCGAGCCGGACGGGGCGGGTGAGGCGGAGGCGGAGGAGCAGGGGATCGAAGTCGATCGCGTCATAGCCGCTGAGCGCGCGGGCGGCTTCGATCTCGGCTTCGATGGGGAGGCCGATGCGGGGGCCGGGCGGGCCGAAGCCCCAGAGGTTGACCGGCACGCCCATCGCCGGGTCGAACGCGCCGCCCGAGCGCTTCGCGATGTCGAGCGCGATTCCCATCACCTGCGCGAATTCGGGGCCGATGCGGTGCCAGGTGCCGGGCGGGGAATCGTTGATGCGGCTGAGCTGGGAGCTTGGCTCCCAATGGCTCATCTGGGCGATGATGGTGGCGAGCACCGCCTCGATCTCCGCCTGCACATTGGCGGGCGGGGCGACGATCTTCGCCGACCAGGTGGTGCCCATCGTCTCGCCGCCGAGATGCGCTACGGGCGCGTTCGCCCGCCGCCTGTGGAAGGCGGCGGGCGAGATCGCGTTGGGGATGATGACGCGGGGTTCGCGGGTCAGGGCGCCATCACCTCGAGCGTCGTCACATAGCTGGCGCGGCGGCCGCCGGGTGCGGGTGGCGCGCCTTCCTCGGCACCGGCGGGGCGAGGGGTGGTGACGTTGATCCAGTACATGCCCGGGTCGCCCCATTTCACCGTGACCTTGCCGTCGGCGCCGGTCTTGAGGTCCTGCTGGTGGAGCTGGTCGCGATAGCGGATGCCGCCGGGGATGACGGTGACGGGGAGGCCGGCCGCGGGCTTGCCGTCGAGCAGGAACTGGAAGGTCGCGTCCTCGCCGACGACGAGGTCGTTGGGGTGGGTGACCGGGACCAGCTCGATGCCCTTGCCGGTGGGCCTGAACACGGTGGTGGTGGGCTCGCCGGCGGTGACGAAGATCTCGTTGCGGTTGCTGCTCTCGCTGGTGCGGATGTCAGTGGCGCCGGCGGGGATGACCGAGGCGAGGGTGGCGGTGGTGGTGCCGCGCGGGATGCGCTTCTCCTCGCCGTTGAGCTTGTAGCTGCCCATGACGCCGTCATTGGCATAGTAGATCTTGTAGGTTCCGCGCTTGCCGATCTGCACGTCGAATGTGGTGCGGTAGCGGCCCTGGGCGCGGTTCCTGACCTCGCCGGGGGTGCCGTCGGGGAGCAGCACGCTGATCTCGGCGCGCATCGGCTGGTGCTCGAAATAGAATAGGTCGTTGGAGACGGCGGCGTCGACCGTGACCCAGACGTCGTCGCCCTCGCCCGAGACGACGGTCATCGACGGGAGCATCCACTGGCGGTGGGCCTGGACGGCGGCGGGCAGGGCGATCGCGATGCCGGCGGCGGCGATCAGGATGGTGCGGAGCTTCATGGCGCGGTTTCCCTGTTAGCGCTTGACGGTGAGGGTGACGGCGCCGAGCTCGGACTTGCCGGCGGCGCGGGCGGTGCCGCCCTTGGGCAGCGCGAAGGGCAGGCGGAGCAGCTCGCGGCCGCCGACCTCGCGCGCGGCCTCGACCACGAGCGTGTAGTTGCCGGGGGCGAGCTGCGGCTTGAGGGCGAGCTTGTGCGTGCCGGGCGCCTTGGTCGCGCCGGTGACGCCGGCCGCGGGGAACTTCATCGAGCGGCCCGAGGCGCGCCACCACTGGCGGATGTCGCGCAGCCACTTGGTGCCCTCGTTGTTCTTCATGTCGACGTCGTAGAAGACGGCGAGGGTCTTGGCGGGGGCGCCCTCCTTCTCGAGCCAGATCGCGACGTACGGCCGGTGATATTCGGCGACGGTGAGGCGCGGGATGGTGAGCGTGACCTCGAGCGTCTGCGCATTTACCGAGCTCGGGGCCATGCCGGGCGCGAGCAGGCCCGCGCCGAGCGCGGTGGCGGTCAATCCGGTGGTGCGAAGCTGCATGGCGGCGTTCCCCTAGTGGATGAAATAGATGGCCAGGATGGCGGGAATGATCAGGCCCGCGGCGACCAGCGGCCAGGTGCTCGGGCGGTGGCGCGCATGGAGCTGGAGCAGGACGAGGCCGGTGAGCGAGAAGATCACGCAGGCGAGGACGAAGATGTCGATGAACCACTTCCACACCGTGCCGGCGTTGCGGCCCTTGTGGAGATCGTTGAGCCAGGCGATCCAGCCGCGGCTGGTGCTCTCGTTGGTGACCTCGCCGGTCTCGCGGTCGATCGCGACCCAGCCGTCGCCGCCCGGGCGGGGAAGGGCGAGGTAGATCTCGCCGGCGGACCATTCGGCCGCGCCGGTGGCGCGTGCGACGGGGAGGTTTGCCTCGACCCAGTCTGCGACCGGCTTGGGCAGCGGCTTCTTGGCGTCGGGTGCGTCGTCGGGCTTGATCGTCGCGAGGAGCGGGGGTGGGAGCTGCGCCTTCTTCTCCACCGTGACCGGCGATCCCTCGATCTCGGCGGCGTGGTTGAGCGTGAAGCCGGTGATCGCGAACAGCAGCAGCCCGATCAGGCTGATCGCCGAGCTCATCCAGTGCCACATATGCAGCTGCTTCAGCCAGAAGGCTTTCCGGCTTTTCTTGCGAGGAGCCGGTTTGGCGGCGGTGCCGTGCATCGAGCGGAAGGGCTCCAGTTGCGAGTCGTTCGCGGATTAGCGAGAATGATTCGCAATTACAATGCGGGCAGCCGCGCGGCCTGCTCAAAAAAGGCTGTCGCCCCAGCCTGTGCCGAGGGCGCCTCGGATCAGGCGACGGCACCAAGGCCCGAGTTCAGCGTGTGGGGAGCCGTGGACCCCGGCACGAGGCCGGGGTGACGGTTGCTTGGATTAGCGCGCCTACCGCCCCAGCAGCACCCGCGCCTGGCCTGCGATCTGGGCGAGCATCGCCGCATTGGGGGCCGGCGCCTTGCGCGCGCGGCTGACCAGGGCGGCGAACTGCGCGACGCGGGGGGCGTGGGCGGCGAGCCAGGCGTCGACATCGGCGCGCGGATCCTTGCCCTCGGCACGCGCGAGGAATTCGAGGCGCAACTGCTGGAAGTCGCGCGCGAGGCCCGCGATCAGCAGCCGCTCCCACGGATCGCCCGCGACGATGCGCGCCGCCACCGCCTGCGCCCAGTCGAGGCCGAGTTCCTGGCCGAGATGGGTGAAGGCGTGAGTGAGCTCGGTCTCGTCGATGCCGCGGCGCTGGCCGAGGTCGGCGAGGCCGACCGCGCCGTCGAGTTCGAAGATGCGGACGATCTTGGCGACCAGCTCGTGAGGCGCGCCGGCGCCCTCGAGCTTGGCGGCGATGCGGCCGGATTGCGCGCGCGCCTCTTCCTTGAGCAGCTTCTGCGCCTGACGGTCGAGCGCGGCGATGCCGGGCTTGAGGCGTGCGATCAACTCGCCCGGACCTTCGCCCGGGCGGCAGATGCGGAGCAGGTCGGCGATCTGCGATCGGGTCGCGACGGCGACCTCGTCGAGCAGGGCGAGGCGTGCGCTCTCGCTGATCGGGGCGGTTTCGATCGCTTCCCAGATGCCGGGAAGGCCGAACAGGCGCTCGGCGACGACGAACATCGCCGCGATGTCGCGCAGCGAGGCGCCTTCTTCCTCGGCCAGCTCGAACGGGTGGAGCACGCCGAGGCGATTGACGACGCGGTTGGCGAGCTTGGTCGCGACGATCTCGCCGCGCAGGCGGTGCTCGTCGATCGGCGTCTTGAACTTCTTCTGCATCGCCGGCGGGAAGGCGGCGATCAGGTCGGGCTCCAGCTCGGGATCGAGGCCGAGGCCGCCCTCCTCGATCGCATCCTGCAGCGCGAGCTTGGAGGTGGCGAGCAGCACGGCGAGCTCGGGCCGGGTGAGGCCGCGGCCTTCCTGCGCACGGCGCAGATAGTCCTCGTTCGAGCCGAGCCCCTCGACCGAGCGGTCGAGCCGGCCCGAGGCTTCGAGGATCTCGATCACGCGCACGAAGCTCGGCACCGCGACCGGGCCGTCATTCTCGAGGAAGGACAAAGCGAGCGTCTGGAGGCGGTTGTCCTCCAGCACCAGGTGGGCGACGTCGTCGGTCATCGCCGCGAGCAGCTTGTTGCGGTCGTCGATCTTGAGGCGGCCTTCGATCACCTCGCGGTTGAGGGCGATCTTGATGTTCACCTCATTGTCCGAACAGTCGACGCCGGCGGAATTGTCGATGAAGTCCGTGTTGATGCGGCCGCCGCGCAGCGAGAAGGCGATGCGCGCCGCCTGGGTGACGCCGAGGTTCGCGCCCTCGCCGATGGCCTTCGCGCGCAGTTCTTCGGCATTGACGCGGAGGCGGTCGTTGGCGGGGTCGCCGACCTCGACATGCGCCTCGGAGGCGGCCTTCACATAGGTGCCGATGCCGCCGAACCAGATAAGGTCGACAGGGGCCTTGAGGATCGCGGAAATAAGCGCACCGGGCTCGATCTCCTCGGCCTCGATGCCGAGCGCTTCGCGGACCTGGGGCGAGAGCTTGATCACCTTCTCGGTGCGCGCGAACACGCCGCCGCCCTTGGAGATCAACGCCGGGTCATAGTCGGCCCAGCTCGACCGCGGGAGCGCGAACATGCGGTTGCGCTCTCCCCAGCTCCTGGCCGGGTCGGGATCGGGATCGAGGAAGATGTGGCGGTGGTCGAACGCAGCGACGAGCTTGATCGCCTTCGACAGCAGCATGCCGTTGCCGAACACGTCGCCCGACATGTCGCCGCAGCCGGCGACGCGGATGCTCTGCGTCTGGACGTCGGTGCCCATCTCGAGGAAGTGCCGCTGGACGCTGACCCAGCCGCCCTTGGCGGTGATGCCCATCGCCTTGTGGTCATAGCCGACCGAACCGCCGCTCGCGAACGCGTCGCCGAGCCAGAAGCCGCGGTCGATCGCGATCGCGTTGGCGACGTCGGAGAAGGTCGCGGTGCCCTTGTCCGCGGCGACGACGAAATAGGGATCCTCGCCGTCATGGATCACGACATGTTCGGGATGTATGACCTTGCCCGAGACGATGTTGTCGGTGACCGAAAGCAGCGAGCGGATGAAGATGCGGTAGCTTTCCTTGCCCTCCTCGAACCACGCGTCGCGATCGAGCGCGGGAGACGGGAGCAGCTTGGGATAGAAACCGCCCTTGGCGCCGGTCGGCACGATCACCGCGTTCTTGACGCGCTGCGCCTTCATGAGGCCGAGGATCTCGGTGCGGAAATCGTCGCGCCGGTCCGACCAGCGCAGGCCGCCGCGGGCGACGGGGCCGGCGCGCAGATGGATGCCCTCGACGCGCGGCGAGTAGACCCAGATCTCGCGCCACGGCAGCGGAGCGGGCAGGTTCGGGACCTTCGCGCTGTCGAGCTTGAAGGCGAGCGCCTCGGCCGCGGCGGGGGCGAAGGCGTTGGTACGCAGCGTCGCGCGGATCACGCCGGCAATGGCGCGCAGGATGCGATCGTCGTCGATCGCGCTGACCGCGTCGAGGCCGGCGGCGATCGCGGCGTCGGCCGCCTTGACCGCGTCGGCGCTGCCCTTGGCGCGCGCGGGATCATGCGCGGCGGCGAAGCGCTCGACCAGCGCCGTGGCGACGGCGGGCGCGCGGCGCAGCGCTTCGACCACCGTGGCGAGGCCGTAAGCGAGGCCGGTCTGGCGCAGATAGCGGAACCAGGCGCGCAACAGCACCACCGAGGCCGGCGCGATGCCCGCCTCGACGATCAGGCGGTTGAACGCGTCGTTCTCCGCGCGCCCTTCGAGCACAGCGGCGATCGCGTCCTCGATCGTTGCGGTGTCGCCCTTGAGCGTACCGCCGCCGGCCAGCGCGACCTCGAAGTCATGAATATAGGCGCCGGCATCGCCGGGCAGCGCCGTGGGCACCTCCTCGATCACGCGGAAGCCGAAATTCTCGAACACCGGCACCGCGTCCGACAGCGGCAACGGGCCGCCGAGGCGGTAGAGCTTGATACGCAGCCGGTCGTGCTGGTCGAAGATGCGGACCGAGCGCGCGTCATTGTCCGCAAGTCCGGCGATGCGGACGATGTCGCGGGCCGCCTCCTCAGGCGGATTGCCGTTGCGATAGCCGAGCGGGAAGGCCGGGGCATAGCGAAGCGCGAGGCGTGCGGCGCGGGTGGCGGCGAGGCCGCCCTCGCCGAGGGCGCTCTCGACCGCCGGAAGCCAGCCGCGGACCATTCGCTCGAGCTCGGTATCGAGCGCGGCGGCGTCTGGCATGCGCCCCTCGCCGCGCAGGTCGAGCGTATAGCGCAGCAGCGCCACGGGGCCGTCCTCGAGCGCGATCGACCAGCTGATCTGGCTGGCGTTCGAGGCGCGCTCCAGCATCTCGCCGATCGCGACGCGGCGGCCGGTCGAGACCTCGTCGCGCGGCAGCCAGACGAAGGCGAAGAGATGGCGGCCAAGCGCGCTGCGGATGAGGACCAGCTTGGAGCGCGGCCGGTCGGTCACCGACATCGCGGTGAGCGCGATCTGCTCCAGCGCCTCCTGCGGGAAGGCGGTGGTGAGATCGTGGGGCAGGCCGGTCAACGCATGCGCGAGCGCCTTGCCGGTATGGCCGCGCGGGTCGAACCCGAATTTCGTCTCGAGCGCCGAGAGGCGCGCGCGCAGCACCGGCACCTCGTCGGGCGTCGAATGGAGCGCGGCGCTGGTCCACAGACCCGCATGGATCGACAGGCCTGTGACCTTGGCGCCCTCGCGCACCGGCACCAGCACGAGATCGAGCGGCGCGCGGCGATGCACGGTGGAGATGAGGTTCGACTTGAGCAGCAGCGGCGGCTGACCGCCCTTCTCGAACCACTCGACCGCGAGCGCGCGCGAGGCGTCGGCGAGCAAGGGCGTGTCGAGCTTCATCCGGCAGATGCCCGCGGCGTCGGTGATGCCGGCGTCGCGGTGCCAGGTCTCGTGCCCGACCAGCGTCATGCTGCCGCCCTGGAACCAGCGCAGCAGCGAGGCGCCCTCGGGATCGCCGATCCGGTTGGCGTCCTCGCTCATTGCGCGGCGCAGATCGGGCCAGTCGGTGACCGCGGCGCGGACATGGCCGAGATTGCGTTCGAGATCGCGGACCAGGCCGGTGCGGTCGCGCGCATCGGCGCGCTCCAGCTCCATGTAAACCATCGATTCGCGCGTGCCCCCCGCGCCGATGCCGGTCAGCGCGCCGTCGCCGGTTCGTTCGACCGCGATGACGGGGTGGATCACGCGGCGGATCGCGATGTCGTGCGCGGCGATCGTCGCCGAGATCGAGTCGACGAGGAAGGGCATGTCGTCATTGACGACCGCCAGACGCATCGCGCGGCTGTCCTCGCCCAGGCCGGTCTCCAGCGCGATCCCTGGCGTGCACGGGGCGCGGGCCGCCGCGGCCTCCGCGACGAAGCGGGCAGCGGCGGCGCGTTCGGCATCGCCGAACCCCTCAAGCTCTCCCGGCAGGGCCCCATCGGTGAGACGCGATTGCAGCGCCTCGGCGAGCGACTTGATCGGCTTGCTCATGGGGCGGGGCTATGCGCCGGGACGCGGCGCGGCTCAAGGCTTGCTGCACTGCACCGTGACAATTGAGACGAAGTTGCCGGGTTACCGGTGGCAGCCGACACAAAGCTGCGCGGGGAGCGCGGCTTTGCTATGTCCGTTTCGGCAGCGATCCGGTGGTCAGGCTGCGGCCTTGCGCACCAGCCGTTCGGCGAGCGCGGGATCGCCTTCCAGCTTAGCAACGACGTCGAGCATGCCGTCATCCCCGGCGCGGGCGAGGAGCAGCACGAACTCGCTGTCGCCGGCCTCGATCTCGACATGGGCGAGCGAAGGACGGCTGCGCAGCTCCTCGGCGGCGCGGGCATAGATGTCGGGCCGCGGTGCGGGCTTGCGCAGCGCGCGCTCGACCTTGACGATGGCCTTGATCCCGCCGGGCTCGGCGGTGAGAAAGGCCTCGAGCCCGCCCTCGGGCACGTCGTTGCGGCGCGCGTTGCTCATCACCGCCGCGAATTCGGTGAGGCGCGTCTTGTCATAGTCGGTGCCGAAGACGAGCTTGGCGGCGGCGGTCATCGGCGCACGCGCCTGGACGGTGATCGCGGCCTCGGCGAGCAGTTCGGCATAGCCGGTCTCGTCCAATTCGGCGGCGCAGGCGAAATCATAGGCCCGCGACAGCGCGCGGTAGAGCGCGGCGCGGCTGCGCGTGTCGGCGGCGCGGGCGGCGGCGGCGCTTTCGCGCGCCAGAGTCAGCCGGCCGGCGAGCGTTGCTGGAATGCCGGCGACATCGTCATGCGGAACCGCGGGTTCGGGTTCGTCGGTGAACGGCGCGCTGGGGCCATCCGCCCAGACCGGCGTGGCGGCGGCGGGCGGCGGCGCGGAGCGGCGCGCTTCCTCATATTCGCGCTCGAGCTTCGCCTGGGTCTCGGCGTCGACCATTTCCTTCCAGTTGATCACGCCATAGATGAAGTCGATCGTGTCCTCGTCGGAAGAGAAGGGCATCAGGATGCCGCGATAGAGGGTGTTGTGCCCGCGCTGGCCGACGAACTCGGCCTCGAAGCCGATCGGCGCACGGTTGGCGATGATCTGGAGATAATGGTCGGTCAGGCGCGAGAGCAGCGAACGGCTCGGCACTTCGGCGACATAAGTGATGTCGCTGGTGACCCCGCATTCCTCGCGCAACGAGCCGCCGAGGTAGCGGATCGCGGGATTTTCGACATCCGTCGTAAAATCGAGCAGCACGCTGTGCGGGCCGAAATCGGCGATATTCTCGGGGCTGAGATCCTCGATCGAGGGATAGGCGCGGCCGCGCAGCAGCGAGACCCAGTGGTTATACGCACGCACATGCATGCGGCGCTCGTCGGTACCGATGTCGATCCGGTGCTGACGGCTGCCCGAATCGCTGACGCCCGTATCGTCGAGGTCGGTTTCGTGGCGGTCTTCGAGTCCGCGGGTGTCCATGCGCATGCTCCACAGAGGGCTGATGCCCTCGAACATGCCGAGTCTGCGCCTGCCATGGTAAATCTTGCGTAAATACCCGGCCGCGTCTCAACCACTCAGCAACGCTTGTCAGCTAGGAAAGAGGCTGGTAAGCGCCGCCACCTTCCCCGGCGGCGCCGGGCGGGCCGCTTTAGCTCAGTTGGTAGAGCATCGCATTCGTAATGCGGGGGTCACAGGTTCGAGTCCTGTAAGCGGCACCACGGAATACATCCTAAATCAGCACGTAAGCACCTGAAATATCACGTGCTTTTTTATCCACAAAATACCTGCTTGAGCGGACCTGGAACCGGGCTCGCGGCAGTGCACCGATCATCACTAAAAAGGGCACATACGGCGAAACTCGCTCCCTGACGGGCCGATCCTCATGAATCGGCCGATCCTGCGATCATGCTTGAGGTATCATCACGCATCACAGTCTGTCTGACACGCATTCTATAGAGGCGGCATGCCAGTTCAAAGCAGGTCTACAGGCAGCATCCGCTATGCGCGCCGATAACGCTCATTTGGCCGGGGACTGGCGAACCCGAAAGCCGCCATTGCTTTATCATCTCGCGGTGGTCGCGAAGCTGCATTTTGTCCATCGCAAGGAAAGCTACTGGCACAATTCCTATTGAACCAGTATGTATTGAGTCGCCGGCGCTGGTCACGCCGTACGGCGATTCGTCGTCCATGCCCGACCCGCGGTTTTTGACGGAATGCAGATTGCGCCGCGTCACCAATTGCTAAAGCGCACGGTGTTGCCGATGGAGCCCGGCGGCCTCGTGTTTCCGAATCGAAAGGAACGACGATGAGCCAACGTATCTCCTCCGCCTCCACGCCACCGCCAAGACTCGCAGCGCGCGCTTGATCGCGCGCTGACGCCAGCAACATTCTGAAGGCGAGTGCCGCGGCTCCGGCTTGCGGCCCGGCATGCTGCGCGCCGTGCATGGCGCGACGGACGGCTGCGCGATGGCGCGCCGGATGCGGTGGCCGCTCGCCTTGCGAACGCAAGGAACCCATGATGAGCACTTCGATCGAAAACCTCTGGTACACGCGCTGCCCGGTGCCGACCGGACTCGGCATCGCCGTCCAGCTCGGCTGGCTGGCCGACGAATTCCGCAGCGACGGGATTGGCCTCAAGTCGATCCAGGAGACCGCGGATATCAATGCCCGCGAAAGCCATTTCGACCACAATCTCCCCAGCTCGTTCCGCCAGGGCGGCAACATCCCGGCGATCTGGACGCGCGCCAAGGGCCGCGACACGCGGGTGATCGGCCTGTCCTGGACCGACGAGTTCCAGGCGATCCTCGCGCTGCCGTCGTCGGGTATCCGCACGGCGCGCGACCTTGTCGGACGGCGGATCGGGCTGCCGGTCAATCCGATCTCGATCGACTTCAACCGCGCCACTGCACTCAAGGGCTTCGCCAGCGCGCTCGAGCTCGAAGGGAATACGCTCGCCGATGTCGAGCGGATCGACACGGTCAGCGCCGACCCAGCGGGCAGCGGAACCGAGGGCATTGCCTCCGGCGAGCGCACCCGCGCGCGGACCCGTCACGGCTATCGTGCCGAGGTGCTGGCGCTGGTACGCGGCGAGGTCGACGCAATCTATGTCAAGGGCGCGCTGGGGCTCGAGACTGCCCGACTGGCCGGGGCGCATATCGTCGCTTCGCTCGGCGATCATCCCGATTCCTGGGTGCGCGCCAACAACGGCACGCCGCGCACGCTCACCGTCGATGCCGCGCTGATCGAAGCGCACCCGGACCTGGTCGAGCGTTTCCTGGCGCGGGTGATCGCCGCGGGCGACTGGGCGCGGGCGCATCCCGACGAGACCATCGCCTATATCGCGCGCGAGACCGGATCGACCCCGGACTGGGTACGCAAGGCCTATGGCGCCAACGCGCCCGCGAGCCTCGGCACCTTTCTCAACGACGAGGCTGCCGGGGCGCTCGGCAGGTACAAGGACTTCCTGTTCGAGCACGGCTTCCTCGCCGCCGATTTCGACATCGCCGCGTGGATCGATCCCGCGCCTTTCGCCGCGGTCGCCGGACGCGCGCGCCAGGCGGCCTGAGCTCCATTGCAATCACCATCACCAGACGCAGGCCGGCAAGGCCGCGCAGGGGGGGAATTTAGAGTGAATTCGAGGATTGAACGTCGCACGCGAAAGAAGACGATCTGGCTCGTCGCGGCATCGCTTGCCGCCCTGGTGCCGGCAGCACATGCCGAAGAGGGCGAGGCGAGGGGTGACGCCGCTGCGGCCGACCCCGCGGACGATACCGCGGACCCGGTCGAGATCGTCGTCACTGCCGGCAAGCGTGAGCAGGACATCCAGGATGTGCCGACCGCGATCACCGCGCTGGGCGAGGACGTGTTCACGCTGCAGGGTGTGGGCCGCTCGGCGAACGAAGTGCTCGCGCTGGTCCCCAACGCCTCCGCGGGCACGCAGCAGCATGGCCGTCCGCGCTGGTGGATCCGTGGTGTCGGCGCGGGGCAGCAGCAGATCGACCTCGCCAACCCGGTCGGCTTCTACCTCGACGAAGTCTATATCAGCAACGCCAGCGCGACTGGCCTGCCGCTGTTCGACTTGGAACGCGTCGAGGTGCTTCGCGGCCCGCAGGGCACGCTTTGGGGCAAGAACACCACCGGCGGCGCGATCGCGGTGGTGACGAAGAAGCCAAGCTTTTCCCCCACCGGAACCGACAACTACGTCAAGCTCGACTATGGCAGCTATGACGACAAGATCGTCCAGGCCGGGGTCGGCTTCGTCATCGCCCCCGACGTTCTTGCGGCGCGGATCTCCGGCCATATCGAGAATCGCGACGGCCGCTTCACCAACTTGTTCTCGGGCGAGAAGGACAACGTGATCGAGGACAGCGTGATCCGCGGCCAGCTGCTGGCGCGCGCGGGCGGCAATTTCGAGGCCCTGCTCGGCGTCCATTACCGCAAATACAAGACCGACGGCGGATACTGGACGATCGGCAGCTACCGCGCCGACGGCCTCTACCGCAACGGCTATGTGCCGCCCCGGGACCGTGATGCGGTCAACACCAATGCCGACGAGTTCAGCGATACCGAGCAATATGGCGGCTCGCTGAAGCTCGACTGGGATTTCGGCGCCGCGACGCTGACCTCGATCACAGGCTATGAGCGCTACGAGGTCACTTCGGGCGGCGACAGCGACTATACCCCGCTCGAGATCGCGCGGAACCACACAGAAGCACGCAGCGAGCAGTGGAGCCAGGAACTTCGCCTCGCCTCCAACGGATCGAGCCGGTTCAAATGGATCGTCGGGCTCTATTATTTCAAGGAGGATATCGACTCCGATGCGGCATCCGCGACCTTGCCCAACGGCACGGTCCCAGCCGTTCCCGGTGATACCGCGTCCGACGCCTATAGCCTCACGCGCTATGCGCACAGCGCCGAAAGCGGCGCTGCCTTCGCCAATATCGGCTATGACCTGACCGATACGATCAACCTCACGGTCGGCGGACGCTTCACCCGCGAGACCAAGACGCTCGACTTTCGCCGTTTCTCCTCCGCGGCGTCGACCCCTACGGCGCCGGTCGCTGCTCCTTCCTGGAGCAACTATGCGCAATGGTGGAGTTCCTACACCGGCGGCTTCGGCGGGCTTGGCACCTTTGCCGGCAATCTCGAGCGCACCTGGGATAATTTCACCTATGACGTGACGCCTTCATGGACCGTCGCGCCCGGTCACTTGCTCTACTTCAAGTTTTCGCACGGCGTGAAGTCGGGCGGCTTCAACACCGCGGCGCAGGTTCCCGCGGCGCTTCAGGTGGTTGAGCCCGAGAAGCTCGACGCGTTCGAGATCGGCTACAAGTCGAGCTGGTTCGACGGCGCACTCACCTTCAACGCCACCGCCTTCCACTATCAGTACGACAATGTGCAGATTAACGTCGTCGGGCCGAACCCCGGCGCGGTTGCTGGCACCACCACGTCCTACCTGCAGAATGCCGAGGAAGCGCATGTCAACGGCGCCGAATTCGAGCTGACTGCTCGCCCGGTGAAGGGCCTCACGCTCAACGCCGCGCTCGGCCTGCTCGACACCAAATACGACAAGCTTCAGGTGGTGAACGGCGGCGCCAATCTCGCCGGCGCCGAGTTCGTTCGCGCACCGCACGTGACGCTGAATGTCGGCGCGTCGTACGAATTCGATCTGGGAAGCGCGGGCAGCATCCAGCTCGGCGCCGATGCGCGGTACCAGTCGCACCAGTTCTACTACATCACGCCGCAGGATCGCACGAACCGCTTCCTGCTCAACCAGCCGGGCTACACGCTGGCGAACGCGCGCATCGCCTACACCACCGCGGACGATCGCCTCACCTTCACCGTCTACGTCAACAACCTGCTCGACGAGACCTATCGCAACCACGCGCTGCCACAGTTCAACGCGGCCAACGGCATCACCGGCGACACCATCCAATGGGGCGATCCGCGCACCTGGGGCGCCTCGCTCGTGGCGCGCTTCTGATGGCGTATCCCCTCAACATCCGGAGGCTCTCATGACCGCCTTTCCCAAGGAAATCTGGTACACCCGCTGCCCGGTGCCGACCCCGCTCGGCATCGCGATCAACCAGGGCGTGATCGACCGCGACCTGGCCGAACTCGGCATCACCGTCCGCTCGATCCAGGACACCACCGACCCCGATGTCCGCGCGAGCCACTACGACCATCATCTCGCGCACAGCTTTCGCCAGGGCGGCAGCGTGCCGGCGATCTGGGCGCGCGCCGCCGGGGCCGACACGCGCGTCATCGGCCTCAACTGGATCGACGAGAGCCAGCTGGTGCTGACTTTGCCCGGCTCGGGCATCCGAACCGTCGAGGACCTGAAGGGCCGCCGCATCGCGCTCCCGCGCCGGGCGGAGGCGAAGATCGACATCTTCCGCGCCACCGCGCTTCGCGCTCTGCTCGCTGCGCTTTCGCTCGGCGGGGTAGGGGAAGATGAGGTGGAGTGGGTCGATATCGATGCGACCGATCCTGCACCCGATGGCCTCGATCTGGTCGGCCAGTGCAATTGGGGCGGTCGTCCGCTCTACACCGCCGAATTCCATGCGCTGGTCCGCGGCGAGGTCGACGCGATTCATGTGAAGGGGTCGTCGGGTCACGAGTTTGCGCTGCTTGCTGCAGCGCATGTCGTGATCGACACCGGGTTTCATCCCGATCCCAAGATCCGGATCAACAATGGCGCGCCGAGGCCGCTGACCGTCGATGCGGCGACGCTGGAGCGCTATCCGGCGATCGCGCGGCGGCTGCTGGGCCATGTCGCGGCGGCGGGGGAGTGGGCCGAGGAGCACCCCGAGGAAACGTTCGCCTATATCGCGCGCGAGACCGGCTCGCCCGAACAGTTCGTGCGCGCCGCCTATGGCGGGGATACGCTCCACCGCCGGCTCAAGACCGATCTCGACGATGCCTCGATCATCGCGCTTCAGGATTTCAGTGACTTCCTGTTCGACCGTGGCTTCCTGCCCGCGCGCGTTGACGTCGCCGTCTGGGTCGACCGGCGACCGTTCGAGGCGCTCGACTTCACCCAGGCACTGGACGCCGCATGAGCCGCAAGACGATCCTTATCGCCATCGTTGCAATCGGCGTGATGGCGGCACTGGTGATCCACCAGTTCCGCGGGGGCACCGCGCAACCGGCACCGGGCCAGAATCCCGCGACGCTGACCATCGCCGCCATCGCCTATCCATTCAAAGGCCAGCAGCGCTACCAGGGCCAGAACGCGATCGTCCAGCAACAGGGCTGGCTCGAAAGCGAGCTCAACAAGCGTGGGGTGAAGCTGCAATGGTTCCCGGTCGCCACAGCGGTCGGCGGCCCGGTGGTCAATGAAGGCTTCGCCGCCAAGCGCATCGATTTCGCGAGCTATGGCGATTTCCCCGCGATCATCGCGATCGCGGGCGGGGTCGACCTGCGGCTGGTGGTGCCGGTCGGGCGCGGCCAGAATGCCTATCTGGTCGTCCGCAACGGCGTCGCGGCGAACGGCATCAAGGACCTCAAGGGCAAGCGCATCGCGCTGCATCGCGGCCGCCCGTGGGAACTGCCCTTCGCCAAGCTCGCCGAAGCCAACGGCCTGAAGCTCACCGATTTCCGCATCCTCAACATCAATCCGCCCGCGAGCCATGCCGCGCTCGCCTCGGGCGATGTCGATGCGGTATTCCTGCTCTCCGACGCGCATCTCCTGGTCGAGAAGAAGGTTGGGCGGATCGTCTGGTCGACCAAGCAGGCGCCGCAATCGTGGAAGATGCGCGCCGAGCTGTTCGGGCGCGGCGATTTCGTCGACCAGCATCCCGAGCTGACTCAGCTCGTCGCCGATGCCTATGTCCGCGCCCAAGCCTGGTCGGCCGATCCGGCCAACCGCGAGAAGGTGATCGAGATCACCTCGCGCGCCGAATCCCCGCGCAGCGTGATCGAGGCCGAGCTGGACGAGCCGCGCGTAGCTTGGGGCGACCGTTATTCGCCGCTCTACGACGATTTCATGGTCGCACATTATCGCGACGCCGCGGCCTACACCTTCGATCAAGGGCTGGTCCGCAAGCAGATCGACGTCGACAAACTGCTCGACCGGCGCTTCGCCACCGCGGCGCTCGATCGGCTCAAACTGCAAGGGCAGTGGAAGCCCGATACGGCGGAGGCGGCGGCGCGATGACCGACCGGCGCTTCATGGCCAACTTCCTGCTGCTCGCGCTGGTCAGCGGGCTGACGGTCGGTCTCGGCAAGGTGGTGACGACGATCTACGCGATCGACCTCGGCGCCACCGCCTTCCAGGTCGGGGTGATCGGTGCGATGGAATCGATCGGCATGGTGCTCGTCACCGTGCCCGCCGGCTTCATCATCGCCCGCTACGGCGCGCGCGGCATCTATTTCGCCTCCAGCCTCGGGCCGCTGCTGGTCAACCTGGCCATGCCGTTCGCGGCGGGCTGGGCGGTGCTGGCGGGCGGGCGCTGGCTGATCGGCCTCTGTATCCCGTTCCGCATGGTCGCGATGAACAGCGCGTTCCTCGAGCGGCTGCGCGGACGCGGCGAGACGCGAGGCGGCTGGTATCGCGGCGCGCTCACCGCCGGGATGGCGATCCTCGGCCCGGCCTCGGCGGGTATCCTGGCCCACAAGGCCGGGGTCACCGCCGCCTTCTTCATCGTCGCTGCCCTGTTCGGGGTGATGGCGTTGTTCAGCCTGTCCTTCCTCCCCGCGCGCCAGCCCGCCGCGGAGGAAAGCGGGAGCTTCTTCGCCGAAATCGGCGCGCTGCTCGGCAACCGCGCGGTGGCCGAAAGCAGTTTCGTCGAGTTCCTGAGCTCGGCCACCGGCTCGCTCTTTTCGACCTTCATCCTGTTGCTCGCCGCGGCGCTCCCGCCGCTGACCAAGGAAGACGGGATCACCGTGCTGCTGGTGCAAGGCGTCAGCACGGTGGCGCTGCTGTTCCTCAGCGGAACGTTGGTCGCGCGGCTCGCGCGCGGCGCCGCCTATGCGCTCGCCCTCGCGCTCGCCGCGGCGGCGCTGGCGCTGCTCGGTTTCGCGCACGGCTTCCCCGCGCTGGCGGTAGGCGCGGTGCTGCTCAGCGCCGCCTCGGCGGTGGTCCATCTCATCAACGTGCGCATGCTCGCCGCCCTCCCGGGCGCCAAGAGCAAGGCGGCGGGGCTCTACAACCTCGCCTCGATGACCGGCTCCTCGGCCGGCGCGCTGGGCGGCGGGCTGCTGACCAAGCTGGTACCGCTGCAGTCGGTGTTCCTGCTTTGGCTGCCCTTGCTGTTTGGTGCCGCCGCCATCGCCTTCGCCCGCCATCGCTCCGCCCGTCCGCTCACCCCGCGGGAGGTTCTGCCATGAACCAGATCACTCGCATCGCCGCGGGCCTTGCGCCGCTGCTGGGCCTGCTTCTGCTGTGGCAGCTCGCCTCGGCCAGCGGCGTGTTTCCGCCGCAGGTGCTGGTCCCGCCGAGCGAGGTCGCGGCGACGCTCGCCCAGCTGTGGCGGGGCGGCGAGCTGGCGGGGCATCTCGGGACCAGTTTGTTCCGCTTGGTCTTCGGCTTCCTCGTGGGCGCGGCCACCGGCCTGGCGTTCGGGGTATCGATGGCCCTGTCGAAGCTGTTCGAGACACTGTTCGCGCCCTTGTTCCAGGCGGTGCGGCAGGTGCCGGTGCTTGCCTTCATCCCGATGCTCGTGCTGCTGCTCGGGATCGAGGAACGGTTCAAGATCGTCGTCGTCGCGGTCGCGGTGTTCTTCCCGGTCGCGCTCGCCACTTTCGACGGCGTGCGTGGCATCCCGAAATCCTATTTCGAGGTCGCGCGGCTCTACCGCACCCCGCCGCTCCCCTTCGTCACGCGCATCCTGCTGCCCGCCGCGATCCCGCCGGTGCTGACCGGGCTGCGCCTCGGCCTCACCCGCGGCTGGCTGGTGCTGGTGGCGTGCGAGCTGCTCGCGGCGGACAGCGGCATCGGACAGATGATGGAGATGGGGCGTCAGATGTTCCGCATCGACGTGGTGCTGGCGGGCGTGTTCGTCAGCGGGCTTGTCGGCTTCTTCCTCGATCGCTCGGTCAAGCTCGCCGAGCGCCGCTTCGTCCGCTGGAAGGAGGCCTGAGATGGCGCGCCTCGACACGCCCGCCGCCCGCATCCTGCTCGGCCTCGCCGTGCCCGTGCTGATCCTGCTCTGGTGGCAGGTGCAGTCGGCGCAGGGCGGGGCGCGTGCGCTCGCCTTCGTGCCGCTGCAGGATGTCGGCACGACGCTCGTCGCGCAGCTCGCCGGCGGCTTCCTGCTCAATGACGCGCTGGCGACGCTGTCGCGCGCGGTCACCGGGCTTCTGCTCGGTGGCGTGGCCGGCACCACGCTCGGCGTCGCGATGGCGATGTCGCGGCCGCTCGATCGCGTGGTCGGGCCGCTCTATCATGCGGTGCGGCAGGTGCCGCTGCTCGGCTGGCTGCCGCTGATCGGCCTGTGGGTCGGCAATGGCGACGAAGCCAAGCTGCTGATCGTCAGCCTCGCCGCCTTCTACCCCACCGTGCTCAACAGCTATGAGGGCGTCCGCACGGTCGAGCGGCGTTATGTCGAGGTCGCCGATCTGTTCGGCTTCTCGGCGGCACAGCAATTCGCCCACGTCCTCCTTCCCGCCGCGCTGCCGCTGATCCTCACCGGGGTGACTCAGGCGCTCGCCTTCGCCTGGATCGCGACGATCGGCACTGAAATGCTGTTCGGTGCCCATGCCGGGCTCGGCGCGACCATGGGCGTCGCGCAGGCGCAGCAGCGGATGGACATCATCCTCGTCGTGATCCTCGCCGCCGCCACGCTCGGCTTCACCCTCAACCACCTCTTCGCCCGTCTGCGCCGCCACCTGCTGCGCTGGCAGCCTGCGATCAACTGAAGGAGCTGGCCCATGACCCTACACACCCGCATTGACGCGCCACCGGTTCCGGCGGAGACGACCACGACCGGCGCGCTCACCATCACCGGTCTGTCCAAGGACTTCCATATCGACGGGGCGGCGCTGCCGGTGCTCGACCGCATCGATCTCGATATCCGCGCGGGCGCGTTCATCAGCATCGTCGGCGCCTCGGGCTGCGGCAAGTCGACCCTGCTGCGCCTCATCGCAGGGCTCGACACCGACTATGCCGGCGAGATTCGGCTCGATGGCAAGCGCATCGCCGGCACCAGCCTCGACCGCGGGCTGATCTTCCAGGACCACCGCCTGTTCCCCTGGCTGACACTCGAGGAGAATGTCGGGCTCGCGTTGCTCAACACCGACATCCCCAAGGCACAGCGCCCGCGCATCGTCGCCGAGCATATCGCGCTGGTGAACCTGACCGGCTTCGAGAAGGCCTATCCGCACCAGCTGTCGGGCGGCATGGCGCAGCGTGCGGCGATCGCGCGCGCGCTGGTGACCGAGCCCAAGCTGCTGCTGCTCGACGAGCCGCTCGGCGCGCTCGATGCGCTCACCCGGGTGCATGTCCAGCGCGAGCTGCAACGCATCTGGATGACTCAGCGCTCGACCATGGTGATGGTCACCCACGATGTCGAGGAAGCAGTGTTCCTGGGCGACCGCGTCGTGGTGATGGACGCCAAGCCGGGCCGCATCCGTCGCATCGTCGAGATCGATCATCCCCATCCGCGTGATCGATCCTCGCCCGTGCTGCACCGGTTGCGCGACGAGATATTGGCCGAGCTTACCGGCCCACCTCCCGAGAAGCTGGTGCACCTGCCGGTGCGCGAGGTGCAGGCATGAGCCGCACGCCCGATCACCCCATCGAGCCGCTGTTCGTCGATCGCTGGTCGCCGCGCAGCTTTTCGGGCGAGCCGATCCCGGACGCCGTGCTGCACAGCGCGTTCGAGGCGGCGCGCTGGGCTCCCTCGGCCTATAATGGCCAGCCCTGGCGCTTCATAGTCGCGCGCAACGGCGATGCCGCATGGCCACTGTTCCTGGGCTTCCTCACGACGCGCAACCGCGAATGGGCGCAGCGCGCGTCGGCGCTGATCGCGGTCGTTTCGAACACACTGGTCGAGCGGCGCGGCGAGATCGTTCATAACGGCAGCCACAGCTTCGACACGGGCGCCGCCTGGGCGAACTTCGCGCACCAGGCGCTGCTGCTCGGCTGGCACACTCACGGGATCGGCGGTTTCGACCGCGAAGGAGCGCGCTTCGCGCTCGCCATCCCCGAAGATCACGCGATCGAGACGATCGTGGCGATCGGCCGGCAGGGCACGCTCGACACGCTTCACGCCGATTTCCATCCGCAGGAGGCGCCCAGCACGCGCCGCCCGCTCGTCGATTTCGTCTTCGAAGGGCGCTTCGGCGCACCCGCCATCCCCCAGCAAAGGAGTGCCGCATGACCATCAAGCTTTACTGGCGGCTCGATCCCGCCGCCGAGCCGCAGCGGGGCGAGCCCAGCGCACGGCCGACGTCGGGCTTCCTGCCGCGCGACGTGCGCACCGCGGGACTGAGCCGCTACGACTATTACGCGCAGGTCGCACGCGCCGCCGCGATCACTGGTTTCGACGGATTGTTCGTCGCCTATCGCCCGGAGAGCGACGACAGCCAGATCGTCGTCGCTGCGGTCGCGCGCACCGCGCCGCGGCTGCTGCTCGTCCCCGAGTTCCCGAGCACGGTGGGCTCCGCGGTCTATGCCGCCAAGGAAGCGGTGAGCTTCCAGCGCGCGACGCACGACCGGCTCGGCTGGGCGATCGCGCCTGGTGTCGACCCCGACGACAGCGCGCGTACCGCGGAGTTCCTGCACGTCGCGCGCGGGGTTCACGGTCAGAAGCCGTTCGACCATCAGGGCCAGTTCTTCTCGGTGCAAGGCGGCGGCTTCGCCGCGCCGCTCGCGCGCGCCGCGTTCCCGCCGGTGTTCCTGCGCGGGTCGGACGAGGAGGCGCTGCAACTCTCCGCCAATGCCGCCGATGTCCATCTGTTCAGCAACGCGCCCATTGATGAACTGCGCGGGCAAGTCGAGACGCTCGAACGGCTGGCGCTGGCGGCCGGCCGCAATGTGGCGGCGGGTGTGGTCGCCACGATCACCGCGCGCGAGACGGCCGAGGAGGCAGCGGACGGAAACGGCATCGCCGGAAGCTACGACGCCGTCACAGAGCAGATCGCGACGCTCCACGCCGTCGGCATCACCCATTTCGTCCTGAGCGCCTCGCCGTCGCTCGAGGAAGCCTATCGCATCGGCCAGTTCGTGCTGCCGCGGGTCCGTGCCGCGCTGGGCGAGCTCCGCACCGCCGCCTGAAGGAGACTATCATGTCGATCGATTTCTATTGGCGCCTGCCCACCCATGGCTGCCACGCCACCATTCGCCGCGGCTCCTACGACCGGGGCGACTGGTCGCCGCTCAAGCCCGGCAACCAGTCTCCGGGCCTCACCCCCGAAGGGGAGGACGACGGCTATCGCTACATCGACCACCTGTCCGAGATCGCCAAGGCGGCGGAGCTGTCGGGCTTCATCGGCGGGCTGATCCCGTCCTTCCCCAACACCGACGATCCCTGGACGATCTCGCCGCTGCTGGCGCGCGAGACCAAGAGTTTCCGTTTCATGATCGCGTTCCAGCCCGGGTTCCTCGATCCGGTCCACGCCGCGCGGCTCTCCGCCAGCCTGCAGCGCGCGACCGGCGGGCGCACGGTGTTCAACATCATCACCGGCGGCGGCGGCCCGTCGCAGCTGTGGTGGGGCGACAGCTTCGCGCATGACGACCGCTATGGCCGCACGACCGAGTTCCTCGACATCTTCCGGGGCGTGTGGCGCGGGCAGCCGTTCGACTATGACGGCCGCTTCTACCAGGTCGAGGGCGAGCATCTCTCGCAACTGCTCGCGCGCGAGGAGGTGCCCGAGATCTGGTTCTCGGGTTCGTCGGACGCGGCGCTGCAATCGGCCGCGAAGCACGCCGATTACTATCTGTCCTGGCTCGAGCCCTACGCGCAGATCACCGACAAGTTCGCGCGGGTGAAGGAACGCACCGCGCAACTGGGCGGCGAGCAGAAATGCGCGATCCGCGTCGATCTCGTCGCCCGCCCCACCGAGGAAGAGGCGTGGGACGACATCCGCATCGGATTCGAGAATGTCAGCGACGCGACCCGCGCGCAGTGGCGCGGCCAGCCCACCGACTCGGTCGGCGCCTCGCGCCAGGCGGCGCTGCGCCCGACCGAGGCGAGACACTGGGAGGAGCTGGTCGTCGGCAAGAATCTGTGGGGTGGGTTCAACCTGCTGCGCGGCGGTCCCGCGCTCGGCATCGTCGGCAGCTACGAACAATGCGCCGAGCAGCTCGACGAGTTGATCCGCCGTGGCGCCGACGCCTTCATCCTCGCCGGCACCCCGCATCTCGAGGAAGCCTATCGTATCGGCGAGGAGGTGCTGCCGCTGCTCGGCCGCACCGCCGCCGCCCAGCCTCTGCTCGAAGCCGCCGAATAAGGAGAATTTGCATGACCAAGCTCAACTCGACCGTCACCGATTTCGCCGCGACCGCGATCCGCGACGCCGGCATCGCCTTCCGGGGGCTCGCCGCGACCGGCACGATCGCGCCGAGCGGCACCGTCAACTTCGTCGAGCGCGTGCCCGGCGAGGAAGCTGTGGTGTCGATCGGCTACCCTGGTCCGTTCGCGCCCGACGCCGAGCTCAAGCCGACCATCTATGCGCTCGACGGCGAGGTGCTGCAGGGACCGCCGGGCGCCAATCTCGGCGGCGGGCGCTATCTGTCGATCTTCCAGGCGCATTCGGACATCACCACGGTGAGCCATGTCCACACCGTGTATCTGGGGGCGTGGTCGCAGAGCCACCGCGCGCTGCCGATCCGCTATGTACCGGTCCAGCGCTGGACCCGGGCGCGCGAGCTGCCGATCTATATCGACCGGCGTCAGGGTGAGGCGAACTTCATCCTCGACGTGCTTTCGCGCGACCTCGAGGTGCCCGCGATCCTCGAGGCGAACGGCGGGTCGACCGCCTGGGGGCGCAAGGGACTGCTCGCGCTCGCGAGCTACATCGTCCTGCTCGAGGAAGGCGCGCGCTTCCAGGCCATCGCGGAGACGCTGGGCGGTGCGAAGGATTACGGCCCCGGCGTGCTCGAGCAGCAGTGGAAGATGTCCGGCCTGCTCAAGCCGGATGAGACCCTGGCGGTCGCGGCCGAATAATTTCGGACGGTTCGGCGCCAAAGCTGTCGCTTACGTTCTGGTTTGCAGTTCAAGCGACAGCTTTGCGCCCCAATTCAAGCCGTTCAGGTCCGGATGAGCGGATCTCAAAAAAAGCGGACGAGCCCTATTTCAAAAGCCTCACGATCAATAGATCGTTCAAATCCTCCCGGGCGCGCCAACTTGTTAATCGTAGTGGCGGCGGAAGCGGCGGCTGGATGTGGAATTAGCGTAGCGCTCCTGGCGGAATTTGCTGCGCCCGAGCCTCCGAACGTTGGTTTGCGGGACTTTACCTTACTAATGCCTGCGCTAGCCTGACCGTCTGCATGATCGTCGCGCGGATGGAGGAGCCGGTCAGGCGCGAGCCGACGCCCGTCGCGGAGCGAGCGAAAGCCGCGACCTAGTCCGCGCCCCGTCCGCGCCACAGCCGCCAGAAGCCCAGCGTCAGCAGCGGCAGAACGAACACGATCAGCGTGGCGATCGCCATCGCGCGATAGCCATTGGCGATCAGCGTGACGAGTCCGATGGCGCTCGCGATGAACACAGATCCGATGGTGATCGCGGCGGGCACGGCGATACGCACCGATTGCGGCATCGCCTTCTCGCGCCGCGCATAGGCGGCATCGATCCGCGCATTGAAGGCCTGGACGAACCCAACGCTGCATTCGAGTAGGGCAGCGAGTACCATTGCCTGGAAGGCGAAGTGGAAGAGCGGGCTGCCGAGCGCGTCGAGGACGTAGTTTGACGGCAGTTCCTCGTGCACGATGCCGGGATAGAAGCCGACCAGGCAGACGAAGAAGGCGATTGCCGGCGCCATCGCCAGAGGCCCGGCGAGCAGGCCCGAGACCACCGCATCGCGCCCGCTGCGCAAATGGCGCAGCACGGGCAGGATCAGCACCGCGCCGATGATGTTGTACGAGGCATAGGTGACGCCGCCGGTGAACCAGCCGTCGGTCGGCGCCGGCATGGCGAAGCCAGCGCGGATCTGCGGCGTGAACTGCCACAACACCATCACGAGGAAGATCGCATAGACGCCGTAAAGCAGCACCGAGACGTATTTGAACACCGCTTCCGCCGCGCCCTGCCCCGCCGCGCACACTAACAGCACGGATACCACCAGGGCCAGCGTGCCGGCGATATGGGGCAGCCCGAACATCGCGGCGCCGATCGCACCCGCCGCCGATCCGAACACCGACAGGACGAGGATCAGGAAGCCGAAATAGATGATCTCGAACGCGACGTCGAAGCGGCCGAGCAAGGGCCGGAAGAAGCTCTGATAATCGGTCGCGCCGACCGCGTAGGCGAAGCGGAAGGTGATCGCGCAGATCACGCTCCACATCACCATCGCGAGCAGCATGCCCCACAGCCCACCGACCGGTCCGGCGGGCATGAAGAACTCGACCAGCTCGCGCCCGGTGGCATAGCCGCCGCCGATCACCACGGCCTTGAACGCGAAGCCGGGAAGGAGGAAGCGGTTGATCGTGGAAACGGCACTCATTTCTCGAGTTCCTCGAAGCTCGAATTGCCGATCGGATATTGCTGCCAGCCGTCCCGGTCGAAATGCCACCATTCCTGCGGATAGACCGTGAAGCCGTCGACCTCCATCGCGCGGCGCAGCACCTCGCGCAGCCAGCGCTGCTCGTCGCTGCCGCCGACATAGTTGCTGTACGACCGGCTGGAGAATTCGTCGTAGCGGCCGGTGGTGACCATCGGCCTGCCGGTCGCGAGATCGACCATCGTCAGGTCGACCGCGGCGCCGCGATTGTGACGCGATCCCTTGCTGGGGTCGGCTACGAAGATGCGATTGGCCGGCGGGGTCGCGTCCCAGAACATCTTGGTCACGTACCACGGGCGATAGGCGTCATGGACCAGCAGACCGAAGCCCTGCGGCGCGAGCGCCTGGTTGATCCGCGCCAGCGCCTGCGCCGCCGGCCGCTGAAGGAATGCGCCCGGCCGCTCGTAGATCTGCTGGCCGAGGAAGTTGTTGGTTCCGGCGTAACGCACGTCGAGACGGATCGCGGGATCGAGCGACTGGATCGCGACCAGATCCGACGGGGCCTTGCGGTCGGCCTCGACCGGCGGCGCCGCGCGGCGCGCCTGTTCGCGTACCCCGGCGATGCCGGTCGCCATCACCTTGCGGATCGCCGCTTCCGCCTCTTCCCCGAAATCGCGACGGGGGAAGCGGATCGCGCCGAGCTTCGCGGCGGTGACCTTCCCGGTGGCATCGCGCTCGAAGGTCAGCGCCTCGAGCGGGTAGAGGCCGCGATCCTTCGGAAACGCATAGTGGTCGGCGGCGATGCGGGTGAGCGGGAGCCAGTCGACCCATTCGATGCGGACATGGGGCTTGCCGTCGCGCTGGTAGATGCGCAGCACGTTATAGTCCCAGCCATATTCGCCGATCAGCGCGGCGAGCTCGGCATCGGGCGGCGGGGGGCGGCGCCATTGCGCGCGGGTGAAGCGGCGGCCGTCCAGCTCGACCCAGCTCGCGTCAGGTGCGATCGTCACGCCCTCGCGCCAGAGCTGTGCATCGTCGAGCATATGACGGTCGCCGATGCGGCGCAGCTCGCCCGCCAGTTCGGGCGCGTCGAGCACCAGCCGGCCGTCGAACACGCGCAGGTTGAGGCTGTCGCCGCCATTCTCGAAACGTCCGCTGAGACGGATCGCATCGGCTCCGGCGATCGCCGTGCTGCGCTGCCAACCCGGCAGCGCCCGCCCCTCGCGCGCGGCGAGCCAGCTGCGCAGTGCATAGGCGCCGATCCGCTGCGCCGCGGTTCCGGAATCCACCGTCGCGAACACCACCACGCCGATCCCGGCATCGGGCATCAGCTGCAGGCTGGCGACATGACCATAGACCGCGCCGCCATGGCCGACGGTGCGCTGGCCGTCGAGCGTGCCGAGCACGAAGCCGAGGCCGAACGCGCGGGGCCCGGTCTTGTCGTACTGCTCGCGCCACATCTCGTCGAGGCTCGTCGGCTTCATCACTGCGCCGCCGCCGTTGAGCATTGCGCGGGCGAAGGCGCCGAGATCGGCGGTGTTGGTGTAAAGGCTGCCCGCAGCGGGTGTGCCGAGCTCGAGCGGCGGCGCGGCCCAGCGCCCGCCGTCGAAGCTCACCATCTGTGCGTAGGCGACCGGCCCGGCCAAGGCGGTCCGGTCGAACGCGCTCGCGCCCATGCCGAGCGGGCGCAGCACGAGATCTGCGACCGCCTGCGCATAGGGTTTGCCCGAGACGCGCGCGACGACTTCGCCGACCACGGCGATACCGGCGTTGGAATATTTGGTGACGGCGCCGGGCGCAGCGACCAGCCGGGTCGCATTGAGGCTGGCCACCGCATCGGCCTGGCCCTTCGCGGCGTCGTCGAAATAATGGCCGCGTGGCGCTTCGCGCACCAGCCCGCTGCGATGCGTCATCAGCTGGCGCAAGGTGATCGCGCCGCCGAACGGGTTCTGCGGGCGGAAATCGATAAGGTAGCGCGTCACCGGGGCATCGAGGTCGAGCTTGCCTAGTTCGACCAGCCGCATCACCGCGACATCGGTGAACAGCTTGCTGACCGATCCCGCGCGATAGAGCGTCGTGGGCGTGGCGGGCACCTTGCCTTCGGCATCGGCGTTGCCCCAGGCGCGCGACCAGACGATACCGCTCCGATCGACCAGCGCGATCGCGATCGACGGGATTTCCTTGTCTGCGAGCTCGGCCTGCGCCGCCGCCTCGACCGATCGCGTAACCGCCGCCAGCTCAGCAGGCTGAGCGACGGCGGGGGCGGCGCAGACGAGCGCCGCCGCCAGCAGGGCGCGGATCACCGGCCGCCCAGCAGGTAATAGTCGTAAGCCGTGCGCGCGATCTCGGCGATCACCCGCTCCTGCGTGTCGACGCCCTTGGTATCGCCTTTCACAAACACCGCGATCGCGAACTTGCCGCCATCGGGCAGGGTGACGACGCCGACGTCGTTGGCGATGCTCATCAGCGTGCCGGTCTTGTGCGCGACCACGGTGCCGGGCGGGAGCAGGCCCTTCAAGCGCTTCTCGCCGGTGATGCAGCGCTCCATGATCGCGATCAGCTCTTTGGTGCTCGATGCGCTGAGCGCCTTGCCCGACTGGATGATCGTCAGCAGCTGGAGCATCGCTTCGGGGGTCGAAGCATCACGCGGATCGGCATTGAATGACGCATTGGGGATGCGCTTCTGGTCCATGTCGCGCTTCGAAGGATCGGCGGCGAAGGCGCGGTCGATATTCTCGCGGAAGGTACCCGGCCCCGGCGTGATGTCGAGCGCGCGATAGATCAGCCGCGCGGTATCGGCGTCGACGCGCTGTCCGCTGGTCACGCCCACCTTGCGCAACCAGGCGGTGACCGCCGCCGGCCCGCCCGCCTGCGCGACCATCACGTCGGTGGCGGTGTTGTCGCTGCGCGTCAGCATCAACTCGAGCAGATTGTGCACTGACAGCGCGACGCCGGGATGCTTCATCTGCTCCGCGATCCCCGCCGAGTTGACGAGCACCGCCGGGTCGACCTTGACCATCGTGTCGAGTTTCAATTCGCCCTTGTCGATCCGGTCGAAGACCGCACCCGCCACCGCGATCTTGAAGGTGCTGGCCATCGGGAAGGTCTGGCCGGCATTGAGCGTGGACAGCGGCCCGCCGCCGATCCGCTGCACCGCCACGCCGACGCTGCCGTCGGTCTGCTTCGCGAGCATAGCGAACGCGCCCTCCAGCGTCGTCCGCGCGGATGCCGCCGGCGCCGGTGAGGCCTGGGCGCCGGCGGCAGGGATCAGCGGTGGCGCAACAAGGCACAGCAGCGAAAGGGGAGCCAATAGCTGCCCTGCCAACAAGTTTACGCGCACGCGCAATCTCCCCTTCTTCGTGCTGTTTCTATCGTGGGCCGTCAGAAGCTGAAGCGGATCCCGGCAGTGAACTGCCGCCCGATCACGTCATAGAGGTGACGAGCGGTCGCCCAGTCATAGCCGAGGATCGGCGGATCGGTGTCGAGCAGGTTGAGGATCGAGCCATAGGCCGCGACCTTGCTCTTGCCGCCGGTGGGACGGAACAGCGTCACCTCACCCGACAGATCGAGATAGAAGCGGCCATTGCCGTGCATCTTGTCGCTGATGGGGGTGCCGTACGGTTTGGTGACGGTTGTGTCGCGGGTGATGAGGCCGCCGCCGACCCAGCGGCCGGTGAGATTCACGCGATAGCCGTCGGTGCCGTAGCTCGCCGAGCTGGTGACGCGCAGATTGGGCGAGCCGTTCACCCCGTCGATGAAAGTCTGCGACAGCGTGCCGGCGAGGATCGTCTTCGTGCCACCATCGCCGACCAGCTCGAGCTTGTTGATGTAGTTGGCGAGCACGCGCAGATCGAGGCTGCCGTTCCACAGATCGGTTCGATACGAGGCCTCGAAATCGATGCCCGCGGTCATGATCGACTGGAAGTTCGCCGGCGCCAGCCGGAGCCCGGTGATCAGGCCCGGCGTGCCGCCCGCCGATGGCTCGCGGGTGACCAGCGCACATGACCCGGCATCGCCATTGTTGCAGCGGGTGATGATCTGCTGTGCGGTGAGCGCGGCGATCGCACCCTCGATCTTGATGTCGTAATAGTCGAGCGAGAAGCGCAGGTCGCGCGTCGGCGACACGATCATGCCCAGCGTCAGCGTGTCGGCGATCTCGGGCTCGAGGAACGGGTTGCCGCCCTGGGTGGTGGAGACCGTGTAATTCTCGTTCGCGCGGGCACTGTCGGTGATGGGGAAGATCAGCGTCTGCCCGGCCGCGAACAGCTCCTGGATGTTGGGTGCGCGGATGTCGCGCGAGCGCGTGGCGCGGAAGCGGAGGAACTCGGTCATCGCATAGTTGACGCCGATCTTCCACGTTTCGACCTGGCCTGAGGTCTTGTAGTCGGTGATGCGTCCAGCGAGGTCGAGCTCGAGATTCTTGGCATAATCCTGATCGGCGAGGATCGGGATCAGCAGCTCGCCGAACGCTTCCTTGACCTCTTCGGTGCCGGAGAAGGGGATGGTGTTGCCGACGCGGAACACCGTCGCGCCGCCCGGCCGGCTCGCCGAGAGCGGATCGGAGAGGACGTCGACCTCGAACTTGCGCCAGTGGACGCCGCCGGCGAAGCCGACCGGGCCAGCGGGAAGCGAGAAGAGGTTGCCGCGCACGATCAGGTCCGCGGCCTGCTGCTTCATATGCCAGTCGCGGATCGAATCGCCGGTGATGTAGTCGAGCGCGGCCGCCTGCTCGCCCGGCGCGACCACGCCGAACAGGTCGAGCGGGACGCAGCCGTTGCCGGGGTTGGTGATCGTCGAGCGGCAGATCGGATCGACCACGCCCGGCGTCGCGGGATTGTCGACCGCGTCGAGCGCGTTGCGCCAGTTGGCGGTGATTCGCGCCCCGGCGAAGTTGGTGTAGTCGCGCGCCTTGCCGTAGACATAGGATACGTCGTAGCTCCACGATCCGCCGAGCTTGCCGCGCAGCCCCGCCACCGCCTGCCAGTTCCACGTCATCTTGTTGATGTAGCCGCGCGCGTAATCGTTGATCGCACGGCCCATCACGAAGCTGGTAATGTCCGGATTGGCGTCGAGGATCGTGCGGATCGAGGCGGGCAGGAAGACGTTGTCGCGCTGGATCGTGATCTGGTCGTTGGCGGTGATCGACGGCGCCTTCTCGATATCCGAGCGGGCATAGCCGAAGCTGGCGTAGAGCGTCGCGGCGGTATCGAACTCGAACTCGCTCGCGCCATAGGCGGCCCAGCGCTTGTACGGCTGCTTGAGCACCGCATCGCAGATGCCGCAGACGCCGTCGCCGCCCTGGTGCGCGTTGGCGGTCTGGTTGGTGCCATAGTTGAACGGGCCGGTCTGGCCGTTGCCCAGGAACTGGATGCCGCGCAGCAGGGCGGTGCCATTGGCGCCGGTCGCGCTGTTGATCAGGCCGCCATAGGAGGTGTTCGAGCTGCGCGGCTGGTTGACCAGGATATAGGTCGGCGCAGTGTTGGTCGGCGTGCTTGCGGGGTTGGCGATGACGGCATAGTCGCCCCATTCGCGCTCGCCGTAATCGAGGATGCCCTTGCTCTGCGCGGCTTCGGCACCGACGATGATATGGCCGCGTCCGCCGGCGAACTTGGTGCCCGCCGCGATCGAGCCCAGATAGCTCTTGTTATCGCCATAGTCGCTGATGCCGTATTGCGCGTTGCCGCGCACGCCCTCGAGCTTGTGGTCGATCTTGAAGTTGACCACGCCCGCGACCGCGTCCGAGCCATAGGCCGCGGAGGCGCCGCCGGTCACCACTTCGGCGCCCGAGATCACCGCCTGGGGGATGTTGTTGACGTTGACCACGCCCTCCGGCGACGAGGGCGTCGGCCGCTTGCCGTCGACCAGGGTCAGCGTGCGCAGATAGGTGAGGCCGCGCAGGTCGAGATAATTGCCCGCCGACAATTTGGAGAGGTTGGTCGTCGCCTCAGGCGTGACGCTGGGCTTGAGCGCGGGAAACTGGTTGAGCGCATCGGCGATGTTGGGCGCGGCGACGCGCTCGAAATCCTCGGTACCGACGACGGTGACGGGCGTCGGCGTGTCGAAGCCGCTGCGCGCGATCTGAGAGCCGGTGACGATCACCTCTTCGGGTTCTTCTTCTGGGGCCGCCTGTGCCCAGGCGAAGCTCGGGAGAGCCAGCGGGAGGCCGAACGCCGCGCCCGCCATGATCCGGCGCTTCCAGCTATCGCGCCGCATGCCCATCGTCTCCGCCATTGCGTGTCCCCTATTTTCGTTTCGTGAAAACATGTCCCTGTGCGGCGATGGAGCCGCTTGATCCGCGACTCTCTGAGTTCTGGGTTGGCAGTTGTTCTCTTATTGGAGAATGTCGTCAAGACAGAAAATGACGTGGTGTGGTGGTGGCCGTGAAACTTCCATTCCTGACGCAAGCAGCCCCAGCGGAACCGATTTCAAATCCGCAAATCTGTGCTAAATAGCTGACAAATGACGCCAAGCCTTGGAACCATCGTGAAGCGCCTGCGCCAGGAGCGCGGATGGAAATTGTCGGACATGAGCCGCGCGGTCGGCATTCCGCTTTCGACCCTGTCGAAGATCGAGAACGACAAGCTCACGCTGAGCTACGACAAGCTCCAGCAGTTCGCGCGCTCGCTCAACATCCCGCTGACGGCGTTGTTCGCCGAGCCCGAGCCCCGGAAAGGCGCGCCCGTGGTGACCGGGCGGCGCAGCCTGGCGACGCTCGATCGTGCGATCCGAATCACCACGACCAACTACGAGTACAGCTATTTCTCCGGAGAGCTCCGCAATCGCCGGATGATCCCGATTCACGCGCGCGTGACCTCCAGGACGCTTGAGGAATTCGGCGATCTCGTGCGCCACAGCGGCGAGGAATTCGCCTATGTCATCGAGGGCGCGGCCGTGCTCCACACCGAATTCTACGAGCCGGTGACGCTGCACAAGGGCGAGGGCGTCTATATCGACAGCACCATGGGCCACGCCTATCTGGTCGCGCCCGGCTATGACGAGGCGGCCATGCTCGTCGTGTGCGCATCGGGCGACGAGCATCTGCAGGACGAGTTGATCGCGGAAGCTGCCGCGCGGAAGGGCGAGGATCCGTCGGCGGATGGCGGCGCGCCGCGCTGGTCGCGGCCGAGCTGAGCTGAGGTGCGCGAGTTTCGCAAAGTAGAATACTTTCCAAAATGAAAATCAGCGGCTAGCAATGCTTCCGTGGCGATTCGGGCTTCACGCGAATCGCGAACAGGGGAGTGGCGCATGAAGCTGCACATTTTCGCCGCGGCCGCCGCGGCAGCCATCGCCGTCGCACCGGTGCACGGGCAGGAGCCGGCACCCGAATATGACATCGTGATCCGCGGTGGGCGCGTCCTCGACGGCGCCGGCAATCCCTGGGTCTCCGCCGACGTGGCGATCAAGGACGGGCGCATCGCGCGGATCGGCAAGGTCGCAGGCAAGGGCAGGCAGGAGGTCGATGCGCGCGGCCGCTATGTGTCGCCGGGCTGGATCGACATGATGGATCAGTCGGGCCGCGTGCTGCGCACCAACGGCATCGCCGAGAACAAGCTGCGCACCGGCGTCACCACGCTGATCGCGGGCGAAGGCGGCACCCCCGTCCCGGCCGACGAGGTCGCGGCCTATTTCAAGGAGCTGGAGACCAAGGGGATCGCGGTCAATTTCGGCACCTATTACTCACCGACGCAAGCGCGGCGCGAGGTGATGGGCGATGCCGCGGGCACGCCGACGCCGGCGCAGATGACGCAGATCAAGGTCAAGGTACGCACCGCGATGAACGCGGGCACGCTGGGCCTCGCCACTGCGCTGATCTATCCGCCGGGCAGCTTCCAGACCACCGACGAGCTGGTCGAGATCGTCAAGACTGCGGCGCCGTGCAACGCGATCTACGCGACGCACATGCGCGACGAGAGCGAAGGGCTGCTCGACGGCGTCAAGGAAGCAATCGCGATCGGCGAACGCGCCGGCGTGAAGGTCGAGATCTTTCACCTGAAAGCCGCGTGGGCGCCCAAGTTCGGGCAGCTGATGCCGCAGGCGGTGAAGCTGATCGCCGACGCGCGTGCCCGCGGCGTCGACGTCGCGGCGGACATGTATCTCTATCCCTTCGCCGGCACAGGGCTCGAGATCATCGCGCCCAACTGGGTGTACGAGAAGGGCTTCGCCGAGGCGGTGAAGCTGCTCAACGACCCAGCGCAACGGACGAAGATGAAGCGCGACATCGCCGCCGGGCCGCAGGCCGGCTGGACCAACATGGTCGTTTCGGCGGGCGGCTGGGACAAGATCGTGCTCGGCAATGCGCATAATCCGCGTTGGGACAAATACCGGTTCAAGTCGCTCGCGGAGATCGCCAAGACCGAGGGCAATGCCGATCCCGCGGATATCGCGTGGGACATCATGCTCGCCGCTTTGCCCAAGCGCGCGGTGGCGCTCTATTTCATGATGGACGAGCGCGATATCGAGACTGCGCTCAAGCAGCCCTGGGTCTCGATCGGCAGCGATGCCGGCGCGGCGGAGGTATTCGGCCAGATCGACGGCCTCGGCCTTCCCCACCCGCGCGCCTATGGCAATGCCGCGCGCATCATCGCCGAGTACGTCAAGCGCCGCCCGGTGCTGACGCTCGAGGATGCGGTGCGAAAGATGACCTCCTGGCCGGCCCATCGCATGGGCCTGACCGACCGCGGCGTGCTGCGCGAGGGGCTGCGGGCGGACGTAACGATCTTCGACTATGACAAGCTCGACGACCGTGCCGCGTTCAACCAGCCGACCGTCTCGCCGGTCGGGATCGACGATGTGATCGTCAACGGCCAGCTGGTGCTGGCGGGCGGCAAGGTGACCGGCGCCAAGCCGGGTTCGGTCCTGAAGGGCGCCTGCGCGGCGCCGGGAGCACAACTCAAGTGACAAGGTTGAAACTGACGACGAGGCTGGAGGAATGGCCGACGCACAGCCCGTTCCGCATCACCGGCAAGGTGTGGACAAGCGTACCGTTGCTGATCGTCGAGCTTTCCGACGGCGAGCATGTCGGCCGGGGCGAGGGTGCGGGCGTCTATTATCGTGACGACACCCCGGCAAAGATGATCCGTGAGGTCGAGGCGATGCGCGACGCGATCGAGGCGGGGATCACCCGCGTCGAGCTCGCGCAGCTGATGCCCCCGGGCGGCGCGCGCAACGCGGTCGACTGCGCGCTGTGGGAGCTCGAAGCTCGGCAGCGGGGCACGACGGTGATGACGCTGGCGGGGATCAGCGATCCGCGGCCGCTGGTGACAGTGTGCACCGTCGGCGCCGATACGCCGGAGGCGATGGCGCAGCAGGCGCTCGCCTATGGCCCCGTGCCCGCGCTCAAGCTCAAGCTGACCGAAGACCCGTCCAATGCCGATCGGGTGCGTGCGGTGCGCGAAGCTTGTCCCAAGGCATGGATCGGGGTGGACGCCAACCAGGGCCTCACCCGCGCGACGACCGAGGCACTGATTCCGGTGCTGATGGCGGCCGACGTGGCGCTGCTCGAGCAGCCGGTGCCGGTAGGGCTGGACGCGACGCTCGACGGCCTCAAGTCGCGCATTCCGCTCGCCGCCGACGAAAGCGCGCAGAGCCTCGCCGACCTGCCCTCGCTGATCGGGCGCTATCAGATGGTCAACATCAAGCTCGACAAGTGCGGTGGGCTGACCGAGGCGCTGGAGATCGCGAAACAGGCGTCCGTGTTGGGCCTGAGGATCATGGTCGGCAACATGCTCGGCACCTCCTGGTCGATGGCGCCGGCCTATGTCGTCGGGCAATATTGCGACGTCGTCGATCTCGATGGCCCGCTTCTGCTCGGCCGCGACCGTGACGTCGCCGCGCAATATCGCGACGGCCGCGTCGAGATTTCACCTCTGGTGTGGGGAGGCAAGGATGAAGCTGCCTTCGCTTGAGCTGCCCGCCCCCTATCTGCTGTTCCTGGGCGACCTCACCGAGCCGGGCTACGCCAAGACCGGGCTCGGCCTCGCCGAATGGGCGCGAGAGCGCTGCGTGGGCGAACTGGCCTTTGCCGGGACGGTGGTGAGCGCCGGCCTGCCGCGGATGACCGCCGCGGAAGCCGTGGCCGCTGGCGCGCGTTCGGTGGTGATCGGGGTCGCCAATCCCGGCGGGGCGATCGCCGCGAGCTGGGTCGCGCCGTTGGTCGAGGCGATGGCCGCTGGACTCGATCTGGTGAGCGGGATGCATGGCCGCCTCGCCGACCATCCCGCCATCGCTGCGGCGGCCGAGCGCCATGGCGTGAAGCTGCACGACGTGCGCGTCCCGCCCACGGGCATTCCGGTCGGCACCGGCGACAGGCGCAGCGGCAAGCGGCTGCTGACCGTCGGCACCGATTGCGCTCTCGGCAAGAAATACACTGCGCTGGCGCTCGCGCGTGCCTTCGCGAAGCGCGGCGTTTCGAGCGACTTCCGCGCGACCGGGCAGACCGGCATCCTGATCGCCGGCGGTGGCATCCCGATCGACGCGGTCGTCTCCGATTTCGTGTCGGGCGCGGCCGAGCTGCTCAGCCCGGACGCGGCGGTGGATCACTGGGACGTGATCGAGGGTCAGGGTTCGCTGTTTCACCCGAGCTACGCCGCGGTCACGCTGGGCCTGGTTCATGGCAGCCAGCCCGACGTGATCGTGCTATGCCATATGCCTGGCCGCACCGCGATCCTGGGCCGGCCCAGCTATCCGCTTCCGGCGCTCGACGTCGCGATCGACGCCTATCTCGGCGCGGCGCGGCTGACCAACCCCGATGTGCGCTGCGCCGGGATCAGCCTCAACACCGCGGCGATGGACGCAGCGGCAGCAGCGGATGAGATCGCGCGCGTGGCGGACCGTTACGGCCTGCCCGCCGCCGACCCGATCCGTGGCGGTGCGGCTTTCGAAGCGCTGGTGGAGGCATGCCTGCGCTGACACAATGAACCCACAGGATTGGAAGTGATGGTGATGGGGAAACACGTCGGATTGGCACTTGTCTCGCTGGCCGTGCTGGTCAGCGTCCCGGTCACTGCGACCCCTGCGCCGGCGCCGGCGACAACTGCACCCAGCCAGCCGGCGCCGGCCTATGATATCGTGCTGCGTGGCGGCACCATCTATGACGGCAGCGGCAAGCCCGGCGTGAAGGGTGACGTAGCGATCCGGGGCGAGCGTATCGTCTATGTCGGGCCAAGGGCGCCGGGCGGAGCGAAGACAGTGATTGATGCCCGCGGGATGGCGATCGCGCCTGGCTTCATCAACATGCTGAGCTGGGGCATCGAATCGCTGATCGCCGACGGCCGGGGCTTGAGCGAGCTCAAGCAGGGCGTGACGCTGCAGGTGTTCGGCGAGGGCGAGAGCATGGGGCCACTCACCCCGGCGATGAAGGCGGACATGGTCCGCCGCCAGAGCGACCTGCGCTACAGCGTCGAATGGACCAGCCTCGGCGAGTATCTCGACTGGCTGGCGAAGCGCGGCGTGTCGCAGAACATCGCCTCTTACGTGGGCGCCGCGACGGTACGCACCAACGTGCTCGGCGAGAGCGATGTCGATCCCGATGCGGCGCAGCTCGCGCGAATGCGCGCGCTGGTCGCGGCCGAGATGCGGCAGGGCGCGCTCGGGGTCGGCTCGTCGCTGATCTACGCCCCCGCCAGCTATGCCGAGACGCCCGAGTTGATCGCGCTGGTCGAGGAGGCCGCGCGCTGCGACGGCGCCTATATCAGCCATATGCGCTCCGAGGGCGACCGGCTGCTCGAGGCGATCGACGAGCTGGTCGAAATCGCTCGCGCGACCGGCGCACGCGCCGAGATCTACCACTTCAAGCAGGCCGGGCGCGACAACTGGCACAAGATCGATGCGGCGATCGCGCGCGTCGAGGCCGCCCGGCGCGAGGGGCTGAAGGTCACCGCCGACATGTATCCTTATGACGTGGCGGGCACCGGGCTCGACGCGGCGATGCCGACCTGGGTCCAGTCGGGCGGACTCGAGGCGTGGATCGAGCAGCTGCGCAAGCCCGGGATCCGCGCGCGCGTCATCGCCGAGATGAAGGCGCCGGGGGTCGGCTGGGAGAATATGTACCGCGCTGCCGGCGGGGCCGAGGGGATGATCGCGGTCGGCTTCAAGAACGAGAAACTGAAGCCCCTCTCGGGCAAGACGATCGCCGAGATCGCGGCGATGCGCGGCACGTCACCCGAGGATACGATCATCGACCTGGTGATCGAGGACGGCAGCCGCGTCGGCACGCTCTATCGCCTGATGGACGAGACGAATGTCGCGCGCGCGACGTCGCTGCCGTGGATGAGCTTCGGCTCCGACGCGGGGGCGCAGGCGCCCGAGGGCGCGTTCCTCAAATCACGCCCGCACCCGCGCGCCTATGGCACCTTCGCCCGTGTGCTCGGCAAGTACAGCCGCGATGAGAAGCGCCTCTCGCTCGCCGAGGCGGTACGGCGGATGAGCGCGCTGCCCGCCGCCAACCTCGCGCTGCGCGAGCGCGGTTCGCTCAAGCCCGGCTATTATGCCGATGTCGTGGTGTTCGATCCCAAGACGGTCGCCGATCGCGCGACGGTCGAGAACCCCTGGGCGCTCGCCACCGGGGTGCGCGACGTGTTCGTCAACGGCACCGCGGCGCTGCGCGACGGCGAGCCGATGCGGGCGCGGCCCGGCCAGGTGGTGCGCGGGCCGGGCTGGACCGGCTGGCCCGGCGGCGGAGCGTGTAAGCCGCCGAAATAGCCCCCGGACCGGAAGGTGCCGCCGACCCTCGGATCGGTTTGCGAGGGGCCGCCGCCGCTAGCGCGCGATCGATCGGTTAAACGAGAGGCTCGCGGCGTAGAAACGGCCGATGTTCGGGAAGGCGCCGCTGGTATTCGCGAGCGGTACGCTGTGCGGGCCAAGCTGGCGGGTGAGCCGGGTGTCACGCTTGACAGGCAGCAAGCGGCCCGTTTCCAGCCCTCGGAACAACCCGTGGTGGCAAAGTCAGCTTTCCTCCGCGATCGATCTGAAAGCAGACCGGCCGCAACCGGTCCAAAAGTTGGCGATCAGGAACAGGTGGGCGTGGGCGAATCTCACGTTCTCGAATAATATGATTCCCCGTTTCGGCGCAGGCTCGATGCCGTAAGCGCACCACTCCGAACATCCGCAGCTTAGACCTTCGACGGCAGTGCGTTGAACGCCGCGACCATGCCGGCGGCGACGGAGAGTGCGATCTCCGACGCCCCGATCGAGCCGATGTCGAGTCCGGCCGGACCTTGCACGCGTGCGAGGTCCGACGGCGTCACGCCCGCATTCGCCAGCCGCTCGAGCCGGGCCGCGTGGCTGCGGCGCGAGCCCAGCGCGGCGACATAGCCGGTCGGGGCGGCGAGCGCGGCGAGCAGGGCGGCGTCATCGATCTTGGGATCGTGGCTCAGGGTGACGACCGCAGTGGCCATGTCCGGCCGGCGCCGGCCGATCGCCTCGTCGGGCCAGCCATCGTCGAGCTCGCAATCGGGGAAGCGCTCCGGCGTCAGGAAGCGGCCGCGCGGATCGATCACGACCGGCGCGATGCCGACCTGCCGGGCGATCGCGGTGAGCGCCTGGGCGATCTGGACCGCGCCGACGATCAGCAGGCGGCGAGGCGGATCGTAGCGGTTGACGAAGCCCGGGCCGTCGCCTTCGCGACTCGATCCCGTTTCGAGATCGGTCGAGACGATGAGCCGCTCGCCGGCATCGCGGGCCTGCGCGATGCGCTCGAACAGGGGCGGCGGGAAGCCCTGCCCGGAGACCGGCTGGACCAGCACGGCGATCTCGCCGCCGCACGGCATGCCGACTTCCCAGGCCGAGGCATCGGACACGCCATAGCGTTTCAACATGGCGGGCGCGCCGGCAATCACTTCCGCCGCCGCCTGCAGGATGTCGCCCTCGACGCATCCGCCCGACACCGAGCCCTCGAAGCGGCCGTCGGCGTTGACCAGCATGTGGCTGCCCACCGGCCGCGGCGCCGAACCCCAGGTCGAGATCACGGTCGCCAGCGCCATGCGGTCGCCGCGCCAACGGTCCGCCGCCTCGAGAATGACGTCGATGTCGCTCACATTCGATCCGGGGGTGGCAAGCTCACGCGGTCGGCAGCCGCTCGAAGAACTTGTCGAGCGTGATCGGATATTCGCGCACCCGCACCCCGGTGGCATTGTAGACCGCGTTGGCGACCGCCGCCGCCACGCCGCAGATGCCGAGCTCGCCCACACCCTTGGCCTTCATCGGCGAGGACAGCGGATCGGTCTCGTCGAGGAAGATGCATTCCTGGTGCGGGATGTCGGCATGGACCGGTACCTCATATCCGGCGAGGTCGTGATTGACGAAGAAGCCGAAGCGCTTGTCGACCGCGAGCTCCTCCATCAGCGCGGCGCCGACCGCCATGGTCATCGCGCCGATCACCTGGCTGCGCGCGGATTTGGGGTTGAGGATGCGCCCCGCTGCGCACACTGCGAGCATACGGCGGACACGGATTTCGCCGGTGAGGCTATGCACTGCCGCCTCGACGAAATGCCCGGCAAAGGTCGATTGCTGGTAGCGGCGAGCGAGGTCGCCGAACTCAATCGCGTCCTCGGCGACAATCTCGCCGGATTCGGCAGCCTTGCCGAGCGCGACGCTGCGCCGGCCGCTGCGCACGCGGCCGCCGCTGAAGGTCGCCGTAGCGGGATCGAGGCCGAGCTTCTGCGCCACCAACTCGCGCAGCTTGACGCAGGCGGTGTAGACGCCGGCGGTCGAGCTGGCGGCGCCCCATTGTCCGCCCGAGCCGGCCGAGACCGGAAAGGTCGAATCGCCGAGGCGCACCTCGACCCGGTCGAGCGGCACGCCCATCATCTCGGCCGCCGTCTGGGCGATGATCGTGTAGCTGCCGGTGCCGATGTCGGTCATGTCGGTCTCGACCGTCACGCGCCCGTCGGCGGCGAGCCGCACCCGTGCGGCGGACTTGGTCACCGGCGCGTTGCGGAAGCCCGCGGCGACGCCCATGCCGACCAGCCATTGCCCGTCGCGGACGCTACCGGGCGTGGCCGAACGCTTGCTCCAGCCGAAACGCTGCGCGCCCTGGCGCAGGCACTCGACCAGTTGGCGCTGCGAGAAGGGCTTGGGCGGGTTCTCGGGTACGACCTGGGTGTCGTTGAGGATGCGGAACTCGACCGGGTCCATGCCGAGCTTCTCGGCCATCTCGTCGATCGCGATCTCGAGTGCCATCATGCCCGGCGCCTCGCCGGGCGCGCGCATCGCATTGCCCTCGGGCAGGTCGAGCACCGCGAGCCGGCACTGCAGCATGCGGTTCTCGCCGGCATAGAGGAAGCGGGTCTGCTGCACGCCGTTCTCGATGCCGCCGCCGGGCAGGTCGCCCGACCAGTTCTCGTGCCCGATCGCGGTGATCTTGCCCTCGCGCGTCGCGCCGAGGCGGATGCGCTGGATCGTCGCGGGGCGATGCGGGGTGTTGTTGAACATCAGCGGCCGGGTCAGCGCGACCTTGACCGGGCGGCCTGCGGCCTTGGCGCCGAGCGCTGCGAGGATCGCGTCGGCGCGGACGAACAGCTTCCCGCCGAAGCCGCCGCCGATATAGGGCGAGATCAGCCGCACCTTCTCGCGCGGGATGCCGAGCGTCCGGGCGACGTCGCCGCGGCCCCAGTTGATCATCTGGTTGGCGGTCCACAGCGTGAGCTGGTCGCCTTCCCAAGCCGCGATCGTCGCATGCGGCTCCATCATCGCGTGGGCCTGGTCCGGTGTGTGATAGGTCGCGTCGATCGTCACCGGCGCCGAGGCGAAGGCGGCGGCGAAGTCGCCGAGCTTGAGGTCGGCCTGCTCGCGCGACGGCTGTGCCCCGTCCTTGGCGGCGTGGAGATCGAACGCGCCCTTGCTGCGCGCATAGTCGATGCGGACCAGCGCCGCAGCATCGCGTGCCTGCTCGAACGTCTCGGCAACGACCAGCGCCACTGCCTGGTGATAATGCTGGATCTCGGGGCCGCCGAGCAGATGCGCGGTATTGAAATTGCCCTTTTCGAGCTTGCCGGCATTGTCCGCGGTGACGATCGCGAGCATGCCCGGCGCGGCCTTTGCCGCACTGAGGTCGATCGAGCTGATCCGTCCCTTGGCGATCGCCGACCCGACGACAAAACCATAGGCGGCGTTGGGCGCGGGCTGCTCATAGGCGTAGGGCGCTTGGCCGCATACCTTGAGCGGACCGTCGATGCGGTCGGTAGGCTTGCCGATGACTTTGAGCTGGTCGATCGGGTTGATGCCGGCGGGCGTGTCGAACTTCATCGCATCAACCCCTTGCCTGCGCCATCACCGCGCCGAGCGTGCGCGCGACGAGGGGCAGCTTGAACGCATTGTCCTTGGTGGGCCGCGCGCCCGCGAGAAGGATGTCGGCCGCGGGCTTGGCGCCCCGCGGCAGTGCCGCCTCGGCCGCCTCGACCCGCCACGGCTTGGGCGCGATCCCGCCCACCGCCACGCGGCCGCTCCCGTCGTGCTGGAGGACCGCGGCGACTGAGACCAGCGCGAAGGCATAAGACGCGCGATCGCGAACCTTGTGGTAGACATGCGTGCCGCCCAGCGGCGCAGGCAGCGTCACCGCGGTGATCAACTCCCCGCTTTCGAGCACGGTCTCGACATGCGGCGTATCGGCCGGCAGCACGTGGAAATTGGCGAGCGGGATGGCGCGGGTGGTGCCATCGGGCTTCACCGTCTCCACCGCCGCATCGAGCGCGCGCATCGCGATTGCCATGTCGCTGGGATGCGTGGCGATGCACGCCTCGCTCGTCCCGATCACGCCGAGCTGGCGGCTGAACCCGCCGATCGCGGCGCAGCCCGAGCCGGGCTTGCGCTTGTTGCACGCCTGGTTGGTGTCGTAGAAATAGGGGCAGCGCGTGCGCTGGAGCAAATTGCCCGCGGTCGTTGCACGGTTGCGCAGCTGGCCCGAGGCGCCCGCGAGCAGTGCCCGCGACAGCACGCCGTAATCCTTGCGAATACGCCGGTCGGCCGCAAGGTCGGTGTTGCGCACCAGCGCGCCGATGCGGACCCCGCCCTCCGGCGTCGCCTCGATCCGGTCGAGCCCGATACGGTTGACGTCGATCAGGTGAGTCGGCACCTCGATCTGCAGCTTCATCAGGTCGAGCAGATTGGTGCCGCCGGCGATGAACCGCGCGCCCTGGGTACGCGCCGCCGCTGTGGCAGCCTCTGCAGGCGTGGTCACGCGCTCATAGGTGAAGGGTTTCATGCGCGCCTCCCGGCGACTTCGGTCATCGCGTCGAGGATGTTCGAATAGGCGCCGCAGCGGCAGATGTTGCCGCTCATTCGCTCGCGCATCTCGTCATTGGTGGCGCGGGGGCGGGCGTTGAGGTCGCGGGTGGCGTGGCTCGGTATTCCTGCGCGGATCTCGTCGAGTACCGCGACCGCCGAGCAGATCTGTCCCGGCGTGCAATAGCCGCACTGGTAGCCGTCATGCTTGACGAACGCCGCCTGCATCGGATGGAGCTTGCCGGGCGTGCCGAGACCTTCGATCGTGGTCACTTCATCGCCGTCATGCATTACCGCCAGGCTGAGGCATGAATTGATCCGCCGTCCCTCGACGATCACGGTACAGGCGCCGCACTGGCCGTGGTCGCAGCCCTTCTTGGTGCCGGTGAGCCGCAGATGCTCGCGCAGGGCGTCGAGCAGGGTGGTGCGAGGATCGAGCGCCAGGTCCCGCTTCGCGCCGTTGACGGTCAGCGTCACGCTCGTGGCGGCGGGAACGGGTTCGCGTGGCGAGGTTCGCGCATCCGCAGCAGGAACGGCCGCGACGGCGACCGAGGCGCTCCCGCCGACCAGCACGCCGCGTCGCGTGACGCCGAAGTCGTCTTCCTTCATCTCGTCGTGACTCCCGTCCTGTGCGAGCATCCGTCGCGCTCCGCCGGTTCAGCGCCGGCTATTGTAACCCTAGTCGCTGCCTTCGGCGATACAGCGCATCGGTGACCGGTTCCATCCACGTAACAACCTCGCCGCCCGCCCGTTCCTCCACCGCGATGAGTCATCGCGCTGCCGGAGGCGACGATCAGCGCCTGGCCGAGCGAATGGTTATGCCAGATGAGCACCCGTTTCATCGATTGATGAGCCGCTGGTTCGAGGCGGGATAGCGGTCGCCGATCACCTCGACCGTGGCGAGCGCGTGGTCGATCCGCGCCAAATCGGCTGCATCCAGCGTGATGTCGGCGGCGCCGAGATTCTCCTCGAGTCGGTGCAGCTTGGTGGTGCCGGGGATCGGCACGATCGACGGGCGCTGCGCGAGCAGCCAGGCAAGCGCGATTTGCGCCGGCGTCGCGCCGCGGGCGTCCGCCAGCTCGCGCACCAGGTCGACGACCGCCTGATTGGCCGCCAGCGCCGCGGGCGAGAAGCGCGGCAAGGTGCTGCGGAAGTCCCCCGCGCCGAATGTCCTACCCGCTTCGATCTTGCCGGTCAGGAACCCCCGACCGAGCGGGCTGAACGGTACGAAGCCGATGCCGAGCTCGTCGAGCAGCGGCAGGATCTCGCCCTCGGGCTCGCGCCACCACAGCGAATATTCGCTCTGCAGCGCCGCGATCGGCTGGACCGCATGCGCGCGGCGGATCGAATTCGCGCTTGCCTCGGACAAGCCGAAATGCAGCACCTTGCCTGCCTGGATCAGCTCCTTCACCGTGTCGGCAACCTCTTCGATCGGCACCTCCGGGTCGACGCGGTGCTGGTAGAAGAGGTCGATCCGGTCGGTGCGAAGCCGTTTCAGCGCGGCATCGGCAACTTCGCGGATGCGCTCCGGACGGCTGTCGAGGCCTTCGGTGGGAACGCCGTTGCGGAACCCGAACTTGGTCGCGATCACGACCTTGTCGCGCAGCGGCTCGAGCGCCTCGCCGATCAGCTCCTCGTTGATGCCCGGGCCATAGGCTTCGGCGGTGTCGAAGAAGGTGACGCCGCGTTCGTGCGCGGCGCGGATCAGCCCGATGGCATCCTGACGATCGGTCGCGGGCCCATAGGCAAAGCTCAGGCCCATGCAGCCCAGTCCCAGCGCCGACACCTGAAGACCGTCGCGGCCCAAAACGCGCTGTTGCATCGAGCTTTCCTCCTGACGGCGGCGAGAACCGCCAGCCGCGTTTCGATTGGCACTCTGGGGGGAACTTAGGGGTTCGCTGCTGTTGCAATTAGACAGGGAAAGTCGCTTGAGCCTATGACGTCATGTCATGAAACAAGGTGAAGCTGGATTGCGGCATGCGGCGTGAGGAACTCGGAAGCCTGGCGCTGTTCCTCGCGGTTGCCGAGGAGCGGAGCTTCACACGGGCGGCCGCCAAGCTCGGCCTTTCGCAATCGGCGCTCAGCCACTCGATGCGGCGGCTCGAGGCGCGGCTGGGGCTGCGCCTGCTGACCCGCACCACCCGCAGCGTGGCGCCGACCGAAGCCGGCGAGCGGCTGGTCGAGACGCTGCGGCCCGCCCTCGACGAGATCGACGGCAAGCTCGCCTCGCTGACCGAGCTGCGCGAGCGGCCCGCCGGGACGGTCCGGATCACGACCTCGAAACATGCCGCGCGCAGCGTGCTGTGGCCGGCGCTCGATCGGCTGACGGCCGAGCATCGGGACATCCAGATCGAACTGGACGTCGATGCCGGCCTCAAGGACATCGTCGCCGAACGCTTCGACGCGGGCGTCCGGCTGGGCGAGCGGCTGGAAAAGGACATGATCGCCGTGCCGATCGGGCCGCGGCTGCGCATGGCCGCGGTGGGAGCCCCGGGCTATTTCGCGGAACGCGGGATTCCCCGCACGCCGCACGACCTCGCGCGTCACAATTGCATCAACCTGCGCATGACCAGTGCGGGCAATCTCTATGCCTGGGAGTTCGAGCGCGACGGCCGCGAGCTGCGGGTGAGGGTCGAGGGCCAGTTGGTGCTCAACGATGTCGACCTCATCACCGAAGCGGCGATCGCCGGGCGCGGCATCGCCTTCCTGATGGAGGATCATTTCGAGCCGCAACTCGCGAGCGGCGCGCTGGTCCGCGTGCTGGAGGACTGGTGCGAACCGTTCGACGGCTATCACCTCTATTATCCGAGCCGCCGCCAGCCGTCCCCGGCCTTCCGCCTGGTGCTGGAGGCGCTCCGCTATCGCGGACAGCCGGGCTAGGCGGCGCGGGCGGCGCTCCAGTCGGCGCGGGTGTTGACGTTGTGGAGCGGGCAGGGTTCGGCGACGCGCCTGGCGGCGCAATGCTCGATCCAGGCGCGCCAGCGGCGGTCGCCAGCGGCGAGGAACGCCGCGAGCGCCGCGTGCAGATGGGCCGGCCAGCAGCCGATCAGCCATTGGTTCTCGAACACCGCCGGGCCGGGACCGGCGAGGAGTTCGACGAGGTTGCCGGGAAGGGGAACCACATCGACGGGCACGGTGACGACACCGTCGAACCCCGCCCGCGCGGCGAAGCGGAGCGCGGCCTCGAGCCCGGCGAGCGGACCGATGCGCTCGGGGGTCGTGTCGGGAAGGGCGCGGAGGTCGTCCCAGCTTCGTCCGCAGATGGCGACCTCGGCAACCTGGGGGGTGAGGGCCGTCACGACATGATCGAGCATCGGCGCACCGCCCAGGGAAGCGAGCGCCTTGTCGCCGCCGAAGCGACGCGACGCGCCACCGGCGAGCACCGCGCCGAGGATGCGCGGCGGGCGGTTCATGTCGTGAGCGCTTGTGCGGGCCGCACGGCAGCGGGGCGGGCGACGGCTTCGCCGATGAGCAGCAGGGTCGGTCGGTTGTCCGCGATCGACTTGACCGCGAGCGGGAGCAGGTCCAGCCGGGTCGAGAGGTGCTGCTCGGTGGGCAGGCTGACATCGCAGGCGACGAGCACCGGAGTCGCACCGGGCAGGCCCGCCGCGACCAGCTTCTCGCTGATCTCGCGCGCGGCGCCGCGGCCCATATAGAAAGCGAGCGTCGAGCCGGCATGGGCGAGTGCCGTCCAGTCGAGGTCGAGCGGCTCGCCTGCGCGGGCGTGCGCCGTCACGAATTGGACGCGGCGGGCGAGGCCGCGCAGCGACAGCGACAGGCCTGCGGAGGCCGCGGCGGCGCTAGCGGTGGTGATGCCGGGGCAGATGCGCGCGAAGATACCGGCGCGAGCGCAGGCCTCCATCTCCTCGGCGCTGCGCGCGAAGATCGCAGGATCGCCGCCCTTGAGGCGGACGACGCGCTTGCCCAACAGCGCGGCCTCGACCAGCAAGCCGTTGATCGCGTCCTGATCCCTGGAGTGGCGGCCCGCGCGCTTGCCGACGGGGATCAGCTTGGCATCGGGGGCGAGCGCGAGGATGTCCGGGCCGACCAGCGCGTCGTAGAAGATGATCTCCGCCGCGGCGATCAGCCGTGCAGCCTTGAGCGTGAGCAGCTCGACATCGCCGGGGCCGGCACCGACCAGCCACACGCTGCCGGCGGGAAAATCATCAGGCATTGACGGCCTCCTGTCTCGTCTCGGCGAGGATACGGGCGAGCGCGGGGCGGCATGAGCCGCAATTGGTGCCAGCCTGAAGCGCCGCGCCGATCGCGGGGACGTCAGTGAGTTGCTGGTCGCGGATCGCGGTGACGATGGTGTTGATCCCGACATCGAAGCAGACGCAGATCACCGCGCCGCGATCGGACTGCGCACCCGGCGCCCGGCCCGCGAGCAAGGTCGGCGCGACCTGTGGCGCGGAGAGCTGGGCGATCAGCCAGTCGCGCGGCGGTAGCTCGCCGGTGCGCGTGACGAACAGCGCGGCGGCCAGGCGCCCATCGCGCAGGATGGCGACACGGCGGGTGCCGCGCGCGGGATCGACCGCCTCGACCCGCTCGCCGGCGGGAAGCAATTTGTCGAGCCGAAGCGCGTCGCCATTGCCTGCGATCTCCCACAGCGCCCCCGCCGGGATCGCGACGCGCGTTGCCCACAGGCATTTGGGCGGCGCGGGCAGGTCGCCGGTGACGATCAGGAAGCCGCGCCACTCGGCGGAAACCGGCTCGATCCGCGCGGGCGTCGACTTGAACCCCGGCTGGCCCGAGATCGGATCGGTGAGCGGGCGCGGGAGCAGCCCAGTGCGCCCGCCGGTCGAGGTGCGGTCGGTCCAGTGGATTGGGGTGAAGAGCTCGCCCAGCCGCTGCGCATCAGTGACGGCGGCACGAAAGATGCTCTCGCCCTGCGGCGTCGCGACGCGGGCGAAGCCGCCGTCTTCGACGCCGAATGCGGCGGCGTCGTCCGGGTGAACCTCGACCAGCGGCTCCTCGCGGTGGCGAGCGAGTTTGGGCGACAGGCCGGTGCGCGTCATGGTATGCCATTGGTCGCGATAGCGCCCGGTGTTGAGCGTCATTGGCCAGTTGGAGAGTGGGTCCTGCAGCGGTCGCTGCGTGACGGAGACGAGGCGCGCGCGGCGGTCGGGGGTCGAGTAGCGGCCATCGGCGAAGGGCGTGCCGCCCCAGCGTTGCGGTTCCATCGCGTCATAGGCCGCGTTGCCGCCCGCGCCGCCATTGGGCAGGGTGAAGACGCGTGCGCCGTCGTTCTGATAGGCCGCGAGGCGGCAATGCTCGCGCCAGATCTCAGCGGCGCGATCATAGGCGAAGGGCGTCTTCCACCCCATGCGCCGCGCGACTTCCTTGACAATCCACCAATCGGGCTTCGCCTCGCCCGGCAGCGGGAAGAGCGCGCGCTGGCGGCTGATCGTGCGGTCGCTGTTGGTAACGGTGCCGTCCTTCTCGCCCCAGGCCGCGGCGGGCAGGCGGACATGTGCGAACTCGCCGGTATCGGTGCGCTCCATCACGTCGCTGACGACCACGAACGGGCAGGCGGCGAGTGCCTCACGCACCCGGCCGGCATCGGGCATCGACACCGCGGGGTTTGTCGCCATCACCCACAACGCCTTGATCCGCCCCTCGTCGATCGCGCGGAACAGATCGACGGCCTTGAGGCCCGGCTTCTCGGCGATCGACGGCGAGGCCCAGAAGCGCTGGATGCGCGCGCGATTCTCGGGCGCGAAATCCATGTGCGCGGCGAGGGTCGAGGCGAGCCCGCCGACCTCGCGTCCGCCCATCGCATTGGGCTGGCCGGTGATCGAGAACGGCGCCGCGCCGGGCTTGCCGATCCGTCCCGTGGCCAGATGGAGGTTGATGATCGCGTTGCCCTGATCGGTGCCGCTGATCGACTGGTTCACACCCTGGCTGAACAGGGTGATCGTCCGCGGGTTGGCGGCGAACAGTTCGTAGAAACGCCTGAGGTCTGACGGCGGCACGTCGCAGACGCGCGCCACCGACCACAGGTCGCTTCCCTCTCCAAGCTTGCTCCAGAAATCCTCAGGCACCGCGACATGCGCGGCGAGATAGCCCTGATCGAGCGCGCCCGCCTCGCGGCAATAGTGCAGCAGGCCGTTCATCAGCGCGACGTCGCTGCCCGGTCGGATCGGCAGATGGAGATCGGCTTCCTCGGCGGTCTCGGTACGGCGGGGGTCGATCACGATGAGCTTGGCGCCCGCCTCGCACCGCGCGCGGATGCGCTGATAGACGATCGGGTGACACCAGGCGGTGTTGGATCCGACCAGCACGAATAGGTCGGCGGCGTCGAGATCGTCATAGCTGGCGGGAACGACGTCCTCGCCGAACGCGCGGATGTGCGCGGCGACCGCGCTCGACATGCACAGGCGCGAGTTAGTGTCGATATTGGCGGAGCCGATGAAGCCCTTCATCAGCTTGTTGGCGACATAATAGTCTTCGGTGAGCAATTGCCCCGAGACGTAGAAGGCGACGCTGTTCGGACCGTGCTGCGCGATCGCGTCGCGGAAACGCTTGGCGACGAGATTGAGCGCACGGTCCCAGCTCGCGCGCTTCATCCCGATCATCGGGTGGAGCAGCCGTCCCTCGAGCCCGACCGTCTCGCCCAGATGCGTGCCCTTGGAGCAGAGCCGGCCGCGGTTGGCGGGGTGGTCGGGATCGCCCTCGATTCGCACCTCGCGCGGGCCCGTCACGGTCGCGCGGATGCCGCAGCCGACGCCGCAATAGGCGCAGGTGGTGCGGATCGCTTCGTTCACGCCACCCCCGCGAGCGCCTCGGCGCGAGCGATCAGGATGCGGCCGCCATCGATCTTGACCGGGATCACCGGCACGCAGCCCTCGTCGCCGCCGAGCGCCTTGCCGGTGACGAGCGAGATGCGCCAATTGTGCAGCGGGCAGGCGACCGAGGTGTCGTGGACGATGCCCTGGCTCAATGGCCCCTGCTTGTGCGGGCATTTGTTGACCAGCGCATGGACCGATCCGGTGGCGGTTCGGAAGATCGCGATCTCCTCGCCGCCATGCACGGGCAAAGTACGCGCGCCCATTGCGGGCAGCTGGTCCACCGGACCGATATCGAGCCATTCAGCGTCCATTACTCTGCTCCCACGACCGCGAAGGGCCGGATTTCCGCGATATGCTGGTGAAGTTCGCGCTCGGCGCCCGCGGCACGCTCGGCCCAGGGGTCCTTCTGGAGGTGGCGCTGGGATTCGAGGAAGCGTTCCTTGAGCGCCTCGCGCCCCTCTTCATCCTCGACGATGCGCGACTTGATGTAATCGAGCCCGACGCGCTCGACCCACGGCGCGGTGCGGTCGAGATAGCGCGCTTCCTCGCGATAGAGCTGGATGAAGGCGGCGCAGTAGTCGAGCGCCTCCTGCTCGGTCGCGACCTTGCACAAGAGGTCGGTGCCGCGCAGGTGGATACCGCCATTGCCGCCGATGTGCAGCTCGTAGCCCGAATCGACGCAGATCACGCCGAAGTCCTTGATCGTCGCCTCGGCGCAATTGCGCGGGCAGCCACTGACCGCGATCTTGAACTTGTGGGGCATCCACGAACCCCAGGTCATCCGCTCGGTCTTGATGCCGAGGCCGGTCGAATCCTGCGTGCCGAAGCGGCACCATTCGGAGCCGACACAGGTCTTCACCGTGCGCAGCGCCTTGCCATAGGCATGGCCCGAGACCATCCCCGCGGCGTTGAGGTCGCCCCAGATCGCGGGCAGGTCTTCCTTCTTGATCCCGAACAGGTCGAGCCGCTGGCCGCCGGTGACTTTGACCATGCGCGCGCCATACTTCTCTGCGGCGTCGGCGATCGCGCGCAGCTCGGCGGGGGTGGTGACGCCGCCCCACATGCGCGGGACCACCGAATAGGTGCCGTCCTTCTGGATGTTGGCGTGCATGCGCTCGTTGACGAAACGGCTCTGCGGGTCCTCGACATGCTCCGCAGGCCAAGCGCAGAGCAGGTAATAATTGAGCGCCGGGCGGCACGAGGAACAGCCGTCGGGAGTCGACCAGTTGAGCGCCTGCATCACCTGGGGGATGACCTTGAGTTCTTGCGCGACGATCTCGCGGCGGACATCGTCGTGGGTGAAGCTGGTGCATTTGCACATCGTCTTCGGGCCGGACTGGACCTCGTCGCCCAGCGCGAACGCGAGCAAGGTCTCGACCAGCCCGGTGCACTGGCCGCAGCTCGCCGATGCCTTGCAGGTGCCGCGCACCGCATCGAGGCTGTGCGCGCCGTTGGCGATGCAGGCAACCACCTGCCCTTTTGAGACGCCGTTGCAGCCGCAGATTTCCGCATCGTCGGAAAGCGCCGCAACGGCCGCCTTAGGGTCCGCTTGCCCACCTCCCTGGGCGAAGGCCTGGCCGAAGATCAGGAAATCGCGCAGGTCGGACACGTCCTCCTGCTTCTTGAGCAGGTCGAAATACCAGCTGCCGTCGCCGGTGTCGCCGTAGAGGACGGCGCCGACGATGCGGTCGTCCTTGACGATCACGCGCTTGTACACGCCGCGCGCGGCGTCGCGCATGACGATGTCCTCGCAGCCTTCGCCGCCCGAGAAGTCGCCGGCCGAGAAGACATCGATCCCCGACACCTTGAGCTTGGTCGAGGTGACCGAGCCGCGATAGCCGGTGGGGCTCTCGGTCATATGGTCGGCGAGCGCGCGGCACATGTCCCACAGCGGCGCGACCAGGCCGTAGCACTGCCCGTCATGCTCGACGCATTCGCCGACCGCGAGCACGTCGGGGTCGCTGGTGACCATATGGTCGTCGACCTTGATCCCGCGCCCGACCTCAAGCCCCGCATCGCGCGCGAGCGTGGTGGAGGGACGAATGCCGACCGCCATCACGACGAGATCGGCGGGAATCTCGGTGCCGTCCTTGAGCTTGACGCCCTCGACACGGGCGGTGCCCATGATCTCGGCGGTGTCGGCTCCGGTGAGGATCGTCTGGCCGCGCGCCTCGAGCGCCTGCTTGAGCAGCCAGCCCGCCGCCTCGTCGAGCTGACGCTCCATCAACGTGGGCATGAGGTGGAGGACGGTGACCTTCATCCCGCGCAGCGAGAGGCCGTGGGCGGCCTCGAGGCCGAGCAGACCGCCGCCGATCACCACCGCGCTGCCGCCCCGATCGGCGGCGGCGAGCATGGTGTTGACGTCGTCCATGTCGCGGAAGCTGATCACGCCGGGCAAATCCTTGCCCGGCACCGGGATGATGAACGGATCCGATCCGGTGGCGATCAGCAGCTTGTCATAGCCGATCGAGACGCCGCCGCGCGAGGTGACGGTCTTGGCCGCGCGATCGATGCCGATCACGGGATCGCCCGCGATCAGATCGATGCCGTTCTCGACATACCATTCGGTGGTGTTGATGACGATGTCGTCGAACGCCTTCTCGCCCGCGAGCACGGGGGAGAGCATGATGCGATTGTAGTTCACGCGTGGCTCGGCGCCGAAGATGGTGACGCGGTAACGGGCGGGATCGCGGGCGAGGATTTCCTCGACCGCGCGGCAGCCGGCCATGCCGTTGCCGATCACCACGAGATGCTCGCGCGTATCATCTTCGGCGCGCGCGATGCGTTGCAGTTCCATCAGATCGTCCAGTCCAGTTGCAGCCAGAATTTGCGGGTATCGGTGGCGAACAAGTCCGCCTGATAGTCGGCGAAGCGGACCGAGGCGGTGGTCTTGCCGAACTTCGCCGAGGCGAGGAGGTTGAGCTCGTCGCCATAATGTCGGGTGAGTCGGTCGCTCTCGTAGCGGTGCCAGGCGGCCTGAAAGGTCACCGCCTTGGCCGGGCCGATCGCCTTCCAGCCCCAGCCGGCGCTGACATAGAGATCGCGCATCCCATCGGGCGGGGTGACCAAATATTTGTCGGCCCAGCCCTGGAACTTGAAATTGGTGCCGAGCGGTGTCTGGAAGCTGGTGAACGCGGCGCCGTTGCCGGCGCCCAGCACTTCGTAGCCCGCGCCGAGCTTCGGACCATTGAGGTCGAGGGCGAGGTCCGCGAGCCAATAGTCCGCAGTATAATCGTTGGGATTGCGGTGAAAGTCCGACTGACGGGCGTAGCTGAGCTGATAGGCGAGCTTGGCCTTGCCGATCGGACGGACACCAGCGAGGCGCGCGCCGAACGTCTTGCTGGAGAGGCGATAGCCCTGCACCGCGGCCTCGTCCTGATCGACCCAATAGCCGAAGCCGGTGAGCGTGCCGACCGGGGTGGCGTAGCTGAGGTTGGCAAGGATGTTGTCGCCACCCACCGCACGCTGGCGGGCGCCGGTACCGTCGATCCCCCAGATGGTGCGGACCGCCCAGGCATAGGTCAGGTCGGCCTTGATCCCCTTGATCGGCGTGACCTCGGCGCGGACGGCATCGAAGCTCTGGCCGTTCTGGCGGAACCCCGACGCGCCGACGAAGCGCTCATCGTCGAGCAGGATGCGCTGGCGGCCCGCGGTGAGCGTCACCGCCGGGAGCTTCAGGCCAAGCTGCGCGCGGCTGATCGCCACATTCTGCGGATCGGCGATCAGCGGGCGCGTCGCGGCACCTTGCAACCCGTCATAATAGTTGCCGGCAATGGCGAGGTTGCCCTGTGCCTCGACCAGCGCGACGAGCGGCCCCTGCTTCGCTTCGATCCCGGCGCGAACCCGCAGGGTCAGCGCATCGGCGTCGAGCGCGAGGCCGTCCTGCTCGACCTGTTCGTAGCGCAGCCGGGCTTCGGCGAGCGGCTTGAGCGACTGGGCGGTGGCGGGTAACGCCGCCACCAGCCCGGCGAGGAGAAACGCGGCGCGCATCAGATGCGCACGCCCTCGGCCGCGCCCCAGGTTGCGCGCCACTTGCCCTTGACCAGCAGGAGGCCGGCGAGAGCCACGACCGCAAGGCCTGCGAAGATCAGGAAGCCGCCGGAGAAGCTGCCGGTCCACTGCTTGGCGAGGCCGAGCGAGGAGGCAAGGTAGAAGCCGCCGACGCCGCCGGCCATGCCGACCAGCCCGGTCATCACGCCGATCTCCGCCGAGAAGCGCTGCGGCACGAGCTGGAACACCGAACCGTTGCCGGTGCCGAGCGCGAGCATCGCGAGCACGAACAGCAGCAATGCGGTCGCGAAATTCTCGGCCAGGCTGACCCCGATCAGCGCGAAGGCGGCGAAGATGAACACCGCGGTGAGCGCCTTCACCCCGCCGATCGCATCGGCCAGCGCGCCCCCGAGCGGACGGATCAGCGAGCCCGCGAAGACGCAGCCCGCCGTCGCATAGCCCGCCTGGATGGTGGTGAGGCCGAAGCGGTCGGTGAAGTAGATGGGCAGGCTGGCGGCGAGCCCGACGAAGCCGCCGAAGGTGACGGCGTAGAAGCCCATCAGCCACCAGGCGTCCGCAACCTTGAGCGGCTTGAAATAGTCGGTCAGCGACTTGGCTGGCGGGCGGCCCGGCGCGTCCTTGGCCATCACGACATAGGCGATCAGGACGAGCGTCAGCGGGATGCAGGCGAGACCGAGCACGCTGTTCCAGCCGAACAGCTTGGCGAGCGCAGGGGCGAATAGCGCGGCGAGCACGGTACCCGAATTGCCCATGCCCGCGAGGCCCATCGCCTTGCCCTGATGCTCGGGCGGGTACCAGCGGCTGGCGAGCGGCAGCGCGATCGCGAAGCTCGCGCCCGCAAAGCCGAGGATCACGCCGAGCGCGAGCGTGCCGGCGAAGCTGGTGACCCCGGCCATCCAGGCGGTGAACAGGCCGGCGATGACGATCACCTGGCTGATCGTGCCCGAGCGCTTGGGCCCGATGCGATCGACCAGCAGGCCGTTCACGACGCGCAGGATCGCGCCTGCCAGCGTCGGTACCGCGACCATCAGCCCCTTCTGCGCCGGGGTCAGCGCGAGCGTCTTGGCGATCTCGGGCGCGAGCGGCCCGAGAATCACCCAGACCATGAAGGCGAGGTCAAAATAGAGGAATGCGGCGATCAGCGTGGGCGTGTGCCCGCTCGACCAGAAGCTCGACTTGGCGGACGCGTTCGCGTCCAGATAGGTGGTTGCCATCTTCTGTCCCCGTTCGATGGACAAGAAAAAAGCCGCCGGAACGGCGCCATGACGGCGCGTTCCGGCGGCTTCGTTGCCTGTTTCGGTTGATGAGGCTCGCGCCCCGGCCCGTTGCGGTCCGGGCTCCCCCCGTTGGAAGCCTAACCGCGTGATTCCGCCCCGGCGTCCTTGCCGAGTAGGGTGAAGCTGCCCGATTCGACCGGGCGCGGCAAGCGCTTTCTTCGCAAGTGCAATATTTTTAGACGCGCCGCGTCATGGCAAGGCGGCCAGATATCCGGGAATATCCTCCGGGTCGAACGCGCGACGATCGAAGAAACGGTCGGCGCCGAGGACGAGCCGCCCCTGCACCGATCCGGCGCCGATCGGCTCGTCGAGCCCGCCCTCCAGCTTCGAGCTGGCGCCGGGCAGTGGCGCGCCCGATCCCGCCAGCGCCTCGCGATAGAGGTCGGGGCGGAAGGTGTTGGCGGCGGTTGCCGCGTCGGCGTCCGAATAGGGCAGGCCGTCCCATCGCGCCATCTGCGAATAGAGCCACGCCGCCTGGCTGCGCCAGGGGAAGTTGGCGGCTTCGCGATACTGGAACATGAAATCGGGATAATGGACCGGCGCGCCGCCGGGGACGAGGCGGATGCGATCGGTGATCGCGCGCAGGATCGCATCGCGCGAGGCATCGAGATAGGCTGCGCCGGCGAGGATGTCGGCGCTCTGCTCGGCGGTTTCGGGGCGCACGAAATGCGCGGCCGCTGCGTGGAGCGCGCGGATCAGCCGCAATACCGCGTCGCGCCGTTCGTCGACGACCTCGCCACGCAGGGCCAATACCTTCTCGACGCCCCGCCGCCAGATCTGTGCCGTGGCGAGCGCGATCCGGCCGACGCCGCGATCGACCGCGATCGAGTTCCACGGCTCGCCGACGCAGATGCCGTCGACCTCACCCGCCGCGAGGGCATCGGCGGCGAAGGGGGGGCTGGTGACGGCGATTTCGACGTCATGGTCGGGGCGGATGCCCACGCCCGCAAGCCAGTAGCGCAGCATGTAATTGTGGCTGGAATAACGGTGGACCACGCCGAAACGCAGCCGCCGGTCTTCCGTCGCGCGCGCCTGCGCGACCTGCTTGAGCGCCGCGCCGATCGTGACCGGGTCGCCCAGCTGGTCGCCCACGCCGATCGCATCGGCGAGCGCGGTCGAGACGGTGATCGCATTGCCGTTGAGGCCGAGCACGAAGGGCACCGCCATCGGCACCGCCGGCCGGTCACGGCCGAGCGCGGTGGCGATGGCGAGCGGGGCGACGATGTGCGCGGCGTCGGTATGGCCGTAGAGCAGCCGGTCGCGCACCGTCGCCCAGGTCATGTCACGAACCAGTTCGAGCGACAGCCCCTCGGCCTCGGCGAAGCCGAGCTCGTGCGCGAGGATCGGGAGCGCGGCATCGACCAGCGGGAGGAAGCCGATGCGCAGGGTTTCGCTGGTCACGGCATGTCTCCCATCAGCGCTTCGCTCGTCACGATCGCTTCGGCGATCTCAGCGATGCGGCGGTTGGTGCGCATCGCCTGGCCGCGCAACAGCGCATAGGCGGTGGGCTCGTCGATCCCGCGGCGCTTCATCAGGATCGACTTGGCGCGGTCGATCGTCGCGCGCTCGGCGAGCGCGTTCTTGGCCTCGTCGAGCTCGCGCTGGAGCCGGGAGAAGGCCTGGAAGCGGCGGACGGCGAGGTCGAGCACCGGCTTGATGCGCTGCTTCGACAGCCCGTCGACGACATAGGCCGAAACCCCAGCGTCGATCGCCGCGCCCGTCGCCTCGGCATCGCTCTGGTCGACGAACATCGCGATCGGCCGGCCGAGGACACGCGACATGGCGAAGAAGTCCTCGAGCACGTCGCGGCTCGGGTTCTCGAGGTTGACCAGCACCACTTCCGGCGCCGCCGCCTCGATCTGTGCGGCGAGCGGACCCGCGGGGTCGATCAGCGTCAGATCCTCGAGCCCGGCTTCGCGCAATCCTTCCGAGATGATCGCCGCACGCGTCTGGCTGGTGTCGATGATCGCGATCCGCATCGCGTCCACTTACGCAATAATGCTGCATTGCACCAGCGGATAAGGGTTGGTTTGTTTCAAGTAAGACGGAGGGTCCTTTGACCTCGAGCAATGGCTCCGGAACGGACTCAACTTCACGCATGTTCCCGAAATGATCGGCTAGCGGTCCCGCGCTGTGGCACGCGTCGGGAACGTCGGATGCAATTGGCGAATCATCTTTTCTACGGCGACAATCTCGACGTCCTGCGCGCGCATTTCCCGGACGAGAGCGTCGACCTCGTCTATCTCGACCCCCCGTTCAACTCGAACGCCAACTACAATATCCTGTTCCGCTCTCCGGCGGGCGTGGCGGAGGCGGACGCGCAGGTCGAGGCGTTCGAGGACACATGGCGCTGGAACGACGCCGCCGAGGATGCCTTCGACCAGGCGATGCAGAGCGGCTGCACGCAGGCGTTCGACCTGCTCAATGCGATGCGCGCGTTTCTCGGCGAGAACGCCATGATGGCGTATCTCGCGATGATGGCGATCCGGATGATCGAGCTGCACCGCGTGCTCAAGCCGACGGGCAGCCTCTATCTCCACTGCGATCCGACTGCGAGCCATTACCTCAAACTGCTGGCGGACGGCGTGTTCGGCGCCGAGCGGTTCCGCAACGAGATCACCTGGAAGCGCACCTCGGCGCACAGCGACGGCGGGCGCTACGGGCGCAACACCGACATCATCCTGTTCTATTCCAAGGGCGTGAAGCCGGTATGGAATCCGCAATTCACGCCTTATGATCGCGACTATGAAGCGCGCTTCCACAATCGTGATCCCGATGGGCGGCTGTGGATGGACGACAATCTCACCGCCAAGGGGCTGTCGGGCGGCGGCTATCACTATGACTATAAGGGCGTGCATTCCTATTGGCGGATGCCGGTCGAGACGATGGAGCGGCTCGACCGCGAGGGGCGGCTGCACTTCACGCGCACCGGCGGCATCCGGCTGAAACGCTATCTGGACGAGGCGCGCGGGCTGCCGGTGCAGGCGCTGTGGAGCGACATCCCGGCGATCAACTCGCAAGCGCAGGAGCGGCTCGGCTATCCGACGCAGAAGCCAATCGCGCTGCTCGAGCGGATCATCGCGGCGTCGTCGAACGAGGGGGACGTGGTGCTCGACCCGTTCTGCGGCTGCGGCACAGCGATCCATGCCGCGCAGAAGCTCGGGCGGCGCTGGGCGGGGATCGATCACGGGCGCGTCGCGATCAGCCTGGCTGAGGCGCGAATGAAGACGGCATTTCCCGGAATGGCATTCGACGTCGAGGTGCGCCGCGCCGACTAGCGCCGCGTCGCTTCCCATCCGCGGGCTTCGACCCTAAACCCGCCTGCGATGACGGGTGCTTCCTTCCAGCCGATCCCCGCCGCGACGCTGATCGTGATGCGCGAGCGCGTCGCGGGGCCGCCCGAATTGCTCATCGTCGAACGCTCGGCGGCGATGCGTTTCGCCGGTGGGGCGCTGGTGTTCCCCGGCGGCCGGGTCGATCCCGGCGACCGCGCGCTGGCGGGGCTGCATCGCGGCGATCCCGACGACCTCGCCGCGCGGATCGCTGCGATCCGCGAGACGATCGAGGAAGCCGGGCTGGCAGTGGGGGTCGCTGGCCTGGCCGATCTCGAATGGGTTCGCGCGGCGCTGTATGCCGGGAGGCCGATGGGTGAAGTGCTGGCCGAGGCTGTGATCGATCTCGATGCGCTGGTGCCCTTCGCGCGGTGGTTGCCGCCTTCGGACGTGTCGCACAAGGTGTTCGACACGCGCTTCTACCTGGCGCGACTGCCCGATGACGCGGCGGAAGCGGCGGTGGACGGGAACGAGAATGTCCGGCTGTTCTGGGCGAGGGCGCAAGAGGTGCTGGATGCCGCCGATGCCGGGAGGGCGCGGATCATCTTTCCGACGCGGCGCAATCTCGAGCGGCTGGCACAGTTCGGCAGCTTCGCCGAGGCGGCGGCGGATGCCCGGGCGCATCCAGTCGAGCCGATCACGCCATGGGTCGAGATGCGCGACGGCGAGGAGCGGCTCTGCATCCCCGAGGGACTCGGTTATCCGGTGACCTCGCAAGGGATCGGAACGGCGCTCCGCGCATGAAGCTGCTGCGCAACAGCCTGGCGGCGATCGTGGTGGCGGCGCTGCTGCTGACGCTGATACTGCTGCTCTACGCGATGGTGCGGGACCGGCCGCAGGACCTGCCCTGGACCGAGCTCGACTTGAGCCAGCCGGTGGGGCTGTTCACTGGCCGCAAGCTGGCCGGGCTGACCGAGGATTTCCCCGCATGCCGCAAGGCGCTCGACAAGGCCGGGGTGCGCTACACCGCGCTCGCGCCGCTGAGCGAGAGCGACGGGGCGTGCGGCTATGCCGATGTCGTGCGGTTCGCGCCGGGCGGGGCGCGGCGGATCCGGTTCGCGCCGGGTGACCTGGGCGTGTCCTGTCCGGTCGCGGCGGGGCTGGCGGTGTGGGAGTGGGAGGTGGTGCAGCCCGCGGCCCAGCGCCACTTCGGGCAGAAGGTGGCCGAGATCGAGCATTTCGGCAGCTACAATTGCCGACGCATGTACAATCGCGAAGGGGCGAGCTGGAGCGAGCATTCGACGGCGGACGCGGTGGACGTCGCGGCATTCCGGCTGGCGGACGGGACGCGGATCACGCTGGTCGGCGACTGGGCGGGGAAGGGGTCGAAGGCGCGCTTCCTGCATGACGTGCGGGATGGGGCGTGCGAGCTGTTCTCGACCGTCTTGTCGCCGGACTATAATGCGGCGCATCGCGACCACTTCCACCTCGACCAGGCGGAACGCGGGGAGATGGGGTGGCGGGCCTGCCGCTAGGCAGACCTGCCGGGAGAAAAACTCAATTCGGCAGCGGCTCGGTGCCGACCTTCTCCACCCATTGCGGGAAGAAGGCGGGCTGGCGGTTCGACCAGCCCGACGCGGTCGCCGCGGCTTCGCTGATCGACTGGAGCAGCTTGCGCCGCAGGTCCGGATGGAGATGCGGCAGCGCCGCCGCCGCGCAGAAGGCGGCGGGCAGCCACGGCCGCACCTCGGCGCCGATCAGCCGCTCGTAGAGGAAGCGATAGGCCGAAAAGCTGGTGAGCCGGCCCTGTCCCAGATCGAACGCGGAGACGGTGACCAACGGCGCCATGAACGGCTCCATCGCATCGAGCCCGCTGTCGTCGGGGATCAGCGCGCGGATCTCGGGAAGCCGGTCGTACATATGCGCCTGGGCGCGGATGCTGGCGGCTTCGACCACGTCGCGCGACCAGCGCTCCATGGCGTCGTTGCGCTCGAGCCCGACATCGAGCGAGCGGCGGATGTACCGCTGCGTCGCCGCGGCGAACCCGGCGAATTCCTTCATCTCGGCCAGCGTCATCGCGCCTTCGGCCGGCTTACTTCGTGCGCTCATTCTCCTTCACTCCCACCCCACTCGTCTCCTTCACGGCGGAGGATGCCCCAAGATGGTTAACCCCATCCTTAACCCCGCGTCGTCCGCCGTTCAGACAAGGAATCACAGATGGTTTTGCGTTGCAACATTGGTTGCGGTGAACCGAGGGCAGGCGAACGAAAGAGCTGTGGATCGCGACTTTCGGGCAACAAATGCGAATCAAGCCCGTAACGATCCGTGGCCGAAGTTGACAAAGTTGACACTATCGCGGGGTTCGGCGGCGCCTGTCACTTTCGGCTTCATCAGCGTCAAGTGCCTGGAATATATGCATAATAATGCGCGTATCCGCGCGATGCGCGGCTGAATGGCGGTTGACACTGTCAAAGAGCGGGCAGGGCAAGCGGAGCAGGCGAAATCCAACATTGCAAGGGCTGGCTCGGTCGATGCGAGCACTGAAGCCGGGCAAAAACGCCAGTCATCGCCGCGGCGAAACGATTCATCGGATATCGGCCGCGGTGCTCTAGGATCGACGGAACCATTCTGCCACCACCCCTGCATCGAGATTCGGGGTCTGAAGGGGGCCACCATGAACGCCAAGATTCTTGCGGCGCGATTCGCGCTGATGGCGGCGCTTTGCCTGGCGACGATCGCCCCTGCCAACGCGCAGTTCTGGCAGTGCGTCCCCTATGCCCGCATGATCTCCGGCATCCAGATCCACGGCAATGCCCACACCTGGTGGGCGCAGGCGGAAGGCCGCTACGAGCGCGGCCGCGAGCCGGTGGTCGGCTCGGTCATGTCGTTCGCGGCGACCCAGCGTATGCGCCTCGGCCATGTCGCGATGGTCTCGAAGGTGCTGAGCGACCGCGAAGTGCTGCTGACCCATGCCAACTGGTCGCGCCGCGGCGGCATCGAGAAGAACGTGATCGCGGTGGACGTGTCCGAGAAGGGCGACTGGAGCCGCGTCAAGGTGTGGTTCGCGTCGAATGGCGGGCTCGGCACCTCGACCTATCCGGTCAACGGCTTCATCTACACCGGCAAGGCCCCGGTGATCGAGCGCCCGGAACTGGAGAACGAAGCGCCGTTCGGCGGCGTGACCATCGCGGCGATCGATCTCGAGAAGTTCGGGATCACGACCGCGATGCAGAAGTAAGGCAAGCCGCCTTATCCCCTCATCGTCATCCCGGCCTGTGCCGGGATCCATTTGCCTCCCGCGAACCGCGTGTGCTCCCGCCTCGTCTTTTGCCTCCCGGTGGACCCCGGCACGGGGCCGGGGTGGCGGGTTAGAGGCCGGATCGCCGACCTCACCGCGGCATTTCGTTTTGCGGGAGGCCGGGCCAACGTTATTCTCGATCCCGCGGGCGGGCGATCCACAACGGGAGCAGAGCCATGTCGGTTGCGAAGGTCATCGAGGTCATCTCCAGCTCGACCGAGAGCATCGAGGACGCGATCCGCGACGGCGTCGCCAAGGTCGGCGAGACCGTGGACAATATCGAGAGCGTCTGGGTCAAGGACACAAAGGGCGTGGTGCGCGACAACAAGGTCGTCGAATGGCGCGTGATCCTCGCGGTGACCTTCGTCGTACGGTGACCGCGCCTGCCGGCGTCAGGCCGACCTGAAGGTCATCGCCAGGCCGTTCATGCAATAGCGCTTGCCGGTCGGCGGCGGACCGTCGTTGAAGACATGGCCGAGGTGGCCGCCGCAGCGGCGGCAGAGCACTTCGGTGCGCGGCACGCCGATCGCATAGTCGGTGCGGGTGCGGATCGCATCCTTGAGCGGGGCGTAGAAGCTCGGCCAGCCGGTGCCGCTGTCGAACTTGGTGCGCGAGCTGTAGAGCGGCAGGCCGCAGCCGGCGCAGGCGAAGGTGCCGGCGCGCTTCTCCTTGTCGAGCGGGCTGGTGAAGGCGCGCTCGGTCGCGGCCTGGCGGAGCACGCGATATTGCGCGGGACTGAGCCGCTTGCGCCATTCGGGGTCGGTGAGGGTGAACTCGAACCGCTGCGCGGCCTCGCTCTCCTGCGAGGTGCAGCCGAAGGTCACGGCGATCGCGCCGGTGCCGGCAAGGGCGAACAGATGGCGGCGGGTAAGCGGCAAGGGCTGGTTCCTCTCGACTCCGGCATGAACGCCAAGCGAAGATGGGAAGTGCGAGCGGCGGCGTCAAAGGCGGCGACGCGACGTCAAATCGCATGTCCTGTGAGCGCTGTCGCATTGTCCGGCACAAATCATCGCCTTAGCGCGTTGAGCGATGAACCCATGGGAAGTGGATCCTGGTGGCCCGCTATTTCTTCAAGCTTTACGATCGTTTCGGGCAGACGCCGGACGTCGAGGGATGCATTCTCCACGACATGGCGGCGGTGCGTCAGCATGCCCTTGCCGCCGCACGGTCGCTGATGGCGGAGGACGTTCGCAGCGGCCAGCTCCACTTGAGCGACTATATCGAAGTGTCGGACGACAAGGGCGAAGTTGTTCTCAAGCTGCCCTTTTCGGGCGCCGTGACGATCCATTCATAGGATCAGCCGCGCCGGCCAAGCGGCGGCTTATCCTGGATCAGGGAACCGGATCCTGATCTCGTTCATTATAGCCGTATCGCTGGCCGGATTTCCGGGCGTCAGCGGCTGAGAGACTATCGTCGCGCTCCCGCCCCAAGTTCCACGGAGCGCCTCCCATGTCCCCCAATCTCCTTGCACCATTGGTGCGCAAGCTCGAATCGCGCGTGACGCTCTACGACGAGGATCGCGCCGCGATCCTGGCACTGCCCTTTCGTCTCCAGACCACGGAGCGCGAGACCTATCTGGTGCGCGAGGGCGAGCAGCCCGAGCGCGCCTGCATGCTGCTCTCAGGCTTCGCCTTCCGCCAGAAGGTGACGTCGCAGGGGATGCGTCAGATCATCAGCCTGCACATCCCGGGCGACTTCGTCGACCTGCAGGGCGTGCTGCTCAACCTCGCCGATCACAATGTTCAGGCGCTGACTCGATGCGAATTCGCGATCGTGGCGCGTAACGATATCCGCGCGCTGGCGTGCACACGGCCGATGGTCGGGCTGGCGATGTGGACCGACACGCTGATCGATGCGTCGATCTTTCGCGAATGGGTGGTCAATGTCGGCCGGCGCGACGCCATGACGCGCATCGCCCATCTGCTGTGCGAGCTGGCGCGGCGAATGGAGGCGGCGGGACTCGCCGATCGGCTGCGTTACGAGATGCCGATGAGCCAGGAGCAGCTCGCCGACGCGACCGGCCTGACGCCGGTGCACGTCAACCGGATGCTGCGCGATCTCGATCGTTCCGGATTGATCGTGCGCAATCACCGCACGATCGTGATCAGGGATTGGGAAGGACTCAGCGAACTCGCGGACTTCAACGAGAATTACCTGCACCTCGACCAGCTGATCACCGAAGCGGCGCGGATCCGGACCGGGACCGTGCCCGCGGCTCGCATGACAAGCTAGTAGCGGCTGAGCTCCACCGGCATCCTCTTGTAGCCACGGACGAAGCAGGCCGAGACGCGCTCGGGCTCGGCAATGACGTTGGGGCGCAGGCGGCGCCTGGCCATTTCCTCCATCAGCACGCCGATCTGAAGCTCGGCGAGGCGCGCGCCGACGCAGCGATGGATGCCGTGGCCGAATGCCAGGTGGCGGCGGGCATTGGGACGATCGACGATGATCTCGTCGGGGCGCTCGAACACGCTCTCGTCGCGGTTGGCGGAAAGATACCAGAGGACGAGCTTGTCGCCCTCGCGGATTTGCTGGCCCATCAACTCGGTGTCCTGCGTCGCGGTGCGGCGCATGTGTGCGAGCGGGGTCTGCCAGCGGATGATCTCCTGGCAGGCATTGGGAATCAGCTCGGGGCTGGCCTCGAGCTTGGCGCGCTCCTCGGGGAACTGCTCGAGCGCCCAGGCATAGGCGCTCATCGAGTTGCGCGTGGTGTCGTTGCCGCCGACGATGAGCAGGATGAGGTTCCCGAGGAACTCCATCTGGTCCATCTCCGCCATCGCGTCCGAGTGGATCATCATCGAGATGAGGTCGGGGGTCGGTTCCTTGCCGACCTTCGAGTTCCAGAGGGCTCCGAACTCGGCGGCGCACTGGAACAGGATCTGGCGGCGCTCTTCCTTGCGCACCGGGTCCTTGGCGATCTCGATGTCGCCGGCCCAGTCGGACCAGTAAGTGAGCTTGCGGCGCTCCTCCCAGGGGAAGTCGAACAGCAACGCGAGCATCTGCGTGGTCAGCTCGATCGAGACGCAGTCGACCCAGTCGAATTTCTCGCCGACCGGGAGCGAGTCGAGGATCTCGGCGGTACGGTGGCGGATGTCGCCGGTCATCCGCACCATCTCGGACGGCGTGAAAGCGGGGGCGACGGTGCGGCGCTGGCCGGTGTGCTTGGGCCGGTCCATCGCGATGAACATCGGCATCTTGATGTCCTCGGGCATCAGGTCGGCGACCGTGATGCCGCCGGCCTGGGAGGAATAGAGGTCGGGGAGCGATTCGACCTCGACGATCGGCTTGTAGGTGGAGATCGACCAATAGGGGCCGAACGCGCTGTTCTCGCAGCGATAGACCGGCGCCTCGGCGCGCAGGCGGCGGAAGGGTTCATGCCAGAGATCGTCGCGGTAGAGCTCGGGCCGGGTGACGTCGAGCGGGTCGACGGCGGGCGCGGTTTCGGGCGCTAAGGTGGCCATGGCGATACTCTCCCTGGGACTCTGTTTGTCCGGAAGAGTGGATTAACTGACAGGTTTGTCAATAGCGCTGCGGCGAGCCGTCAGGTCGCCGCCCTCTTGCGCAGTCGCAGCCCCGGACTGCCCGACTGGAGCACGCCGCGGCGGAACAGGCGGGCGGCGATCGTGACGGTGATGGCGACCCAGAGCAGCTGCCAGCCGATCGCCAGCAGATGCGGCCAGATCTCGGGCATGTTGGCGGCGCGGGCGACCATCGCGAAGGGCGAGCTGAACGGGAAGGCGACCGCGGCGGTGGCGAGCCAGCTGTCCGGATCGAGCGCGGTCGCCGAGGCCAAGCCCCACATCGCGACCTGGAAGATGGTGATCGGCAGCGACATCATCTGCAGCTCGCGCTGAGTCGACGCCTGGGCGCCGAGACCGAGGAACACGGCACCGAGCAGCATGTAGGAGGTCGCGAAATAGGCGAAGAACAGCAGGCCGAACATCGGCAGCCCGACCGCCGGGCCGACATCGATGAAGGCGGTGGCGAACTTGGTCGGCAGCAGCGAGCCGACATTGACGACCACCGTCCCCCAGAAGCCGAGGAACAGCAAGGCGACGCCGAACATGCCGACCAGCTTGCCGAAGAACACGCTTTCGAGCGGGACCGCGGCGGCGAGGATCTCGATCACCTTGTTCGAGCGCTCCTCCGCCATGGTGCCGACGACTTGTCCGGCGAGCAGCAGGCTGATCATGAACAGGGCGGTGGTCGCGAAGAACGCCGCCTGGCCGCGTCCGCCCGCCGACGCGCCGGGGCGGGTGACGACGATCTTGGTCGCCTCGCTCAGCGGCGCGGCGGTGCCGGCGCGCTGGGCGCGGAGCACCTGATCGGCGAGCGCGGCGAGATAGCTGGCCGAGCGGGTGCCGTTGATGCTGTGCAGGATCTGCGGCTTGTCGAGCGGGCCGTACATCACCGCATAGGTATCGCTCTCCTTGCGCTCGAACATGGCGCGGCCCTGCGCCTCGGGATTGGCGCCCGGCTTCTCGACGATCAGCCGCGCGGGTTGCTCGAGGCTACTGAACATCTTGCGCAGCTGGCGATCGGCAGCGATCGCGACGCGCGCCTGCTCGTCGCTCGCGAGCAGCACGACGCGCGCCTTCTCGTCACCGCTCTTGCTGATCGATGCGGCGGCGCCGCCGCCGACCGCGCTCAGGCCGATGAACATCATCGGCGCGAACAGGAAGATCAGGAAGGTGGGCGTGAACACGGTCGCCACGAAATCGCGGCGCGCAATCGTCAGCGTCTGGCGGATCAGGCGGGCGAGGCTGCTCATGCCTGTACCTCCACATCAAGCGCTTCCGATTCGGCGAGGGCTTTCGCGCCGACGATGCGGACGAACACGTCGTGGAGGCTGGGGCGCTCGATCGACAGGCCCGAGATGCCGTAGCCGGCGTCGATCAGCTTCACCAGCGTCGCCTCGATGCCCTCGTCGGGCAAGGTGAAGCGCCAGCCGTCGCCCTCGGGCACGGCATCGGCGGGGAGCAGCGCGCGGATGCCTTCGTGCGGGTGGTGCGGGACATAATGCGCCTTGAAGGGAAGGGTCGCGCGCGCGTCGGCGACGGTGCCTTCGAACCGCACCTTGCCGCCGGCGATGATGGTGAGTCGGTCGCAGAGGCGCTCGGCATGCGCCATGACATGGGTGGAGAAGAGGATCGTCGCGCCGCGATCGCGCTCGGCGAGGATCAGCTTCTCGAGCCGCTCCTGGTTGACCGGGTCGAGGCCGGAAAAGGGCTCGTCGAGCACCAGCAGGTCGGGCCGGTGGACGATCGATCCGAGCAACTGCACGAGCTGGGCCATGCCCTTGGAGAGCTTGCGAATCTTCTGGTCGGTGGCGTGCCCGAGGCCGGTGGCCTCCATCAGCGCGACCGCGCGGGTGCGGCCGGTGCGCCAGTCGAGCCCGCGCAGCGCGCCCATGAAGGCGATCGCCTGGATGGTCTTCATCGACGGGTAGAGGCCGCGTTCCTCGGGGAGATAGCCGATGCGGTCGCTGACCTCGCGCGGGCGGTCGTTGCCGAACACGCTGCGGGTGCCGCCATCGGGCTCGATGATGCCGAGCAGCATGCGCAGCGTGGTGGTCTTGCCCGCGCCATTGGGACCGAGCACGCCGTAGATCATGCCCTTCGGCACCGCGATGTCGATGCCGTCCACCACGCGGCGGTCACCGAAGCGCTTGACCAGGCCCGAGGCGCTGACCGCCAGATCGTCGTGCAACAAGAATCCCCTCGGCTTTCGCATCCGTGCTAGCGGGGGGTGATGCAGCAAAGCAAGTCACTCGAGACGGCGATTTGCGAGAAAGCGGCGGAGCTGGGCTTCGCGGCATGCGGAATCGCGCGTGCCGACGCGGCGCCGCTGGCGGGCGGGCGGCTGCACGAATGGCTGGCCGAGGGACGGCATGGCGACATGATCTGGATGGCCGAACGCGCGCACCATCGCGAGAGTCCGGCGGGATTGTGGCCCGAGGTGCGCAGCGTGATCTCGCTCGGCATGAGCTACGCGCCCGCCGCCGATCCGCTGGCGCTGGCGGAGACGGGCGAGCGCGGGCGGATCTCGGTCTATGCGCAGGGCGCCGACTATCACGACGTGATGAAGAAGGCGCTCAAGGCGCTCGGGCGCTGGCTGGCGCAGGAGGCGGGGTGCGATCTCAAGGTGTTCGTCGACACCGCGCCGGTGATGGAGAAGCCGCTGGCGGAGGCGGCGGGGCTGGGCTGGCAGGGCAAGCACACCAATCTAGTGAGCCGCGAGCATGGCAGTTGGCTGTTCCTAGGCGCGATCTATACGACGCTGGCGCTGGCGCCGACCGGCCCGAGCGGTGGCGGGTGCGGGTCGTGCGACGCGTGCCGGACGGCATGCCCGACCGATGCCTTTCCCGCGCCCTATCAGCTCGATGCGCGGCGCTGCATCTCCTACCTGACGATCGAGCTCAAGGGGCCGATCCCCGAGGAATTCCGCGAGAGGATCGGCAATCGCATCTATGGCTGCGACGACTGCCTGGCGGTGTGCCCGTGGAACAAGTTCGCGGCCGCGGCCGCGGCGAACCTCGCCTTCGCGCCGCGCGCCGAGCTCACCGCGCCCGAACTGGCCGAGCTGCTCGCGCTCGACGATGCCGGGTTCCGGCACGTCTTCTCGGGCTCTCCGATCAAGCGGATCGGGCGCGATCGGATGATGCGCAACTGCCTGATCGCGGCCGGCAATAGCGGCGAGCCGGCGCTGCTGCCCTCGGTGGAGGCGCTGCTCGACGACCCCGATCCGGTTGTCCGCGAGGCGGCCGAGTGGGCGCGGGAGCGGCTTACTTCCCCGCGCGGCTCGCCCTGAGCGCGGCCGCGCAGCTCGACTGGTCGATCGGCTTGCCGTCGCGCTGGCGCGTCTCGGCGAAGGTCACGGTGGCGTCGCCGCGGCCTGACTTGGGCGGATAGAGATAGGCGTCGAGCACGCAGATCGGCCCGCCGAACTGAAGCTTGCGCGCGATGCCCTCGGTCATGTCGAGCTGGGGGCGGCCGAACTGGGCGATGAGGGCGTTGGCGCTCGCCCCCATCACCGTGGTGAGCGCGGCCATGCCGGGCTGCGGCACCGGGATCGGCGCGGCGCGGACCACCGGCGGCGGCGCGGTGGCGCCACCGCAGCCCGCGAGGAGGACGAGCAGGGCGGCGGCAATCGGAACTCTCACTTGACGCTTCTCCGGTGGAACAGGTGAGTCGCCATCGCCGCGCCGAGGACAGGGGCGGCGAAGTTGACGAACGGCACGAAGAACAATGCGGTGCCCGCAGCGCCCAGCGCAAAGCGCGAAAGCCGGGTCGCACCGCGCCAGCGTGCGAGGTCCGCGGCGGGCATATGGCGCACCGCGACCATGTCGCCGAGATCGCGGCCGAGCAGCCACGAATTGACAAGGAAGAAGGCGAGCGCGGTGCCGATCCCGGTGACGAGCAGCAGGATGTAGAGCGGGGCGAGCACGAGATTGATCAGCAGCGCCCGGCCGGCGGAGCGCAGCCCCATGCCGAGCGAGCGCGCGAAACTCAGGTCGCGTGCGACGGCGAATTGCGCGGGATAGTGTTTCGCCTCGACCGCATGGACCACCTCGTCGGCGAACACGCTGATCACCGCGACCGCGATCGCGCGGAACAGCAGCCAGGCGCCGAGCAGGCCGATCAGCAGCGCCGCGGCGGCGATGAGGCTGGCGATGCTGTCGCTCGCGTCGAAATAATGGGCGACGAGCGCGTCCACCCCGAACCACAGGGCGGTGCCGAGCGCGGCGAAGATCGCCAGCGTCAGCAGCATCGATTTCACGAAAACGGCGAGGATCCGCCGGTCGCCGAGCTGGCGGATCGAGAGGAGGAAGGCCTCGAGCATCGCGGGCATGGATGGGCCGTGACGGGCGGACAAGTCAACGCAGTTGCGCAGCAAGGCCGCGTCCACTAGGCGCGCGAAAACTTTCTCCGGAGACCAATGTGACCGCACCCGCCCATGACGTCGTCGCCATCGGCAACGCCATCGTCGACGTCCTCGCCTCGGCCGAGGACAGCTTCATCGACGAGATCGGCGTCGCGAAGGGATCGATGCAGCTGATCTTTTCGCCCGAAGAGGCCGATGCGCTCTACGATCGCATGGGGCCGGGCCGCGAGGTTTCGGGCGGGTCGGCCGGCAACACCGTCGCCGGGATGGCCGCGCTGGGCAGCCGCTGCGCCTTCATCGGCCAGGTCGCCGACGACCAGCTCGGCCAGGTGTTCGCCCACGACCTGCGTGCCAGCGGGGTCGATTTCGATACCGCGGTGCGCGCCGGCCCGCCTTCGACCGCGCGCTGCCTGATCTTCGTGACGCCCGACGGGCAGCGCACGATGAACACCTTTCTCGGCGCCTCGCAGTTCCTGCCCGAGAAGGCGCTCGACCGTGACCTCATCGCCGGCGGCGCGATCCTCTATCTCGAAGGCTATCTGTGGGATCCCGAAGAGCCGCGCCAGGCGATGCGCGCGGCGATCGACATCGCGCGCGGGGCGGGGCGCAAGGTCGCCTTCACCTTGTCCGACGTCTTCTGCATCTCGCGCCACGGCGACGATTTCCGCAAGCTGATCGCCGAGGGGATGATCGACATCCTGTTCGCCAACGAGAACGAGCTGCTCGCGCTGGCCGAGACCGGGGATTGCGAGGACGCGATCGCCAGGATCGCGGCGCAGGTGCCCGTGCTGGTGGTGACGCGCAGTGAGAAGGGCGCGATCGCGGTCTCCAACGGCGAACGTGCCGAGGTGCCCGCCGAGCCGATCGACAAGGTGGTCGACACGACCGGCGCGGGCGACCTGTTCGCCGCGGGCTTCCTTCACGGACAGGCGCAGGGCTGGAGCCTCGAAAAGTCGCTCAAGCTCGGCGCGGTGTGCGCGGCGGAGATCATCAGCCATTACGGTGCGCGCGCCGAGGTCGACCTCAAGGCGCTGGCGGCGGAAAAGCTGGGCTAGGCCGCAACCCCGCGCCGCCCCGGACGTTGAGCCGCGTCTGGGAGACGTGGCATGGCGGACGGCGTATCGCCGCTGGCGAACAAGCGAGTCCTGATCACGGGCGGCGCCGGCGGCGTGGGCCGCGCGGTGGCCGAACGGATGCTCGCGGCAGGCGCGCGCGTGCTGCTCACCGATCGCGAGGAGCTGGGACTGCGGTCGCTGGTCGAGGCCTTTCCGCCGGAGCACCAGGAACGGGTTGAGACGGTGACCGCAGATCTGTCGAGTGCCCCAGGGCTGGCGCGGCTGTTCGAGCGTGTCGACGCGTGGCTCGGCGGGCTCGATATCCTCGTCGCGTGCGCGGGTGTCGGTTCGGGTCCCCTGTCGGAGATGGACGACGCCGGCTGGCGTTACGTGATCGACAGCAATCTGGTGAGCTACGTCGCCTGCACCAAGGAAGCGACCGAACGGATGCGCGCGAGCGGCAATCGTGAGGCGATGGTGATCCTGGTCGGATCGATCAGCGTGCACATCAAGGCGGTGGGCGAGAGCGTGTACAACGCGGCCAAGGGCGGCGTCGCCAGCTTCGCCGAGACGTTGCGCAAGGAACTGATCCGCGACGGGATTCGGCTGACCCTGATCGAGCCGGGCGCGATCGCTTCATCGATGCAGCCCTTTCCGCCCGAGGAGCGGCAACGGATGATGGCGGCACACAAGCTGCTGCCGCCGGAGGAGGTCGCCGACGCGATCCTGTTCGCGGCGACGCGTCCGCCGGGGATCGACGTCGTGACGCTGCGGATCGAGCCGCTCGACCAGAAGATCTTCTGACGGCGCCCGGCAAGGAAAGGGGCCGGCGGAATGCCCCGCCGGCCCCTTCTTTCGTCTCGCTCGTCGCTCAGTGCGTACCGGGCACCGGCGGATCGAGCTCTTCATATGCCTCGTGCTCGGGCACATCGATGATGCCGCGGCCGACATGGCTGCGCGAGCGGCTGTAGCCGAAATAGACCGCGAGGCCGATCGCCGCCCAGATCAGGAACAAGGTGATGCTCTTGTGATCGAGGCTGACGAACAGATAGATGCAACCGAGGATCGCGATCGGCGCGGTGAGCCACACCAGCGGGGTGCGGAACGGCCGGTGGCGCGTCGGATCGGTGCGGCGGATCACCAGCACCGCGATCGACACCGCGGCGAAGGCGAACAGCGTGCCCGAGTTGGAGATGTTGGCGAGCTGCCCCACCGGGAAGAAGGCCGCGAACAGCGCGACCGCGACGCCGGTGATGATCGTGATGACGTGCGGCGTGTTGAACTTGGGGTGAATCTTGGAGAAGGCGGCGGGAAGCAGGCCGTCGCGGCTCATCACGAAGAAGATGCGGGTCTGGCCGAACATCATCATCAGGATGACCGACGGCAGCGCGAGGCCGGCGGCGAGGCCGAGCAAGTTGCCGATCTGGGGCCAGCCGATCTCGCGCAGCGTGAACGCCAGCGCCTCCTTCGAGCAGACCACGTCCTTGAAGCCTTCGGCGGCGCGCGCGGCGCACTGGGCGGCGAGCTCGCGGCTGCCCGGCTCGAGCGCGGCGCCGGCGGCGCTGACCACCGGCTGGGTGCTGAGCCCCGGCGCGCCGACCACGCCGGCGGCGACGAGCAGATAGAAGATGGTGCAGATGGTGAGGCTGCCGATCAGGCCGATCGGCATGTTGCGCTGCGGGTTCTTGGTCTCTTCGGCCGCGGTCGACACCGCGTCGAACCCGACATAGGCGAAGAAGATCGACGCCGCGGCCATCGACACGCCGATGAAGCCGGTGGGCGCGAAGGGCGAGAACTGCTCCATGTTCATCACCGGCACCGCGAGCAGGATGAACGCGGTGAGCGCCGTCACCTTGATGATCACGAGGATCGAGTTGACGGTGGCGCTCTCCCGGGTGCCAATCACCAGCAGCCAGGTGACGAGGCCGGCGATCGCCATCGCAGGGAGGTTGATCATGCCGCCGTCGAAGGGCCCCGCGACGAGATTGTCGGGTATGTCGATCGCGAGCGTGTGCTCGAGCAGGCCGACGACATAGCCCGACCAGCCCACCGACACCGCGCCCGCGGCGACGGCATATTCGAGGATCAGCGCCCAGCCGACCATCCAGGCGATCAGCTCGCCCATCACGGCATAGCTATAGGTGTAGGCCGAGCCGGAGACGGGCACCATCGCCGACATTTCCGCATAGCAGAGCGCGGCGAAGGCGCAGACCACGCCCGCGATGATGAAGCTCAGCATCATCGCCGGGCCGGCTTTCTGCGCGGCCTCGGCGGTCAGGACGAAGATGCCGGTGCCGATTACCGCGCCGATGCCCAGCATGGTGAGCTGGAAGGCGCCGAGCGACCGGTGGAGCGACTTCTTCTCCGCGGTGGCCAGAATGGCGTCGAGTGGCTTAACGCGCCCAAAAATCATGCAGCGATCCAATCCCCCTAGGCGGCGTGGCCCTTGCCATCGCCGCGGATACGAAAGCCGGGAGCCTAAACGCAAATCGGGGGCGCGCAATCCCCCAAAAGCTCGGCTTATCGCGCTAGCATTGGACCCAGCGGCTTGCCGGCGAAGACATGGACGTGGAGGTGCGGCACTTCCTGTCCCGAATCGACGCCGACATTGGCGAGCAGGCGGTAGCCGGGTTCGACCGCGCCGGCCTGGCGCGCGACGATCCCCACGGCGCGGACGAAGCCCGCGATCTCGGCATCCGACGCGCGCGCGGAAAAATCGTCCCACGAGACATAGGGGCCGCGCGGGATCACCAGCAGGTGCGTCGGCGCCAGCGGGTTGATGTCGTGGAAAGCGACGGCATGCTCGTCCTCATAGACTCGCTTCGAGGGGATCTCGTCGCGGAGGATCTTCGCGAAGATGTTCTGGTCGTCGTATGGCAGAGTCGGGTCGATCGGCATGGTCTAGGCTCCTGCGGGACGGCTGGCCTTTTCGTCGATTCCGGAAATGCCTTCGCGGCGGGCGAGCTCGGCGCGGACGTCGTCGAGGCTGAGCCCCGTATCGGCGAGCAGGACGAGGAGGTGGAAGACGAGGTCGGCGGCCTCGCCGGCGAGGCCTTGGCGATCGTCCTGGACCGCGGCGATCGCGGCCTCGACCGCCTCTTCGCCCAGCTTCTGCGCGATCTTGGCGCGGCCTTTGGCCGTGAGCCTGGCGACATAGGAGGTGGACGGATCGCCGTGGCGGCGCTCGCGGATCACCTGTTCCAGCGTGTCGAGGATGTCGGAGGCCATGTCCGCGCAGTCGGGCAGGCGGCGGGCGCTGTCAATCCTTGGGCTGGCGCTTGCGGCGGCGCATCGCGCGCTGGGCGAGCCAGATGCCGCCCGCGGCCATCGCGGCGAGCGCGAGATCGGACAGCTCGGGCATCGAGCGGCGCGTGATCGCTCCACCGTGCGCGGCGAACGCGGGCGCGGCGGCGAGCAGCAGCAGGGGCAGGGCGCGAAGCATGAAAATCACCTAGCCGCGGCGTCGCTGCCAAAGCGTTAACCGTGGCTGCGGACCGGGATCCCTGCGGCAGCGAGCGCGGCATGCGCGTCGGCGATCGACGCCTCGCCGAAATGGAAGATGGAGGCGGCGAGCACGGCGCTGGCGTGGCCGTCGCGGATGCCGGCGACGAGGTGGTCGAGATTGCCGACGCCGCCCGAGGCGACGACGGGGACGGTCACCTGGTCGGCGATGGTGCGGATCAACTCGAGGTCGTAGCCGTCGCGCGTGCCGTCGCGATCCATCGAGGTGAGCAGCAGCTCGCCCGCGCCGAGCCTCGCGAGGTTGAGGGCATGCTCGACCGCGTCGATCCCGGTGGGCTTGCGGCCGCCATGGGTGAACACCTCCCAGCGGGCGGGCTCGACCTGGCGCGCATCGACCGAGGCGACGACGCACTGGCTGCCGAAGCGGTCGGCGATCTCGCTCACCATCTCAGGGCGGGTGACGGCGGCGGAGTTGACCGCGACCTTGTCCGCCCCGGCGAGCAGCAGCGCGCGCGCATCCTCGGCCGAGCGCACGCCGCCGCCGACGGTGAGCGGCATGAAGCACACCTCGGCGGTGCGGCGCACCACGTCGATGATCGTGCCGCGCGCCTCGTGGCTGGCGGTGATGTCGAGGAAGCAGAGCTCGTCGGCGCCGGCGGCGTCATAGGCACGCGCCTGCTCGACCGGATCGCCGGCATCGCGCAGATTGACGAAGTTCACGCCCTTGACGACGCGGCCATTGGCGACATCGAGGCAGGGAATGACGCGCGCGCGGACGGTCATTGTTCGACTTTGGCCGCGGCTTTCAGCGCCTCGGCGAGGTCGAGGCGCCCGTCGTAGAGCGCACGGCCGGTGATGACGCCTTCGATGCCGGGCTGGCCGACCAGCGCGTGGATGTCCTCGATCCCGGCGACGCCGCCGCTGGCGATGACAGGAATCGAGACCTCGGCGGCGAGTGCCGTGGTCGCCTCGACATTGCAGCCCTTGAGCAGCCCGTCGCGGCCGACATCGGTGAACAGCAGGGCGGCGACGCCGGCGTCCTCGAAGCGGTGGCCGAGCTCGGCGACCGAGACGGCGGAGACGTCGGCCCAGCCCTTGGTCGCTACGAAGCCGTCGCGGGCGTCGACCGCGACGACGATCCGGCCGGGATGGGCGGCGGCGGCCTCGCGCACGAAATCGGGGTCCTCGAGCGCAGCGGTGCCGATCACGACGCGGCTCACGCCCATGTCGATCCAGCGCTCGACCGACGCGCGGTTGCGGATGCCGCCGCCGAGCTGCACCTTGCCGGGAAAGCGCGCGAGGATCGCGGCGACCGCGCCGCCATTGATCGATTCGCCCGCGAACGCGCCATCCAGGTCGACGACGTGGAGGTGAGTCGCGCCCGCCCTGGCGAAGGCATCGGCCTGCGCGGCGGGGTTTTCGCCATAGACGGTGGCACGCGCCATATCGCCCTCGGCGAGACGGACGACCTGGCCGGCTTTCAAGTCGATGGCGGGAAAGACGATCAAGTCAGGAACTCCTTCAAGGGCGCCACCTCAGGAAACGTTCGAGCAACGCCAGGCCGTAGCGCTGGCTCTTTTCGGGATGGAACTGCACCCCGGCGAAATTGTCGCGGCCGATCGCGGCGGCGACCGGGCCGCCGTGCTCGGTGGTCGCGAGCACGGCCTCGCCCGAATAGGCGAAGCTGTGCAGGAAATAGGCCTCGCCCGGCTCGATCAGCGGGTGGGGAACAAGCGGAATGACATCGTTCCAGCCCATATGCGGCACGCGGACGCCATCGGCCGGAAGCTCGCGCACGGTGCCATCGAGCCAGCCAAGGCCCTGATGCGTGCCGAGCTCCTCGCCCGCCTTCGCGAGCAATTGCATGCCGACGCAGACGCCGAGGAACGGCGCGCCCCCACGCAGCACGCGCTGGTCGAGCGCCTCGACCATGCCCGGAATCGCGCGCAGCCCCGAGGCGCAGGCGCCGAACGCGCCGACGCCGGGCAGGACGATGCGATCGGCCTTCGTCACGGCATCCGCGTCGGCCGTAACGGCGACGTCCACGGCGCCCGCTGCCTTCAGCGCATTGTGGACCGAGTGGAGATTGCCCGCGCCATAGTCGATCAGCGCGACGGTCACTGGCCGAGCGCCTCCAGCCCCGGCGCGAGGATCGAGGGCGCAACCTCGATGAATTCATACTCGGCGGCGCCCTCGGTCGCGAACGGATCGGTCGCAGCCCAGGCCTTCGCCTCGTCGAGCGTGCCGCGTACCAGCAGCATGCCCCCCGTGACCGGCACCTTGCGCCCGGCGAGCAGCAGCCGGCCATCGGCGAGCCCCTGTTTCAGCCAGTCGACATGCGCGGAGCGGAGCGCGTCGATCGTCTCTATCGGCACCTTGTAGCCCAGCAGCACCGCGATCATCAGAGCGTCCCCTTGGTCGAGGGGATCGCGTCGGCCTTGCGCGGATCGATCTCGACCGCCTGGCGCAGCGCGCGGGCGAGGCCCTTGAACGCGGCCTCGGCGATATGGTGGTTGTTCTGGCCGTAGAGCGTCTCGACGTGCAGGGTCACGCACGCAGTCTGCGCGAAGCTGTGGAACCAGTGCTCGAACATCTCGGTGTCCATCTCGCCGAGGCGCTTCTGGCTGAATTCGGTCTTCCACACGAGAAAGGGCCGGCCGGAGATGTCGATCGCGACGCGAGTCAGCGTCTCGTCCATCGGCGAGAGCGCGTCGGCGTAGCGGCGGATGCCGCGCTTGTCGCCCAGCGCCTCCGCGATCGCGGCGCCGATCGCGAGGCCGGTATCCTCGACCGTGTGGTGCTGGTCGATGTGCAGGTCGCCCACGGTCTTGACGTCGAGGTCGATCAGCGAATGGCGCGAGAGCTGTTCGAGCATGTGGTCGAAGAAGCCAATGCCGGTCGAGACATGATAGGTCCCGGTGCCGTCGAGATTGACGGTCACGTCGACCGAGGTTTCGCTGGTCTTGCGGCTGATCGTCGCGGTGCGCATGGCCGCTCCATAGCGCTGTCACGGAGGCATGCAATGATGGCACAGCTATGTGAAGCCGCAGTTCATCTTGACCGCTGCCGTGCGCACTGTAGGCAATGGTCACATGAGTGGTAGCGTGCCTGACAGCCTGATTCCCTATGACGAGATCGTGCAGGAGGCCCTGCGCGCCGTGGTCGGTCGCGTGCTCGACCAGGTCGCGGCGACCGGCGCGCTGCCCGGGGCGCATCATTTCTACATCACCTTCAAGACCCGCGCACCGGGTGTGGACATCCCCGACCGGCTGATCGAGCGCTTCCCGGACGAGATGACGATCGTCCTCCAGCACCGCTTCTGGGACCTCAAGGTCGACGACGAGCGCTTCTCGGTGGGCTTGAGCTTCAACCAGATCCCCTCGACATTGGTGATCCCGTTCGCGGCGATCACCGGCTTCCACGACCCGGCGGTCAATTTCGAGCTGCGCTTCCAGGCGGCCGAGGACCCCGACGGCCCCGAGCCGCACGAAGAGGCCGAGAATGACGGTCCCGCGGTGACCCCGGTGGAGGACGGATCCAACGTCGTGGCGGTGGACTTCAAGCGGAAGAAATAGCGCGCTGTCACCCCAGCGACCCGAAGGGCGATCGAAGGACAACGCCGGGGTCTTGTGCCGTAAGGGTTGCGCTTGCCGCCTGAGATCCCAGCTTTCGCTGGGATGACGAGGAGCAGCATGTGACGCAGACCCGCACCGAAACCGACTCGATCGGCATGATCGAGGTGCCGGCGGACGCCTATTGGGGCGCGCAGACCCAGCGCAGCATCGAGAATTTCCCGTTCGGGCCGACCGAGCGCATGCCGGTCGGCATCGTCCATGCGCAGGCGATCGTGAAGCAGGCGGCGGCGCGGGTGAACGCTCGACATGGCCTGAAGCCCGAGATCGTCGCGGCGATCGAGGACGCCACGCAGGCGATCGTCGCGGGCGAGCTCGACGACCAGTTCCCGCTGGTCATCTGGCAGACGGGTTCCGGCACCCAGACCAACATGAACGTGAACGAAGTGATTGCGGGCTACGCCAACGAGAAGCTCGCGGGGAAGCGCGGCGGCAAGGCGCCCGTCCATCCCAACGATCACGTCAACATGAGCCAGTCGTCGAACGACAGCTTCCCCACCGCGCTCCATGTCGCGACGGTGCTGGCGACGCGCGACATGCTGGTGCCGGCGCTGGAGAGGCTGACCGCCTCGCTCGCCGCCAAGGCGAAGGCGTGGGACCATATCGTCAAGATCGGCCGCACCCATACGCAAGACGCGACGCCGCTGACGCTGGGACAGGAATTCTCTGGCTATGCCGCGCAGCTGGCGAGCTGCCGGGCGCGGATCGAGGGGGCGCTGGACGGCAATATCCGCAAGCTCGCGATCGGCGGCACCGCCGTCGGAACCGGGCTCAACGCGCCCGAAGGCTGGGCGGAGGACATGGTGGCGGCGATCAGCGAGATCACCGGCACGCAGTTCGAAAGCGCGCCCAACAAGTTCGAGCAGCTGGCGGCCAAGGATGGGCTCGTCTTCTTCTCGGGGGCGCTCAACACGCTGGCCGTGGCGCTCAACAAGATCGCCAACGACATCCGCTTCCTTGGCTCCGGGCCCCGCTCCGGGCTGGGCGAGCTGTCGCTGCCGGCCAACGAGCCGGGCAGCTCGATCATGCCGGGCAAGGTCAACCCGACTCAGTGCGAATCGCTGACGATGGTCGCGGCGCAGGTGATCGGGAACCACCAGGCGGTGACGGTCGGCGGGATGCAAGGGCATTTCGAGCTCAACGTGTTCATGCCGCTGATCGGTGCGACCGTGCTGCGCTCGATTCATCTGCTTGCCGTCGGCATGACGAGCTTCGCCGAGCGCTGCGTTGACGGGATCCAGGCGAACGAGCGGCAGATCGCCGATCTGGTGGGCCGCTCGCTGATGCTCGTCACCGCGCTGGCGCCCGAGATCGGCTATGACAATGCCGCGAAGATCGCCAAGGTCGCCCATGCCGAGGGACTGACGCTGCGCGAGGCGGGCCTGAAGCTCGGGCTGGTCGACGAGGCCACGTTCGACCGGCTGGTGCGGCCCGAGACGATGGTCGGCCGCTAGAAGTCACCCCGGGTTCATGGAACCCTCGCGAGAACCCTCGGTTGATAGGTCCGAACAAAGTCAAAAGGAATCAGCATGATCGGCAAGGTTATCGGTGCATTGGTCGGACGCGAGATCGATCGGCGCGACGGCAGCGGCGGCGCCAAGGGTGCCGCGCTCGGCTGGCTGGCGGCGGGCGCGATGAAGCGACTGGGGCCGCTCGGACTGGCGCTGGGCGGGGCTTATGTGGCCAAGAAGATGTATGACCGGCGCAAGGCGTCGCGCGGCAAGTAACGCCGCCGCTTGACGGACAAGGCGTGCCCGCGCCAATGGCGGGCATGGCGCATCGCGAATCCAAGTTCGAATTCGATCGCAGGGGGGTGCTGTTCGTGCTCTCCTCGCCCTCCGGCGCGGGCAAGTCGACCATCGCGCGCAAGCTGCTCGAGGCCGAGCCGGCCATGGGCATCTCCATCTCCGCGACCACCCGGCCGATCCGCGAGGGCGAGCAGGATGGGCGCGAATATCATTTCGTGAGCACCGAGACGTTCAAGGAAATGGCCGCGCGGCACGAGTTCCTCGAATGGGCGCACGTCTTCAACTATCGCTACGGCACGCCGCGCGCGCCGGTGAAGAAGATGCTGGCCGAGGGGCAGGACGTGCTGTTCGACGTCGACTGGCAGGGCGCGCAGCAGCTGTTCCAGCTCGAGGGCGGCGACGTGGTGCGCGTGTTCATCGTGCCGCCCTCGCTCACCGAGCTGGAAAAGCGCCTGCGCGACCGCAACACCGACAGCGAGGACGTGATCCAATACCGCATGAAGCGCGCCGAACGCGAGCTCAGCCACTGGGACGGCTATGACTATGTCGTGGTCAACGACGACCTGGATGCGTGCTTCGAGAAGGTCCATACGATCCTGCAGGCCGAGCGCGAGAAGCGCTCGCGCAAGCCGGGCCTGATCGGGTTCATCCGCGAGCGGCAGGAAGAAGCGGTCGCCATGGGGCTGGCGTCGCGCTAGGCTGCGTCCCCTGAACAAGGGGAGAGGCAAGATGCCAAGAGCTGTTCTGGGTGGCCTGCTGGGCGGGATCGCCATGTGGATCGTCGGCTTCATTTTCTGGGGAACGCCGCTCAGCCTGATCGCGGTGACCGGCACCGGCGACGCCGCGAGCGCTTCGGTGCAGGCGGCGCTGGCGCAGCATCTCGGGCCGACGGGAAGCGGCGCCTATCCCATCCCGTGGCCGGGCACGCCTTCGGGCACGCAGATGTACGGCCAGGGGCCGGTGGCGATGGTGCTGTTCAACGCGCACGGCTTCGCATTGCCCGACACCGCGGCGCTGATCAGCGGCCTGATCCTGGGAATCGTCTGCGCGCTGCTGCTCGCGTTCGTGCTGGTGCGGGTGACGGTTGGGATGAGCTTCGGCGGACGGGTGACGGTGGTCGGGCTATTCGCAGTCGCGATCACCGCCTACAGCCAGCTCGGCCAGCCGATCTTCAATCATGCGCCATGGGGCTATTTCGTCTATCTATGGATCAGCGAGGTCGCCGGATGGCTGGCGGCAGGCGCGGTGATCGCGTGGCTGCTGCCGAAACCGGTGGTAGCGGCGGCGACGCCGGCCGAAGCGCCGCTAGAGTAAGGACAGGAAGCACGCGCCCGCGTCGAAATCGGCGCGGCGCGCGGCGCGGGCCTTGCGGGCGAGATCGTCCTCCCCCCAATGCTCGGCCTGCCAGTCCTCGTCGAGATTGGCGGCGGACCAGATGTCCTCGGGCGTCGCCGCGCCTTCGAGCAGCGCCAGTGCGGCGATCAGCGAACCGGTGACGGTGACGAGTGGCGACAGCGCCGCCAGCTCGAACGGGGAGCGCGCGGCGACCGCCTCGGCGAGCTTGGCGATCGTCTCGGGCGACTGCGGGCGGTGCATCACGCCGGTGGTGGTGACCGGATCCACGCCGTAGCGGGCGCGCGCCCAGTCGAGCAGCGGGTCCCAAGCGGCCTGCTGGCGCAACTGCAATTCGAGCGGGTGGTCGGCGCGGTAGCAGAGCAGGTCGCTCTCGCCATACTTGGCGAGGCCGGCGGCGAAGGTCGCGGAATCGGGCGCGATGCGGTCGATCGCGGCGTTGGCGAGGCCGGTGAGCGGCATCGCGCGCGGATCGATCGTCTCGCCGACCGCGCGCCACTCTTCGGCCACCGCCTCCGCCAGCGCGAGCGTGGGCAAGGTGAGCGGGACGCGGCCGGGCGTGCGGACCGGCCTGCCGTCGAGATGGATGTCGTGGCCGCCCGCCGCTGGAATGGCGGCGGCGTCCTTCCAGAAACGCTTCATGAATTACGGGTCCGGCGTGGTCGGGGTGCGCCAGCGGCGTGCCATCGCGCGGGGGACGACGGCGATGCAGTAGAGGCCCGAGAGCAGGATCGCGGCGCCGAGGATGCGCAGCCACATCGTGTCGGTCTTGGCCATGATCGCCAGGCCGAACACCGCGCCGGCCACGGCCAGCATCTCGGCGAAGACCATCGCGAAATAGCGGTTGCGGGCGGGATCCTCGGTCATAACGCCTCCAGCAGCGCAGGCAGGTCGCGCGCGTGCGTGGAGACGTGGCGGGCGCCGGCTGCCGTCAATTCATGCGCTTCGTGATAGCCCCACGCAACCCCGACCGCGTGCGTGCCGGCATTGAGCGCCATTGCGATGTCGAAGCTGGTGTCGCCGATCATCGCGGTGGTCTCCGGCGCGGCGCCGGCTTCGGCGATCGCGGCCTCGAGCATCGCCGGGTGCGGCTTGGAGGGGTGGCGGTCGGCGGTCTGCAGCGTGACGAAGCGGTGCGTCAGGCCATGATGCTCGAGGATCAGCGCGAGGCCGCGGTCGGACTTGCCGGTGGCGACGCCGAGCATCCAGTCGGCATCGTCGAGCACCGCGATCGCCTCGGCCACGCCGTCGAACAGCGGCTCGGGATCGAGCGCACGGTCGGCGCGCATCGCGTGGAAGGCGCGCTTGTAATCCTCCGCCATCGCCTCGTGCTGGCGCGCATCGGCGTCGGGGAGCAGCGCGGCGATCGCCGGGATCAGGCTGAGGCCGACGATGCGGCGGATCGAATTGCGGTGCGGCGGATCGAGCCGGTGGGTGGCGAAGCACGCCTCCATCGCGCGGCAGATATTGGCTTGCGAATCGACGAGCGTGCCGTCGCAGTCGAACACGGCGAGGCGGTTCATTTCTTCTTGGGCTTCCCGGGCTTCGCCGGCTTGTCACCCCGGCCGCGCCGCTCGCCGCGGCGTTCCTTGCGCACGGTCTTGGCGTGGGCCTTGGCCTTGGCCTTTTCCTGCTCGCGGGTCGGCGGGGCCTTTTCGTCGACGGGCAGATTGTCGCCGTCGGCGATGTCGAAGCCGAGGCTCGCCAGCGTCTCGGCGAAATGGGTGGGGAGATCGGCGGTGACGTCGAGCTTGCCGCCGTCCGGATGGTCGATGCGGATACGGCGCGAATGGAGGTGCATCTTGCGCGAGATGCTACCCGAGAGGAACGCCTCGGCGAGGCCGTACTTCCCGTCGCCGACGATCGGATGCCCGATCGCCGCCATGTGGACGCGCAGCTGGTGGGTGCGTCCGGTGTGCGGCTGAAGCTCGACCCAGGCTGCACGGTTGCCTGCTCGATCGATCACCCGATAGCGCGTGCGCGCGGGCTGGCCCTCTTCCTCGTCGACATGCATCTTCTCGCCGCCGGTGCCGGGCTGCTTGGCGAGGGGGAGGTCGATGAAGCCATCCTCGATGCTCGGCACGCCGACCACCACCGCCCAATAAGTCTTGCGTGCGGTGCGGCCCGAGAAGCTCTTCGAGAAATAGGCGGCGGCGCGAGCGGTACGGGCGAGGACCAGCGCGCCCGACGTGTCCTTGTCGAGCCGGTGGACGAGCTTGGGCCGCGTATCGAGGTCGAAATAGAGGCCGTCGAGCAGCTGGTCGACATGGTCGTGAGTCTTGGTGCCGCCCTGCGTCGCGAGGCCCGGCGGCTTGTTGAGCACGATCGCCTGTGCGTCGCGGTGGATCACCATCGATTCGGCGAATTCGATTTGCTCGGGCGTGAGTTGCGGACGCGCCTTTCTGGGCTTGGCGGCGGCGGGTTGCGGGGCCTCGGCCGGGGGGACGCGAATCACCTGGCCGGCCTGGATGCGCTCGCCCGGCGTGGCGCGCGCGCCATCGAGGCGGAGCTGGCCGGTGCGCGCCCAGCGCGAGACGATGTTGAAGCTGGTGTCGGGCAGATGCCGCTTGAACCAGCGGTCGAGCCGGATGCCGTCATCGTCGATGCCGACGGTGAATTGGCGGACATTGGCGTCGCTCATACCGTCACCCGGGCAAGCTGAAGGCCGGCGAACAGCGCGGCGATCGAGCCGACCACCGAGGCGAGGATGTAGAGCAGGGCGACGCCATGGTCGCCGCGCTGGAGCATGTTGGCGGTCTCGAGCGAGAAGGCGGAGAAGGTGGTGTAGCCGCCGAGCACGCCGACGCCGAGCAGGTAGCGCAGCGCTTCGTCCCCGCTCGACCGCGCCGCGAGCCAGCCGGCGAGCAGGCCCATCAGCATGCCGCCCACGAGGTTCACGATCAGTGTGCCCCAGGGAAAGCCCGGCCCCCACAAAGCGAGCGCGGCGCGGCCGGTCAGGTGTCGCGCCCCGGCGCCGATCGCGCCGCCGAGCATGACGAGGAGGAGGTGGTTCATCCCGCGGCACTAGCCGGAAAGCGAGGCGGAACCAAGGTGGCCCGAAATTGGGTGGGGACGACGCTTTCGCGCCGTCCCCGGGAGAAACTCAGTTGCCGCCGTTGGCGACGAGATCCAGATCCGTGCCGCCATCGGCGCGGGCCGAGAGCATCACGACATAAGCCGAGCCGTCGCGGCCACGCGTGCCGCCGAGAACATGTTGCCCGTCCTTCGCTTGATGCTCGGCCGAGAAACCGGCCTTGACCGCCCGGGTGTAGTACCAGTCGATCATGGTCTGCAGCGGCTGAGGTGTCGAGAAGCTTACTACCCGAAGTGCGCATTGCGCGTCCTGCGCCCCGGCCGCCTCGGTGACGCGGGCCTGGGGATGGAGCGGCATGCCGGCGGGCAGGCGCGCGGCCCAGCCCGCCGAATAGTTGAGCTTGGCAGCACAGCCGGCGGTGCGCTTGTCCTTCTGCTGCGCGGCGAGGCTGCCGAGCGTGATCGCCCGGTCCTGCACGTCGCATGCCTCGCACTTGCCGCTCGGCGCGGGCGCCTTGAGCAGCTCGCCCTCCTTGGGCATCGCGGCCTTGGCGGCGGCGACGGTCTCCGAGGGGACGGGCGCCGAATAGGGCTGGCTGGCGGGGCGGATCGCGTCCTTGTTGGCCTGGCCGGCGAGCTGGGGATCGACCATGATCTGGTCCTGCAGTGCGCCCATCAGCGCCGGATCGGCGGTGTTCGCGGTGATCTCATTGTCGAGCGCAGCGACACTCTGGTTGTCCGCGCCGCCGCCGCACGCGGCGAGGACGAGCGGCAACAGGACGATGGCACTGGCCCGGCGGATCATCGTGAAGCTCCCCATTCGCGTTGCGTGATGACAGGACAGAGTTAAGGAAGCGTTGGCCTAACCCTTGGCCTTCTCCGCCGTGATCCAGGCCTCGATCTGCGCGTCGAGCACGTCGAGCGGAACCGCGCCTTGCCCCAGCACGGCATCATGGAAGCCCTTGAGGTCGAACTTCGCCCCCAGCGCCTTCTCGGCGCGGGCGCGCAGCTCGCGGATCTTGATCTCCCCGAGCTTGTAGCCGAGCGCCTGGGCGGGCCAGCTGATGTAGCGATTGACCTCCGCGTCGATGTTCGCCGCGGACAGCGCGGTGTTGTCGAGCATGAACTTGACCGCCTGCTCCTTGGTCCAGCCCTTGGAGTGGATCCCGGTGTCGACCACGAGGCGGCAGGCGCGCCACATCTCGTAGGATAGGCGGCCCATCTGCTTCTCGGGCGTGTCGTACAGGCCCATCTCGATCCCGATCCGCTCGGAGTAGAGGCCCCAGCCTTCGGTGAAGGCGGTGAAGCTGGCGAGATGGCGGCGGAACTTGCTCGTCTCCATCTCCTGCTGGAGCGCGATCTGGTGGTGATGGCCGGGCACCGCCTCGTGCGCGGTCAGCGCGGGCAGCTCGTAGAGCGGGCGCTGATCGAGCTTCGAGGTGTTGACGAAATAATTGCCGGCGAGGCCGAGCTGCGGGTTACCCGGGCCGTAATAGGCGGTGGTGGTGCCCTCGGCGGTCTCGGCTGGGATGCGCTTGAGGCCATAGGGCAGGCGCGGCATCTTGTAGAAGAATCCCGGCATCAGGCCGTCGATCGTCTTGGCCTGGAAGGCGGCGGCCGCCATCAGTTCCTCGGCGGACTTGGCGTAATATTTGGGGTTGGTGCGCAGCTCCTGCACGAACGCTTCGCGGCTGGGGTAGCCGGCGTCCTTGGCGACCTTCGCCATCTCGGCGCGGATGCGCGCGACCTCGTCGAGGCCGATCCTGTGGATCTGATCGGCGGTATAGTCGGTGGTGGTGAGCTGGCGAATGCGGAAGGCGTAGTATTTCGCGCCGCCGGGCTGGGCCGAGACCCCGACCGCCTTGGCGCATTTGGGCTCGTAGGTCGTGCGGTAGAATTGCGCGGCCTTCGCATAGGCCGGGTTGATCGAGCCGGTGACGATCTTCTTCGCTCGTGCCTGCAGCGCGGCCCATTCGGCGTCGGTGGCGTCGGCCGGCTTGGGTCGGGCGAAGGGCGAATAGAAGCGCGACTTGACGGGATCTTCCTGGATCACCCCGGTGATCGTCTTCTCGAACCCGACCAGGCTGACGCAGGGCTGGACATAGCCGCCCTTCACCGCCTGCGCGGTGATGGCGATCAGCTCGTCATTGGTCTTGGGGAACTGCTCGAGGCGCGTCAGATAGTTGGCGTAGTCGGCCTTGCGGCGAAAGGCGGTGCGGTCGGCCTGCCCGGCGGCGCCCTGCCACGGGTTGGAGTAGCTGGTGAACAGCATCGTGCGCTGGCCGTAGCTGTTCGACTCGACGCTCTCGGCGAGCAGGCGCTTGAGAATCGCCTTGTCGGTGCGCTCGGCGGGGGAGAGGCCGGCATCGGGGATCGCGTCGAGGCGCTTCAGGAACGCGGCCTCGGCCGCGGCGCGGCGATCCTCGGCGGCGAGCGAGACGTCGCCGACCTCGGTCGCGTACTCGGTATTGCCGATCGACAGCGCGAAGCCCGGATTCTCCTTCTGCACCCACGCGAAATGCTCGTCGAGCAGCGCGCGCAGGTCGTCCGAAGGAGACGCGATCGCGGGCGTCGCGAGGATCAGCAGCGCGGCGGCGCAAGTTGACAAAGTTGACAAAGTTGACGGTTTTGAGGGGTTGTCACGCGAGGCTGTCAAACGGGGCTGCGAGCGGCGGCGGGGGAGGATCGTCATGGCGCGAGGCAAGCAGACCAACTCCAACATTGCAACCTTCCGCCGCGAATAGGAGCAGGTTACGGAACCGAAACGGGCGCGGCCGGTTGACCCTTGGCCGTCCCCGCGTCGCAGGTCGAGGGAGTGTAGCCGCGTGTCCGAAGCCCGATGACAGAGGCCGCCACTCCGCGCCGCACGCTCGGCAATCTCGACGTTTTCGCGCTGACCGTCGGCATCGTGGTCGGCGCCGGCATCTTTCGCACCCCGGCGCTGGTCGCGGGGGTGGCGCCCGACAGCGCGACGATGATCGCGGCGTGGGTCGCGGGCGGGCTGCTCTCGATCGTCGGCGCGCTCTGCTATGCCGAACTGGCGGCGGCGTGGCCGCACATGGGCGGGGACTATCATTTCCTCGGCCGGGCCTATGGCGAGCGGCTGGCGTTCCTCTATGCCTGGGCGCGGCTCGCGGTGATCCAGACCGGGTCGCTGGCGCTGCTGGCGTTCATCGTCGGCGACTATCTCCAGGTGATCGCGCCGCTCGGATCCGCTGGCCCGGCGATCTGGGCGGGAATCGCGGTGATCGCGGTGAGCGCGGTCAACTGGCTCGGCATCCGCTGGGGCGCGGCGATGCAGCGCTGGCTGACCCTGGTCGAGGTGGCGGGACTGGTGGCGATCATCGTCGCCGGGTTCATGGTCGCGCCGGCGGGCACCGCGCCCGCGCCGGCGAGCGGGGGCGGTGCGATCGGGCTGATGATGGTGTTCGTGCTGCTCGCTTATGGCGGGTGGAGCGAGGCGGTGTACGTCTCGGCCGAGATGAAGGACGCGCCGCGACGGATCGGCGCGATCATGAGCCTGGCGCTCGCGCTGGTCACCTTGCTCTATGTGCTGGTCAACCTCGCCGCGCTCAATTCGCTGGGCATGGGAGCGATGGCGGGATCGGACGCGGTGGCGGCCGAGGTGATGCGGCGCGCGCTGGGCGAGGGCGGCGCGGCGGCGATCAGCGCGGCGGTGGCCGTGGCCGCGCTGACCAGCGCCAACGCGACCGCGATCACCGGCGGACGCACCGCCTGCGCGCTCGGCCAGCGGTTCGGCGCGCTGCGCTGGCTCGGGCGCTGGGACATGCGACGCGACACGCCGGGCAACGCACTGGCGGCACAGGGCGCGATCGCGCTCGCGCTGGTGATCGCGGGCGGGTTCGCGCGCGACGGGTTTCGGTTGGCCGTGGAATATACCGCGCCGGTCTTCTGGCTGTTCCTGCTGCTCGTCGGCCTGGCACTATTCGTGCTGCGGCGGCGTTATCCGCAGGTGGAGCGGCCGTTCCGGGTGCCGCTGTATCCGGTCGTGCCCGCGCTGTTCTGCGCGACGACCGCGTATCTGCTGTGGTCGAGCCTGGCCTATACCGGCTGGGGCGCGCTCGCCGGGGTTGCCGTGCTGGGCGCGGGCGCCGTCCTGCTGCTGTTCCTGAAGCCTGAAGAGGAGATGTCGCCATGAAGCTGATCATCACCACTGCCGCGCTGGTGCTGGGGGGGAGCGTGCTGGTCGCGCCGCCCGCCTCGACACCCGTTGCGGTGCAGGAGAGCCGAACGCCCGACGTGATCTTCGTGCCGACCCCGCCCGAAGTGGTCGAGGCGATGCTCGACATGGCGCAGGTCAAGGACGGCGACGTGCTCTACGACCTGGGATCGGGCGACGGGCGCATCCCGATCGCCGCGGTCAAGCGGGCCAAGGTCAAGGCGACGGGGATCGACATCGATCCGCAGCGGATCAAGGAGGCCAATGCCAACGCCAGGGCGCAGGGCGTCGAGGGCAAGGTCACCTTCAAGCAGGCTGACCTGTTCACCAGCGATTTCAGCGACGCGAGCGTGATCACGCTGTACCTGCTCGACACGCTCAACGAGAAATTGCGGCCCAAGCTGCTGGCGGAGCTGAAGCCCGGCACCCGGATCGTCAGCCACGCCTTCCGCATGGGCGAGTGGGAGCCCGAGGCGGAGCGCGACGTCAACGGGCGAATGGTCTATTTCTGGCGCGTGCCGGCCAAGGGTGAGAAGCCGAAAGGCCTTTAGGGGAAGCGCGCGACCACGTTCGGCGACGGCATCGCGTTGGTGAAGCGGCGTGGTGCAGTGGACTGCCAGCGCTCGCCCGAGAAGGCCTGGTCGATCGTCTTCCAGGCGCCCACCTGCTCGAAGGCGGCGAGGCTGAACGGCAGGCCCTCGGCACCGAGCGGCGAGTTGGTGTCGGCAACGTGGAAGTGGAGGTGCGTGCCGCCGACCTGACCGGTGGCGCCGACTCGGCCGAGCAGCTGGCCGCGACGGACGCGGTCGCCGCGCTTGACCGCGAGGCCCTGTTTCAAATGCTCGTAGAACACGATCCGGCGCCCGCCCGATTCATTGGCGCCGATGTCGAGCGCGAGATAGTTGCCGGTGGCGTTCTCGGGCGCGACGCGCTCCTCGGGGTCGCGCTGGACGGGGTCGGCGAAATCGTCGCGCGCGGCGACGACGGTGCCGTCGGCGACGGCGATCACCTCCGCGCCGAAGCCGGGATCGGCGGCGTAGCGCGGTTCCTTGGGGTTCCGCTCGGCATGGAAGAAGTCGACCGCGAAGCGGCCGGGGACGCGCGGGACGCCGCCGGCGGCGTAGACGTAGCGGCGATGGCCGAACTCCATCGCCGGGGCGTAGATCGCGGACCAGGTCCCGCCGCGCAAGGGCGGACCGAAGGGCCGCGGCGCGGGAGCGACGGCGCGAGAGGCGCTCTCGACGGTGACCGGCGGGCGCTCCCCGACGGTATAGGTGAGGCGATGGCGGACCGCGGCGACGGGACGCGCGACGGGCATGTTGACGAAGACCAGCGCATGCGCGGCGGGGGCGAGGAGCGTGCGGTCGGCATCCTCCGCCATCCATTGGCCGCCGATCAGCGCGGTGAGCTGCGTCCCCTCGTAGCGGGCCAGCGGACGGCCCTCGCCATCGAGGATCTCGAGCGTCTGGAGGCGCATCGGCGAGCGGTGGAAGCTGGCGACGCGGATCTCATAGGCGATCTGCGTGCCGTCGGCGCGGACCAGCGTCGCGGGCGGGGCGAGGAGGGTGAGCTCCGCCGAGATCGGCATCTGCGCGCTCACGGGGGCAACGAGCGCAAGCGCGGCGAGCGGGGGGAAGCGGATCATGCGGCCTCGAGCAGGCGCTCGGCCTGGGCGCGTGCCTCGTCGGTGATCGTCGCGCCGGAGAGCATGCGTGCGATCTCCTCGCGCCGCGCGCCGTCGTCGAGCGCGCGCACGCCGGTGCGGGTGACGATGCCGTCATGGCTCTTGGCGATGAGCAGGTGATGCCCGCCGCGCGCCGCGACCTGCGGGCTGTGGGTGACGACGAGCAGTTGCGCGCCGGTCGCGAGACGCGCGAGGCGTTCGCCGATGGCGCTTGCGACGGCGCCGCCGACGCCGCGGTCGATCTCGTCGAAGATCAGCGTGCGGGCGCCGCCTTCCTCGGCGAGCGCGACCTTGAGCGCGAGGATGAAGCGCGAGAGCTCGCCGCCCGAGGCGATCTTGATCAGCGGGGCGAAGGGGGCGCCGGGATTGGTCGAAACCTCGAACTCGACCCGGTCGCGGCCCGAGGCGGACCATTGCTCGCGCGGCAGCGGCTCGACCATTGTGCGGAAACGGGCGGCGTCGAGCTTCAACGGCGCGAGCTCGGCGGCGACGGCGGCGTCGAGCCGGGCCGCGGCGGACGTGCGGGCGGTGGAGAGGGCTTCGGCGGCGGCGGTGTAGGCCGCCTCGGCTTCGGCCAGCGCGGCTTCGAGGCGGTGGATCGTGTCCTCGCCGCCCTCGATCCGGGCCAGGCGCGCGGCGAGGGTCTCGGTGAGCTCGGCGAGGTCGTCGGGCTGGACGCGGTGCTTGCGCGCGAGGCCGCGCAGCTCGAACAGGCGGGCTTCGTCAGCCTCGAGCGCTTGCGGGTCGAAGGCGAGCGCCTCGGCCGCCTCGTCGACCTTGTCCTGAGTCGCGCCGCCTTCGATCAGCGCGCGGTCGAGCGCGGCGAGGGCTTCGGTCAGCGCGGGATGATCCTCGGCGATACGCTCGAGGATGCGCGCCGCCTGGCGCAGGCGAGTGAGCGCGCCGTCGCTGCCGTCGAGCAGGTCGGCGATCGCCTGAAGCTCGCCGGCGATCTTCTCGCCGCGCTGCATCGCCGCGCGGCGCTCGGCGAGGTGTTCCTCCTCGCCCGACTCGGGGGCGAGCGCGGTGAGCTCGGCGACGGCATGTTCGAGCCATTCGCGGTCGCGCGCGGCGTTTTCCTGCTCGGCGCGGGCGGCGGCGAGTTCGTCCTCGGCCTGGCGGAAGGCGCGGTGCGCGGACGCGACCGCGCCGGTATCGAGCCGGCCGAAGCTGTCGAGCAGCGCGCGGTGGCCGCGCGGATTGAGCAGGCCGCGATCGTCGTGCTGGCCGTGGATCTCGACGAGCTGCTGGCCAAGCTCGCGCAGCAGGCCGGCGGAGGCGGGCTGGTCGTTGACGAAGGCGCGGCTGCCGCCATCGGCCTTGACGATGCGGCGGATGGTGAGCGGCTCGCTCGGGTCATAGTCGAGGCCGCTGTCGGCGAGCAGCGCGCCGATGAGCGCGGGGTCGGCGGGCTCGAAGGTGGCGGCGACCGCCGCCTGCGCGGCGCCCTGGCGGACGAGGCCGCTATCGGCGCGCATGCCGAGCGCGAGGCCGAGCGAATCGAGCAGGATCGACTTGCCCGCGCCGGTCTCGCCGGTGAGCACGCCGAGGCCCGCGTGAAAATCGAGGTCGAGCGCCTCGATCAGCACCACGTCGCGGATGTTGAGCGCGGTCAGCATCGGCCGCTGTTACCCCTTTTTGTTCCGCTGTGGGAGAGGGGTTGTCGCGTGTGCCGTACGGTCACGTACGGCACGTCCGGCAATCAGTTGGTCACGGGCGCCGGAGTCGGCGTCTCGTCGCGCTCGGGCTTCGCGGCGGGTTCGGTGGCGGCGGGGACGGGCACCGGCTCGCCATGCTTGCCGATCAGCTCATAGGCGCGCTCATACCATTGCGTGCCCGGATAGTTGGCGCCGAGCACGGCGGCCGCCTTCTTCGCCTCGTCCTTCACGCCGAGCGCGAGATAGCTCTCGGTCAGGCGCATCAGCGCCTCCGGGGCGTGCGTGGTCGTCTGGTAATTGTCGACGACCGCGCGGAAGCGGATGATCGAGGCGAGCCACTGGCCGCGCACCTGGTAATAGCGGCCGATCTCCATCTCCTTGCCCGCAAGGTGATCGCGGACGAGGTCGATCTTGAGCCGCGCATCGGCGGCGTAGCGGGTGTTGGGATAGCGGCGGTTCAATTCGCCCAGCGCGTCGAGCGCCTGCTGGGTGATCTTCTGGTCGCGCGTCACGTCGCTGATCTGCTCGTAATAGCTGAGCGCGATCAGATAATAGGCATAGGGCGCGTCGCGGTTGCCGGGGTGGACGGCGAGGAAGCGCTGCGCCGACTGGATCGACTGGGTGTAGTTGCGGTCGAGATAATAGGCGAAGGCGCCCATCAGCTGCGCGCGTCGCGCCCAGATCGAATAGGGATGCTGGCGCTCGACCTCATCGAACAGCGCTGCGGCGAGCTTGTACTCGCCGCGGTCGAGCCGGTCCTTGGCCGCGGTGTAGAGCGTGCCGACGTCGCGCGCGACATAGGGCAGGTCGGCGCGGGAGCCGCCGCCGCGGTTGCAGGCGGCGAGCGGGAGAGCGAGTGCCGCGACGAGAACCAGCGCGAGCGGACGGGTGGAAAGCATACGCATGGCGGGTTCTTAGCCGAGCGATGCGAACGGGCGAAATGTTTTTTGGCCAGGGTTGCGGCGAGACGGATCGGAGGCCAGCCATCACGCGTTGCCGCTGCGACCCTGACACCTCTATGGAGGACCAATGCCAGCAACGCTTCTTGCCACGCATCGGGTGGAGAAACCCTGGGGCCGGCACCGGCTGTGGCCGGGATTCGCCGATCCCGCGCCGGACGGCGAGCCGGTGGGCGAGATCTGGTTCCAGACGCCGGGCGACAGCGCCCCCGACCTGCTGATCAAGTATCTCTTCACCAGCGAGAAATTGTCGGTGCAGGTGCATCCCGACGACGACCAGGCGAGGGCTCGCGGATTGCCGCGCGGCAAGGACGAATGCTGGGTGATTCTCGACGCCGAGCCCGAATCGACGATCGCGCTCGGCACGCATGAACCGGTCGACGACGACACGCTGCTCCGGGCGGCGCGCGACGGGTCGATCGAGCAGCTGCTCGACTGGAAGCCGGTCAAGGCGGGGGATTTCATCTACGCGCCGTCGCGCACCATCCATGCGATCGGCGCCGGAATCACGCTGATCGAGGTGCAGCAGAACAGCGAGACGACCTATCGCCTCTATGATTATGGCCGCCCGCGCGAACTGCATCTCGAAGACGGCGTGGCCGTCGCCGACGCGCGTCCGTTCGTCGCCGCGCCGATGCCGGGCGAGGTCGAGCCGGGGCGGACGATCCTGGTCGAGGGGCCGAAATTCGTGCTCGAGCGCTGGCCCGGCGGCGAGCGGACGGCGATCCTGCCCGAGGGCGTCACCGGCTGGCTGGTGCCGGTGCGCGGCGAAGGCGTGGTCGACGGCGTGGCGTGGCAGGCGGGCCAGTGCGTGACCGTGACCGGCGAAGCGCAGGTCCACGCCGCGGTCGGAAGTGATGTCCTGTTCGCATATCCAGGGGACAAGCGCCTGGAAAAGCTGGCTCCGGGATGAACGGACGGTAGTTTGAAGTTCACGCAACCCCTGCCCGAGGCCAGCCGTTGAGGCGGCATCACAAGGCAGGAGAGTGATCATGCGTACACCGATCATTGCAGCGATGCTGGCATCGGTGGTTCTGACCCCGATTCCGGCGATGGCACAGCAGACGCCGCGCGAAAGCCGCGAGGAGTATCGCGACGAGGTTCGCGACGCCCGGCGCGACTATCGCCGCGACGTCCGCAACGCCGACAGCGCGCGCGACGTGCGCAAGGCGCAGCGCGAATATCGCCGCGAGGTCCGCGACGCGCGCCGCGATTATCGCGACGACCGCCGCGACTGGCGCAGCTACCGCAACTATGACTGGAACCGGTTGCCGCGCGGCCAGCGTTATTATTACGCGGACGAATATTATCGCGATGGCCGCTACTATCGGGAGCGCCGCCTGACTCGTGCCGACCGCATCTATCGCGGCCGCAACGGGCGTTACTATTGCCGCCCCAGCGACGGCACCACCGGCTTGATCGTGGGCGGCGTCGCCGGCGGCCTGCTCGGCAATGCGCTGACCAACGGCCGTTCGAGCGTGCTCGGCACCTTGCTGGGTGCGGCGGGCGGCGCGGCGCTGGGTGCGTCGATCGACCGCGGCAACGTGCGCTGCCGCTAAGCGCCGATGCGAGGGCGGGGTCCGGTTCGCCGGGCCCCGTTTGCGTCAGATGAGGCCCCCGGTCAGCATCAGGCGTAGCCCGCTGATCAGCAGCACCACGATATTGAGATTGCGTCCCGACGTCCCGCTGGACAGCAGGCCGAGCACCAACCCAACCACAGCAATGGGGAAGGCAACCCAGTTGACGAGCGGCAGCAGCGGAATCGGAAGAACACCGATGAGCGCTATCACCAAGGCGACGATGCCGGTGAGGATCGAAAGCAGGTTCAGCATGGCAGGAAGATGGGACCTCCGGAACGATCTGACAAGGTGTATTATCAATATAAGGCACATGCCGCGTCAACGAAGCTGAACGAACGTTTCGCGGCTGCGACACTCGGCGACACAAAAGCCCGATTTGCGTGAAACTGGTGCGACAGACCGTCCCGATAACGGCATTCGACCGCAGAGCCGGTCCGGTTTTAGTGAGGAGAGTAGAGATGAAGAAGATCGCCATTCTGATCGCCGGCCTCGGCGTCGCCGCGGCCACCATTCCCGCCGCGAGCGCCCAGCAGGGCTGGTGGGGAATCAACCAGCGCCAGGCGCAGCTCGACCGTCGTATCGACCAGGGCGTGCGCACCGGCCAGCTCAACCGTCGCGAGGCAGCGCGGCTGCGCGCCGAGTTCCGCGGGATCGCGCAGCTCGAATATCGCTACCGCCGCTCGGCCCCCGGCCTGACGCGCTGGGAGCGCAACGATCTCGACCGCCGCTTCGACATGCTGGCGCGCAAGATCCGCTGGGAGCGCCACGACTGGCAGCATCGCCGCTAAGCGGACGACTTAAGACGAATGACGGCCTCCGCCCCCGGGCGGGGGCCGTTTCGCGTCAGCGCAGCGGCTGGCCGCTGTCCTTCCACTTGTCGAGGACCTGCGAGTCGGGCGTCGCCGCATATTGCGGGAGGACGTCGCCGCTCCGGACATATTCGCGCTGGACCGCGGCGGTCTCGGTGCGCGGCTTCGCGGCCGGGCCGGCCGCAGGCGGCATCGGCACCGTCGCGGCGTTAGCAGCCGCGGCGATCTCCGCGGCGGTCACGGCGCGCGGATGAGGTCCCGGATAAGGCTCGCCGCCGCGATAGGCCTGGCTGAAGGCGGCGCCGGTGCCCCACCAGCCCTTCCAGCGGTGGAAGAAATGCGCGCCGAACACGCCGGTCATCACCAGCGATTTGTTCCACGACGGGGTCACGGCGTAGGTATGGTAGTGCGTCGCCATGCCGACCGGCGCGAACACCTCGCCCGCCAGCGCCGAGGCGGCGACCCGCGCGGCGCGCTGCCGCGCGGCGCGCGCGGGGCGGCGGGCCATCGACCCGTCGCAGGCATAGCTGAACTGGCAGCCGGCCTTTTCCGAGCCCTGGTAGATCACCCCGCATACGGTGGCGGGGAAGGTCGGATGGCGGACGCGGTTGAGGATCACCTGCGCGACGGCACGCTGGCCGTCATCGGGCTCGTTCGCCGCCTCGTAATAGATTGCGGTGGTGAGGCATTCGAGCGCGCGCGCCTTGTCCTGCGGAGTGCCGCGCAGCTGGAACGGCGCGGCAGGGCGCAGCGTGGGATCGAGCAGGGCGTTTTCGGGCGCCGGGCTGTCGGGCAGCGCGACGGTGCCGGTGACCCCGGCGGCGGGCGCGGCGGTTTCGTCGGCGGCGAGGTGATAGTAAGCGGCGCCCGGAAAATGATCGTCGGCTTCGTAGCCGGTTGGCGCCGGGCCGGCGACGCGGGCACGGCCTTCGCCGGCGCTCAGCGCGGTGAGCCCGGCCTGTGCGGACACGCCCGCGCCGACCAGCGACACCAGAAGCGCCGCCGCGATGCCCCGAAGCTGTAGTCGCGTGAATCGCCGCAGCACGCCCGTGTCCCGTGGGAGGCAATGGCCTCGTCAGGCGGCGGGCATAGCGCGGAAGGGGTGAATTTTCTGCCCCGGATTTTGCGGCGTCCCAGGGTGAAACGATTGATGGTTAACGTAATTTTCTGCCGATCCCGTCATCCCGGGCTTGACCCGGGATCTCGCTTCTTTTGCGCCCGGGCGGACAAGCGGGACCCCGGCTCGAGGCCGGGGTGACGAGGAAGGGAAGTGCCGCAAATGCTCCGCCTACTTCAGCGCCGCGCTGTCGAGGTTGAGCGATGTCGCCGGGATCACCTCGAGGTTCGGATGCGTCTTGCGCAGTTCGTCGACGAACTGCTTGGCGTCGCCGACGACGACGATGCTGGCGTTCCCGGGATCGAGCACCTTCTTCGCCGCGGCCTGGACGGCGGCGGGATCGACGCCCTGGATCGCGGGGATGTAGGTCGAAAGCGTATCGAGCGGGACGCCGTCGGCGACATAATCGACAAGCGCGCCAGCGATGCCGTCGGTCCGCTCGATGCGGCGGCCGAAGCTGCCGACCAGCACGGCCTTGCGCGAATCGAGCTCGGCGGCGGGGACGGGAGCTTCGCCGAGCTTCTTCATCTCGGCGGCGATCAGCGAGACCACTTCCGGCGCCGAGGGGTTCTTGGTCTGGGTGGAAGCGGTGACGATGCCGGGCGCGCGGCGCGCATCGACGCTGCTGCCCGCGCCATAGGCAAGGCCGCGCTTGATGCGGATCTCACGATTGAGGCGCGAGGTGAAGCCGACGCCGAGCGTGGCGTTGGCGACCTGCGCAGCGTAGAAATCCTTGTCGGCGCGGGCGATGCCGGGACGGGCGATGACCACGCCGGCCTGGCCCGCGCCGGGCAGGTCGACCACGATTACGCGAGGTTTGACGGGGCCGTGCAAAGTAGTTGCGGTAACGCGGGTCTCCGCCTTCCAGTCGCCGAACAACCTCTGCACCTGAGCAACCGCATCCTTCCGCGCGATATCGCCGACGATCACTAGCGCGGCCTGATCGGGCTGCCACGCGTCGCCATAAGCATTGACGATGTCGGTGCGGCTGACCTTCGGCAACGAGCCAGGCGTGCCCGACAGCAGGTTGCCATAAGGCGCGGTGCCGAACACGACCCGGTTCGCGACGATGCCTGAAAGCGCTCCGGGGTCCTTGAGCTGGACGGTGACGCCGTCGATCGACTGTTTGCGCGCGCGGTCGATCTCGGCCTGCGCGAAGGCGGGGTTGCGCGCGACGTCGGCGAGGATAGCGAGCGCGGGATCGACCTGGTCGGCCTTGACCGTGACGGTGGCGAAGGCGGCGTCCCAGTCGGCGCCCGCCCCGATCGAGCCGCCGAGCGACTCCACCTGCTGCGCGATCTGCTCGGCCGAGCGGGTGGCGGTGCCCTTGGTCAGCAGATCGGCGGCGAGCGAGGCGGTGCCGGCCTTGCCTTCAGGGTCACGCGCGCCGCCCGCCGGGGCGACGACCGTGGCGGTGACGATCGGCAGGTCGCGCTTCTCGACCACGATCACGCGCAGGCCGTTGGCGAGCTTCGTTTCGGTGGCCTTCGGGATGACAGGCGAGACCGCCGGGCCGGGCGCGGGGACGGCGAGGCGCTGGCCTTCGGGCGCCTGGGTGTGGGTCACGATGTCCGTGGGCGCGACGAGTGGCGCGACCTTGACCGTTGGGGCGACCGCGATGGTGTCGCCCTTGGAGCCCTTGGCCACGGCGTCGGGGAGATAGATCAGCGCGGCGGACTGGTTGTCGCCTAGATATTTGCGCGCGACCCGCTGGACGTCGGCCGCGGTGACTCGGGCGATCGCGGCGAGCTGCTCATCCGCCGCCCTGGGATCGCGGCTGACGATGATCGAGGCGGCGAGGGTCGAGGCCTTGCCCTCGGCAGTCTCGCGGCTCTTGAGCGAGGCGGTCAGAATTTCGTTCTTGGCCTCGGCCAGCTCGGCCTCGCTGACCGGCTTGTCGCGCAGGTCGGCGATTTCGCGGCGCATCGCCTTCTCGCCCTCCTCGGCCGATTTGCCTCCGGCGAGGATCGCGTACATCGCGTAGGCGCCGGTCTGCTGGCGCGTGTCGAGGAAGGTGTCGGCCTGCGCGACGAGCTGGTCGCGATAGACGAGGTTGCGGTAGAGCCGCGAATTCTCGCCGCCCGAGAGGATGCCGTCGAGCACCGCGAGCGCGGGTGTGTCGGGATCATTGTCGGGCGGAAGCTGGTAGCTCAGCAGCACCGCGGGAAGCGGGGTGTTGGCCTCATAAACCGTCTGGCGCGTGGGCGTCGTGCGCGGCGGCTCGGCGGTAGTGACGCGCGGGATCGGGCGGTTGGGCTTGGGGATCCCGGCGAAATATTTGTCTACCCATTTGTCCAGCTGTGCCGGATCGAAATTGCCGGCCACGACCAGCACGGCATTGTCGGGCCGGTAATAAGTCGCGTGGAAGGCGCGGATGTCGTCGATCGTCGCGGCGTCGAGATCCTCGATGCTGCCGATGCCGGGGCGGGCATAGGGGTGCACGCCGTAGGAGATGTTGGGGAAATAGACATAGAAGAGCTTGCCATAGGGCTGGGCGAGCACGCGGCTGCGCAGCTCCTCCTTCACCACGTCGCGTTCGGAGGCGAAGACTTTGGCGTCGACCACGAGGCTCGCCATGCGATCCGCCTCGGCGAACAGCAGGCGCTCGAGATGATTGGCGGGAACCACCTCATAGTAATTGGTGTAGTCGGAGTTGGTCGAGGCGTTGTTGTAGCCGCCGACATCCTCGGTCAGCCGGTCCATCTGCTCGTCGACCAGGTTGCGCGTGCCCTTGAACATCAGATGCTCGAACATGTGCGCGAAGCCCGACTTGCCCGCGGGATCGTCCTTGCTGCCGACGTCGTACCAGACCTGGACCGAGACCGTGGCGGTCGAGGTGTCGCGGATGGCGTAGACCTTGAGGCCGTTGGGCAAGGTGCGCTCGGTATAGGCGAGCGGGGCGACCGCGATCTCCTTTGCCGGGGCTGGCGCGGCGTCCTGCGCCTGCGCGGCGAAGGGGAGCAGGGCGGCGCTCAGATACAGCGCGGTGCGGGTCAGGCGCATTCGAGTCTCCGGTCGGGAGGAAGAGGGTCAGCGCTTGTTGCGCGAACGGGCGGCGTAGATGACGGCGGCGGCGAGCGCGGCGGAACCGATGCCGAGCCCGATCTTGGCGAGCGGCCACTTCTTGCCCTCGCCGGGCTTGGGCGTGCCCTCGGCGCGTTCGGCGGTCTCGCGCGCGATCCGGGCGGCTTCGGTGATTTCGTTGGCGATTTCGTCGGTTTCAGGCTTGTCGGTCACTGGATACTCCTCTGTTTCACAGGAGTAAGACTCCCAGGCCAGCGGTGCAATCAGCCTTTGCCATAATAGGTCGCGAGGAAATCACGGGCGAAGGCGGTGAGGCGCCCTTCGGCGATCGCGGCGCGCAGGTCCGCCATCAGTGCCTGGTAGAACCAGAGATTGTGCTCGGTCATCAGCATCGCGCCGAGGATCTCGCCCGCGCGCACGAGGTGGTGGACATAGGCGCGGGTGAAGGTGGCGCAGGTCGGACAGGCGCAGGCCGGGTCGAGCGGGCCCTGGTCCTCGGCGAACTTCGCGTTGCGGATGTTGATCGGGCCGGCGCGGGTGAAGGCTTGGCCGGTGCGGCCCGAGCGGGTGGGCAGGACGCAGTCGAACATGTCGATCCCGCGCTCGACCGCGCCGACGATGTCGTCGGGCTTGCCGACGCCCATCAGATAGCGCGGCTTGGCCGGATCGAGCTGGCCCGGCGCATAGTCGAGCACGCCGAACATCGCCTCCTGCCCCTCGCCGACCGCGAGGCCGCCGACCGCATAGCCGTCGAAGCCGATGTCGAGCAGCGCGTCGGCGCTGGCCTTGCGCAGGCCCTCGTCGAGCGCGCCCTGCTGGATGCCGAACAGCGCGTTGCGCTCCGCATGCTCGCCGCCGGCGTCGAAACCGTTGCGGCTGCGCTTCGCCCAGCGCATCGAGCGCTCCATCGCCGCGGTCTGCACCTCGCGGGTCGAGGTGGTGGGCACGAGCTCGTCGAACGCCATGACGATGTTCGAGCCGAGCAGGCGCTGGATCTCCATCGATCGCTCGGGGCTGAGCATGTGGCGCGAGCCGTCGAGGTGCGACTTGAAGACGATCCCTTCCTCGCTGCGCTTGGTCAGCTCGGACAGGCTCATCACCTGGTAGCCGCCCGAATCGGTCAGGATCGGGCGGTCCCAGCCCATGAAGCCGTGCAGCCCGCCGAGGCGGTGGACTCGCTCGGCTGTGGGGCGGAGCATCAGATGATAGGTGTTGCCGAGCAGGATGTCGGCACCCGAGGCGCGCACGTCCTGGGGCTTCATCGCCTTGACGGTGGCGGCGGTGCCGACCGGCATGAAGGCGGGGGTGCGAATCTCGCCGCGCTGCATGGCGATCGTGCCGGTGCGGGCCTTGCCGTCGGTGGCGTGGATGGTGAATTCGAAACGCGGAGGCATTTCGCCCGATTGGTGCGTTGGAGGGCCAATGGCAAGCGAACGTGACGAACAGCTGCGCGAAAGCGCGCGCAACCGGGGGTTGAAGTTGGTCAAGTCGCGGCGGCGCAAGGCGGGCGGCGACTTCGGCAAATACGGACTCAAGGATGCTGCGGGAAAGGAGCTGTTCGGCTTCGGCAAGTCCGGGCTGACCGCGAGCGCGGCGGAGATCGAGGATTATCTGCGCGGCGCGATGCGTAGCGACTGGAAGGAGGCGGCGAAGGGACTGCCGAAGCGCAAGCCCCCACCCAAGCCGAAAGCGGCGCCTAAGCCGAAGCTCAAGAAGCTGAAGGTCGGCAACATGCTCGCCAGATTGCCCGCGGCGAAGCGCAAGGAGGCGTTCACCGAATTGCTGGCGCAGGGCGGGGTGCGGATAGAGCGGATCGTCTCGAACGGGCAGGCGACGCCGGCGGACAAGCCGTTCGTGCAGGAAGCCGACGAATGGGTGGTCGTGCTCCGGGGCAGCGCGGCGCTCCGGCTGGAGGGATATGCGGAGGCTTCGCTGGAGCCCGGCGACCATCTGCTGATCCCGGGCGGGGTGAAGCATTGGGTGACGCGCACCGATCCGGATGGGCCGACGGTGTGGCTAGCCGTCCATCTTGGCTGAGGTGACATGGTCGATCACCGCCTGCGGCGTGGCGAAGGCGATGTCGGGATCGAGATGCGCGAAGGCTTCCGGGTTGGCATAGCCCCATAGCACCGCGCCGGCACGCACACCGGTCGCGCGCGCCGCGTCGATGTCGCGCGTCTCGTCGCCGATCGACAACGCCTCGTGCGGCGGGATGCCGCTGACCTTGAGCACCTTGCGGAATTTGGGCGCCTTGCCGAACAGCGAGGCGCCGCATGCCCACCAGCGCACGCGAGCGGCGTTCTCGCGGCCGAGCACGGCGCGGGCATTGGCCTCGCTGTTCGAGGTGACGACCGCGATGTCGATTCCCGCCGCCTCGATCGCGGCGAGCATGTCCGCGACGCCCTCGAACAGCTGCACCTGGTGCGTGTTGCGGCCGAACAGGCGGCGCACGTAGCGCGAGATGAAGGGCAGCTTCCAGCGCGGGATCGCGAGATGGCTGATCACGTCGCGCGTGCTCTTGCGCCGCAGCGGCTCGATCTCGTCGGGATGGATGCGGCGGAAACCGTAGCGGTCGGACAGGTGATCCATGATCGACAGGAACCAGTTGCCGCTGTCGGACAGCGTGCCGTCGAAATCGAAGATCACCAGCCGGAGCGGCGCACCCGGCTCAGTCATGAGGGTGCCCATGATTTCCGGGGCCGTGATTGCCGTGGCCGTTATGGAGCCGGCACGGATCGCCGTCGCCGACCTCGATCTGCAGCGTCGCGTGGCCGATGCGGAAATCATGCGCCAGGCGATGCTGCGCGTCTTCGAGGAAGGCGTCGCCGGGATGGCCGTCGGGCATCAGCAGATGCGCGGTCAACGCGACCTCGGTGGTGCTCATCGGCCAGATATGGAGATCATGGACGCGGGCGACGCCGGGCAGACCGGCGAGCATCGCGTCGACCTTTTCGGGATCGATGCCGGGCGGGACGGCATGGAGCGCCATCGTCACCGAATCGCGCAGCAAGCCCCAGGTGCTCCACAGGATCGCCGCAACGATGAGCAGGCTGATCGCGGGATCGATCCACAGCGCGCCCGTGAGCAGGATCAGCCCGCCGCCGAGCACCACGCCTGCCGAGACGCCGGCGTCGGCCGCCATGTGAAGATAAGCACCGCGGACGTTGATGTCGCTGTCGCGTCCGCGCATGAACATGAGCGCGGTGGCGGCGTTGATGAGGATGCCGATGCCGGCAACGATCATCACCGTCGCGCCTTCGACGGCAGGCGGGTCGCGGAAGCGCTGTATCGCCTCGAGCGCGATCGCGCCGACGGCGACGAGCAGCAGCACGGCGTTGGCGAGCGCGGCGAGGATGGTCGAGCTCGACAGACCATAGGTGAAGCGGCGCGAGGCCGGGAGCTTGGCGAGCGAGGCGCCGCCCCACGCGATCAGCAGCCCCAGAACATCGGAGAGATTGTGCCCGGCGTCCGCCAGCAGCGCCATCGATCCGGTGAGGATGCCGGCCGCACCCTCGACCGCGACAAAGGCGAGATTGAGCGCGGTGCCGATCGCGAAGGCGCGGCCGAAATCGGCCGGCGCATGGCTGTGGCCGCCATGGCTGTGCGCATGTCCGGCATGGCTATGGTTGTGCGACCCGTGCATCGCGGCGACCTTAGCCGCAGCGCAGCATGTGATGCTAGGACACATTGCGGTTTTACGCAGGGTGGTTCGCGCGGGCTTGACCCTCACGCTGCGTCATCCCCGATAGAGCGATTCGCGTGAAGATGAGGAACGACATGCGAACGGTGCGGCAGGTGGCGAAGGCGGCGCGAATCAGCGTGCGCACGCTGCATCATTACGACGCGATCGGCTTGCTCGAGCCGGGGCATGTCGGAGCCAATGGCTATCGCTATTATGGCCGCCCGGAACTGCTGCGGCTGCAGCAGATCCTGTTCTATCGCGAGCTGGGCCTGCCTTTGGGCGAGATCGGCGCGATCCTCGACGATCCGGGGTTCGATCCGCTGACGGCGCTGAAGGGGCATCGGGAGGCGCTCGAGGCGCGGATCGGCCGGTATCGCGAACTCATCGCCACGATCGACCGCACGATCGCGTCGCTCGAAAAGGATGAGGCGATGGACGACAATGACTATTACGCGGGCATCGCGCCCGAAACGCGCGAGCGTTGGCAGCGCGAGGCGGTGGCGTTCTGGGGTGAGGACGCAGTGCGTGCAGCGCAGGACAAGGCACGGGGCTTCTCGAAGGAACAGGTCGCGCAGATCCAGACCGAGATGGAGGCGATCCGGAGCGACTTCCAGCGGCTGTTCCGCGAGGGCGCCGAGCCGGGATCGGAAGCGGCGCAGGCGGTGGCCGCGCGCCATTATGCCTGGGTGTGCCACAGCTGGACTCCCGACGCGGCGGCGTTTGCGGGGCTCGGACGCTTCTATGTCGAGAACGCCGAGTTCCGCGGCACGTATGAGGATGGCGCGCTGCCGGGGACGGCGGAATTCATCGCCGCGGCGATGGCGATCTATGCCGAGCGGTCGCTCTAGCCGCGGCGTCGCTGCGGGCGGCGGTCGTCACCGTCGCCCGGGCGTGCGCCGGGCTGGGGCTGGGGCCGCGTGGTGAGCAGCTCGCTGCGCAGGATCGTGCCGTTCTTGTCGCGGTCGAAGCGCGTGAAGAACAGCTCGAACCGGCCCTGCAGCTCGGGCAGGCTGATGCGGTTGTCGCCGTCCTGGTCGACCTCGAAGGGGCTCGGCAGTGCGTTGCGGTTGCCGAGCCACCGTTCGGACCAGTCGCCGAACTGGATATAGCCGATCGCGGGCTGGCCCTTGGCCACCGCCTCGAAGCTCTTGCGCACGCCCGCATCGTACTCGGCGCGGGTGACGGCAGCGTCGCCATCGGCATCGAACGCGGCGATCGCCATCGCCACCGGCTCGGCGATCATCAGTGGGATCGGCTCGGCGCCGGGCAGCGGGCGGGCGAGCACGGGCGGCGGGGTCACCGGCTGCTGCTGGGCGGCGAGGGCGGCGAGGGCGAGAAGGATCATGCGGGCTTTCCGGGCAGGAGCAGGCTGGCGTCACCATAGCTGTAGAAACGGTAATTGGCAGCGATGGCGTGGGCATAGGCGGCCTGCATGCGGTCGAGGCCCATCAGTGCCGAGACCAGCATGAACAGAGTCGAGCGCGGCAGGTGGAAGTTGGTGACGAGGCCGTCGACGCCGCGGAAGCGATAGCCGGGGGTGATGAAGATCGCGGTGTCGCCCTCGAACGGGCGGACGATGCCGTCCTCGCCGCTCGCGCTCTCGATCAGGCGCAGACTGGTGGTGCCGACCGCGATGACCCGGCCGCCCTTGGCGCGGACGGCGTTGAGGCGGTCGGCGGTTGCCTGGTCGATCCGGCCCCATTCGGCGTGCATGCGGTGATCGTCGGTGTCGTCGGCCTTGACCGGCAGGAAGGTGCCCGCGCCGACATGGAGGGTCAATGTGGTATGCTCGATTCCCGCCGCTTCGAGCGCGGCCATGAGCGCTGGCGTGAAGTGCAGTGCCGCGGTGGGAGCGGCGACGGCGCCGGGCTCGTTCGCGAACATCGTCTGATAGTCGTCGGCGTCGCGCGCGTCGGTCGGGCGCTTGGCGGCGATATAAGGCGGGAGCGGCATGCGCCCGGCGCGCTCGAGCAGCAGCTCGACCGGCTCGTCGCCGGGGAAGAACAGGGTGAAGCTGCCGTCGTCGTGGCGCGCCTCGGCCATGGCCGTGACGCCCGCGCCGAAGTCGATCGCGTCGCCCTCGCGCAGCCTTTTGGCATTGCGGATGAAGGCGATCCAGTGCCGCGGCCCCTCGCGCTTGTGGAGCGTGGCGCCGATCCGCGCCTCCCCCCGCGTGCCCTCGAGCTGAGCGGAGATGACGCGGGTATCGTTGAAAACGAGCAGGTCGCCGGGGGTGAGCAGCGCGGGGAGATCGCCGACGGTGCGGTCCTCGGTGCGCCCCTCATTACCGGCGCCGTCGAGCAGCAGCAGCCGCGCCGAATCGCGCGGGCTTGCCGGGCGCAGCGCGATACGCTCGGGCGGCAGCTCGAAATCGAACAGGTCGACGTTCATGCGGATTCGACGCCCGGACGAGCCGGGCGGCGCGTCACTTCTTGCCCGGCCCCGGCGGCAGCGCGGCGGGCTCCTCGACCGGCGCGGGCGGCGGTGGCGGGGTGTAGGCCGGCGGATTGTCGGCAGCGATATAGGCGTGGAGGATCTTGGCGGGATTCGCGGGCGGCTCGCCGCGCGGGATCGAATCGACATATTGCATGCCATCGATCACCCGGCCGAACACGGTGTATTTCTGGTCGAGGCCGAGGCGCGGCACGAACATGATGAAGAACTGACTGTTGGCGCTGTCCTCGCTCTGCGCGCGGGCGGCGGAGACTGCGCCGCGGACGTGCGGGAGGTAGTTGAACTCCTTGGGCAGGTCGGGCTGCTCCGAGCCGCCGCTGCCGTCGCCCTTGGGGTCACCGCCCTGCGCCATGAAGCCCTCGATCACGCGATGGAAGACGAGGCCGTCGTAGAATTTCTTGCGGGTGAGATCCTTGATCCGCTCGACCATCTTGGGCGCGACGTCGGGGCGCAGCCAGATGGTGACGCGGCCGCCGGTCGACAGGTCGAGCAGCCAGAGATTTTCCTTGTCGGTCGTAGCGGGCGGGGTCGCGCGCCCCTCGGGACCAGGCACATATTGCGATTGCGCGCTCGCCGGCATGGCGAAGAGCGACGCCGTAAAGGCAAGAATCAGGGCAACAAAACGCATCGACATCCCCACCGGATCTGGAATGGCAGCGGCTTAGAGCAATTCGCTGCTTGCGGCAAAGTGAATGCGGCAAGCGGCGGAATTGCGGCGGCGCCGGTTCTTACGAGCCCTTGCGTCCGATCTGCTCCACGCGAGCCATGACTTCCTCGCGCACCGCGGGCGTCACGAACTTGCGGATCTCGCCGCCGAACATCGCGATCTCCTTGACCAGGCGCGAGGCGATCGGCTGGAGCGAGACGTCGGCCATCAGGAAGACGGTCTCGATCCGGCTGTTGAGCTGCTGGTTCATGCCCGCCATCTGATATTCGTATTCGAAGTCGGCGACGGCGCGCAGCCCGCGCACGATGACGCTGGCGCCCTCGCGCTCGGCGAAGTCCATCAGCAGCGAATCGAAGCTGACGACATGGATCTCGCCCTCGATCCCCTCGACCTCGCGACGCACCATCGCCATCCGCTCCTCGACGCTGAACATCGGGTTCTTGGACGGGTTGGTGGTGACGCCGATGACGAGCCGGTCGACCAGCTTCGCGCCGCGGCGGATGATGTCCATATGGCCGAGCGTGATCGGATCGAAGGTGCCGGGATAGACGCCGGTGCGGAGGGTCATGTCGGTGGCTCCTGGAGGGTCAGCGGTCGCGCTCGAGCGTGTAGCGGGCGATGTCGCGTAGCAGGTCGGCTTCCTCGCCATATGCGTGAAGGTGGGCGATCGCCTGCTCGACGAGCAGACGGGCCTGCTCGCGCGCGCGGTCGAGGCCGAGCAGCGTGAGAAAGGTCTCCTTGCCCGCGGCTTCGTCCTTGCGCAGCTTCTTGCCCGCGGCGTCCTCGTCGCCCTCGACGTCGAGGATGTCGTCGGCGATCTGGAAGGCGAGGCCGATGTCGCGGGCATAGCCGCGCAGGCCGGTGCGCGCGTCGGGCGGGATGCGGCCGAGGATCGCGCCGGCCTCGACCGCGCACGAGATCAGCGCGCCGGTCTTGAGTGCCTGGCAGCGGGTGACGGTGGCGAGGTCGAAGCTGCTCTGTTCCGCCATCAGGTCCATCATCTGCCCGCCGGCCATGCCCGCTGGCCCCGCGGCGCGCGCAAGATCGGCGACCAGCTCGGCGCGCACGAAGGGGTCGGCATGAGTGGCGGGGTGGGCCAGGATCTCGAAGGCGAGCGCGTGGAGGCAATCGCCGGCGAGGATCGCCGTCGCCTCGTCATAGGCGCGGTGGACGGTGGGCTTGCCGCGGCGCACGTCGTCGTCGTCCATCGCCGGCAGGTCGTCGTGGATCAGTGAATAGACATGGATGCACTCGACCGCGGTGGCGGCGCGCGCGGTGCAGCCGGGATCGACCGCGAACAGTCGCGCGGTGGCGAAGGTGAGCAATGGGCGCAGCCTCTTGCCGCCGCCGATCGCGGCGTGGCGCATCGCGGCATAGAGACGCGCGCGGGGATCGGCGGGGATGGGCAGCAGCAGCTCGAACTGGCGGTCGATCTCGTCCGCCACGTCGCGCATCGCCGATTCGAGCGCGAGGCTGGCGTGCGCCACCCGCTCGGTCATCCTGCGGCGAAGGGTGCGGTGCCGGTGACGCGGCCGTCGGCATCGGCCCGGATCGCCTCGATCCGCGCCTGCGCCGCATCGAGCCTGGCGGCACATTGGCGGCGCAATGCATCGCCGCGTTCGTAGAGCGCGATCGCCTCGTCGAGCAGCGCATCGCCGCTTTCGAGACGCGTGACGATCCGCTCCAGTTCCTTGAGCGCATCCTCGAACGACAGCGCAGTGATCTCGGGCTCTTCCGTCATGCCGCCGCTATGCGCCGGGGGCGGAGCCAATTCAACCTCCCGCAATTCGAGCGGGGTTCCTACATTGCCCGCGCCACATTGCCCATGAAGGAGACCGCGCATGTTCACGAGCATCAATCCGGCGACCGGCGAAGAGGCGGCGACGTTCGAGGCGCTGGACGATGAGGCGATCGAGGCGGCGCTGGCGCGTGCCGAGGCCGCGTATCGCTCGTGGCGGGTGAGCGAGCTGGCGCAGCGCACCACCCTGCTGAGCGCGATCGCCGATCAGTTCGAGGCGAACAAGCAGCACCTCGCCGAGACCGCGACCAGCGAGATGGGCAAGACGCTCGCCTCGGCGGTGGCCGAGGTGGAGAAGTGCATCGCGGGCTTCCGCTACTATGCCGCGAAGGGCGCCGCCCACCTGGAGCCGGTGGAGACCAGGACCGCGAGCGGGCGCGCGGTGGCGCACTGGCTGCCGCTCGGGCCGGTGCTGGCGGTGATGCCGTGGAACTTCCCTTACTGGCAGGTGGTGCGCTGGCTCGCGCCGACGATCCTGGCGGGCAATGTCGGGCTGCTCAAGCACGCCTCGCTGACCCAGGGCTGCGCCGCGCTGATCCAGCAGATGGTGAGCGCGGCGGGCGCGCCCGACGGCGTGTTCCAGAACCTCGCGATCAAGTCCGACAAGGTCTCGCGGATCATCGCCGACGAGCGCGTCGCGGCGGTGACGCTGACCGGGAGCGAGGGCGCGGGCGCAAAGGTCGCGGAGGCGGCGGGCAAGGCGCTCAAGAAGGTGGTGCTCGAGCTCGGCGGATCGGACCCGTTCGTCGTGATGCCCTCGGCCGATCTCGACGCGGCGGTGAAGGCGGCGGTCAGGGCGCGGGTGCAGAATGCCGGGCAGAGCTGCATCTGCGCCAAGCGGATGATCGTGCATGCCGATGTCTATGACTCGTTCCTGGAGAAGTTCACGGCCGCGATGCTGGCGGTGAAGATCGGCGATCCGATGCAGGACGGCATCGAGATGGGGCCGCTGTCGAGCGTCGAGCAGCGCGACACGGTGCTGGAGCAGCTCGAACGGGCGATCGCCGACGGGGCGAAGCTGGTCGGCGGTGAGAAGATCGAGCGCGAGGGCGCGTGGATGAGCGCGGGGGTGCTCACGCAGGTCGATCCCGAGGCGGACTTCGCGCAGGAGGAGATTTTCGGGCCCGTGGCGATGGTGTTCAAGGCCGACGACATCGACGCGGCGATCGCGCTGGCCAATGACGTACCGTTCGGGCTCGGGTCGAGCGTGTGGACGCGGGATCAGGCGGAGATCGACCGATTCGTGCGCGACGTGGAGAGCGGGATGCTGGCGGTGAACCAGATGCTCGCCTCGACCCCGGAAGCGCCGTTCGGCGGCGTGAAGCGATCCGGCCATGGCCGCGAGCTGGGGCCGTGGGGACTGCACGAGTTCATGAATTTGAAGGCGGTGATGCTGCCAGACTGGGGCTGACGCGAATGCGGTTTAAACGCCACCCTCCGCCGCGATCTCGAGCAACAGGTCCTTGCGGCTGAGCTTGCCGATCATCGTCTTGGGCAGCTTCGGGCGGATCACCACGGCGTCGACGCGCTCGTGCTTGCCGACCTGGGGGTTGAGCCAGTCGCGCAAGGCCTCGCCAGTGACCGGCTCGGCATCGTCGTTGAGCGAGACATAGGCGCGCGGGGTCTCGCCGCGATAAGGGTCGGGCATGCCGACCACCAGCGCCTCCTTCACCGCGGGGTGGCGGTAGAGCACGTCCTCGATATGCTTGGGGAAGACCTTGAACCCGCCGACCGCGATCATGTCCTTGATGCGGTCGACGATGCGGATGAAGCCGTCGTCGTCGATCTGCCCGACATCGCCGGTGCGCAGCCATTTCTGGCCGGCGGCGTCGTAGCAAAAGGTGGTGCCGTCGGTGTCCGGGCGGTTCCAGTAGCCGGCCATGATCTGCGGGCCGGCGACGACGATCTCGCCCGGCTCGCCTTCGGGCGCGGGACGGGCCGCGTCCTCCTTGTCGACCAGCCGCACGCGCGTGCCGATGATCGGCTGGCCGATCGTGCCCGACTTGCCTTCGGTCTTGTACGGGTTGGCGGAGACCACGCCCGAGCTTTCGGATAGGCCATAGCCCTCGATCAGCACGGCACCGGTCGCGGCCTCGAACCGCGTCTTGAGCTCGGCGGGGAGCGGAGCACCGCCCGAGATGCAATATTTGAGGCTCGACCAGTCGGTCGACGCCGCCTTGGGATGGTCGAGCAACGCCTGGAACATCGTCGGCACACCGGGCAAGGCGAGCGGGCGGGTGCGGCCGATCGCAGCGAGCGCCTGGGCGGCGTCGAAGCGCGGGAGCATCACGATCTCGCCGCCGGTCAGCACGGTGCGGTTGAGCACGCAGGTATTGGCGAAGACGTGGAAGAAGGGCAGCACGCCCAGCACCTTGTCCTTGGTCGTGCCGAGATCGGGGTCGAGCTTGGCGACCTGACGTGCATTGGCCGAGAGGTTGGCGTGCGTGAGCATCGCGCCCTTGGGCAGGCCGGTGGTGCCGCCGGTATATTGGATCAGCGCGAGATGCGTGGCGGGATCGACCTTCGCGGTCTCGCACGCGCCGTTGTTGGCGATGAGCTGCGAGAAGGCCATGATGCGCGGATCGTCGGGCTTCTCGGCGACTTCCCGGGCACGAAACCAGCGGTAGAGCAGCGACTTGGCGGCGGGCAGCGCACCGGCGACCGAGCCGACCACGAGCCGCTCGAGGCTACTCGCGTCGAGCACCTTGAGCGCGGTGGGAAGCAGCGCGGTGGCGCTGATCGTGAACAGCAGCCGCGTGCCCGAATCCTCGACCTGCGCCTCGAGCTCTTCCACCGAATAGAGCGGGGAGAAATTGACCACCGTCGCCCCGAGCTTGAGGATGCCGTAATAGGCCGCGACGTAATGCGGCACGTTGGGCAGGAACAGGCCGATGCGGTCGCCCGGCCCATAGCCCAGCGCCTTCAATCCGCAGGCGACGCGGTTGGCGCCGTCGAGCGTCTCGGCATAGCTGTAATGCCGGCCGAGAAAGTCGAGCAACGGGGCGTTGCCCATGCGCCGCGCGGATTCGTCGAACGCGTCGGCCATCGAGAGCGGCGGGAGCTGCTGGTCCCAGGGGCCGGGGTGACGATAGGCGGTGCGCCAGGCCTGCTCGGGGTCGCTCATTTACACGAGTGTAAGCAACTCGAGGGGCGAGTCAATTCGGGCGACTTCAGCCGATCGCGCGCTTTGCGGTCCAGGTGTAGATCACCGACACGGCGAGAATGCCGAGGTCGACCGCCGCCTGGATCTTGCGCGGCGCGGTATCGGTCACTTCGTGTGTGAGGATCTGGATATCGGCGGTCGGGTGGGGAAGGGTGGCGATGGCGAGCAGCGCCGCGCCGCCGCCGACGAGTGCGATCCTGCGCCTGTCCAACCGATCCATTGCCGCCTCCCTATGGTGTACATCATTACGCCCGGGATGCCTGAACGGCAACTGAATTGGAGCGGCTCAAGCGGCGAGCGGCGCGGCTCTGGCGCGATCGCGGCCGGCGGATTTCGCCGCGAACAATGCAGTGTCCGCGGCGCGATAGAGCGCCTTCCAGTCGGCTTCGGTGGCGAGCGCGCCAGTGGCGGTGCCGATGCTGGCGGTGACGCGCAGGTCGAACGGCATGCGCGTCGCGCGCAGCCGGGTGAGCACGGCATTGGGATCGGCCGGCTGGCTCATGCCGGTGACCACCGCGAACTCCTCGCCCCCGATCCGCGCGACCAGCGTCCCGGGCGGGGCGAGGGCGCGGAGCGTACGCGCGACGACGCGCAGCACCTCGTCGCCGCCGTCATGGCCGAGCGTGTCGTTGACTTGCTTGAAATGGTCGAGATCGAGAATCAGCAGCGTCTGCGGCCCCTCGCGGCCGATCGCGCTGGCGAGGAAGGCGCGGCGGTTGAGCAGGCCGGTGAGCGGATCGGTATCGGCGAGGCGGCGCGCGACCGCCTCCGCGGCGATCGCCGAGTCCCGCTCGCGGCTGAGCAGCCGGATGCGATATGCGATCGCGACCGACGAGATCAGCGCTTCGGCGGACATCGACAGGATCGTCGAATTGTCGAGCCAGAAGTTCCAGCGGATCAGGCCCAGATTGGCGAAGACGCGCATGCACGCGGCGAAGATCGGCAGTGCCCAGGCGATCGCGAACACCCAGAGATAGTTGGAGCGGTTGCGCCAGGCGCTCCACAAGGTCGCGACGACCGAGATGATCACGCCCGCGAACACCCAGGAGTAGACGCGGTCGACAAGGTTCACGCCGATCGGGGCGAAGAGCACGAAGAACAGGCCGGTGCCCACCAGGATGACCACCGTCGCGCGGATCAGCAGCCGCAGCCGGGGGCCGAACACATGCTCTTCGAAAAAGGCCCGCGCGAACAGCAGTGCCGAGGCGCAGGCGAGCGTGAGCAGCAGATAGTTGAGCCGGAGACGGTCATTGTTGGCAATGTCGGACCAGGCCCAGGCGAGCGCGCCGGACGAGGTGAAGGCATAAGCGAGCAGCGCCGCCACCATAAGGCAATAAGCGAGCTGGAAGCGGTAACGAAGCGAGGCCCAGAGCGCGAGATTGTAGACGAGCAGCGCCAGCGCGAGCCCGCCGAAGCCGGCATAGATAGCGCCCATCGCGAGGTTGGAGCGCTGGCTTTCCGCCTGCGTCGCCAGCCGCGGGCCCATGACGATGCCACGCAGATTGGCCGCCCCCTCGACCTTCCACATCAGCCGCCGCACCTTAGCGGGGTGGTGCGGCAGTGGATGCTCGACGATCGCGCCGAGCTGGATGCGCTTGGTGATGCCCCGATTGTCGTCGTGCATCGCCGCAAAATAACCGTCCGCGTAAAGCACGTAGAGCGAGAGGTTCCGCTGCCATACGCTGCCGATCCGCGCGACCAGGTGCTCGTGCGGGCGCGCATCGATCGGATTGGAGATCACCCAATAGTCGCCGGGGCCGAAGCTGGTCTGCTTGGCGGTACAGTCGAAGCGCTGCGGGGCGCGGATCAGCCGCGCTGGATCGTCGCCGGGATGCGCGCGCAGTACGCAGACCGAGAGCGGCCGTCCGGTCTGGCCGGCGCCGAGACTGGACAATTGGGCATGCGCGGGCGCCGCGACGCACGCGAGTATGGCGGCGAACGCCACCAGCAGAGCTGCCATGATCCCCCGGCCCATGCGGCGACCCTAGGCCGGGATGGCGAAGAAGCGGTTAAGATTATCGCCAAGCCGGTGCGCGGATCAGCCGGCGGCGCGGTCGTAGCGCTCGCGATTGGCGTAGATCACCGGCAGGTGGCCGAACGCCCATTCGCCGAGCTGCCGCACCGGGTCGGCGAGCGAGTGACCGAGATCGGTCAGCGCATATTCGACTTGCGGCGGCACGGTCGGATGAACGGTGCGCGCGACCAGCCCGTCGCGCTCAAGCCCCTTGAGCGTGCGCGTGAGCATCTGCTGTGAGATGCCGCTGACCGCGCGCTTGAGCTCGTTGAAGCGCCGCGGCTCCTGGCGCAGCGTCATCACCACGAGCACCGACCATTTGTCGCCGACCATGGCGAGGATGCTGCTGACGGCGCGGCAATCCTGATGCTGATGCGGGAGGGGAGCAGTCATTTCAGTGTGACCAGGTCTCGAAAATATGCGTTCTTGGCGCGCTTGAGGTGGTTACATAGCTAGTCCTGGTCACAAATCCAGACCGGGAAATTGACCACATGAAACTGCTTCATATCGATTCCAGCATCCAGGGCGCGGGTTCGGCGAGCCGCGCCGTCAGCGCCGCCGTGACCGAGCGGCTTCGCGCGGAAAATGCGGCGATCGAGATCGCCTATCGCGACCTCGCCGCGCAGCCGCTGCCGCACCTGACGCTCGACGTGCTCGCCGATCCCGCGGGCAATACCGAGCTGCAGGCATTCCTCGCCGCGGATATCGTGGTGATCGGCGCGGGCCTCTACAATTTCAGCATCCCCAGCCAGCTCAAGGCATGGCTCGACCGCGTCATGATCGCCGGCCAGACCTTCAGCTATGGTCCCGAAGGGCCGGTCGGGCTGGCCGGAGGCAAGCGCGTGATCGTCGCGCTGGCGCGGGGCGGCTTCTACGGTGCCGGCACGCCCGCCGCGCCGCTGGAGCATGGCGAGACCTATCTCGGCGCCGCATTCGGGTTCATCGGCATCAAGCCCGAATTCATCATCGCCGAGGGCGTGGCGCTGGGCGATGAGGCCCGTACGGCGGCGGTCGATGCGGCGCGCGTGCAGGCCTCGAATCTCGCGGCATCGTCGCTCGCAGCCTGATCGAACTGGAAAAAAGAAGGGGCGGGATCACTCCCGCCCCTTTTTACTTGGCCTTGGCCGCGACGGTTTTCTTGCCGCCACCCTTTTTGGGCCGCTTGGGTGCCGCAGGGGTGATGGCGAAGGTCAGCGCGCCGTCCTTCAGCTTCACCTCGACCTCGCCGCCATGGACGAGCTTGCCGAACAGCAGCTCCTCGGCGAGCGGCTGCTTGACCTTCTCCTGGATCAGGCGGCCCATCGGGCGCGCGCCGTAGAGCTTATCGTAGCCGCGCTCGGTGAGCCACGCCTTGGCCTCGTCGTCGAGCGCGATGTGCACGCCGCGGTCGGCGAGCTGCAGCTCGAGCTGGAGAATGAATTTCTCCACCACCCGCTCGACCACCTTGGGCGGGAGATAGTCGAACGGCACGATCGCATCGAGGCGATTGCGGAATTCCGGCGTGAACAGCTTGCGCACCGCGTCTTCCTGAACGTCGTCGCGGCTGATCTCGCCGAAGCCGATGCTCTCCCGCGCCATGTCGGACGCGCCGGCATTGGTCGTCATCACCAGGATGACGTTGCGGAAATCGACAGTCTTGCCGTGGTGGTCGGTCAGCTTGCCGTTGTCCATCACCTGCAGCAGGATGTTGAACAGGTCCGGGTGCGCCTTCTCGACCTCGTCGAGCAGCAGCACGCAATGCGGGTTCTGGTCGACCGCATCGGTGAGCAGCCCGCCCTGGTCATAGCCGACATAGCCCGGCGGCGCGCCGATCAGGCGGCTGACGCTGTGGCGCTCCATATACTCGGACATGTCGAAGCGCTGGAGCGGGATGCCGAGCAGCTCGGCGAGCTGCTTGGTCACCTCGGTCTTGCCGACGCCGGTCGGGCCCGAGAAGAGATAGTTGCCGATCGGCTTCTCGGGATCGCGCAGGCCCGCGCGACTGAGCTTGATCGCCGAGGACAGCACCTCGATCGCCTTGTCCTGGCCGAACACGACGCGCTTCAAGTCCGTCTCGAGATTGGCGAGCACGCGCGTGTCGTCGGTCGAGACGCTCTTCGGCGGGATGCGCGCCATCGTCGCGATCACCGCCTCGATCTCCTTGGGGGTGATCGTCTTCTTGCGCTTGGACGGCGGCACCAGCATCTGCATCGCGCCGACCTCGTCGATCACGTCGATCGCCTTGTCGGGCAGCTTGCGGTCGTTGATGTAGCGCGAGCTCAGCTCGACCGCCGACTTGATCGCGTCGGGGGTGTACTTGACCGAGTGGTGCTGCTCGAACGCGGTGCGCAGGCCGGCGAGGATCTTGATCGTGTCCTCGATCGTCGGCTCGTTGACGTCGATCTTCTGGAACCGGCGCAACAGTGCGCGGTCCTTCTCGAAATGGTTGCGGAATTCCTTGTACGTCGTCGAGCCGATGCAGCGGATCGTGCCGCCCGACAGCGCCGGCTTGAGCAGGTTCGACGCATCCATCGCGCCGCCGCTGGTCGCGCCGGCGCCGATCACCGTGTGGATCTCGTCGATGAACAGCACCGCGTGCGGCAGCTTCTCCAGCTCCGACACGACCTGCTTCAGCCGTTCCTCGAAATCGCCGCGGTAGCGCGTGCCGGCGAGCAGCGCCCCCATGTCGAGCGAGTAGATCACCGCTTCCTTGAGCACGTCGGGCACGTCGCCCTCGACGATCTTGCGCGCCAGACCCTCGGCGATGGCGGTCTTGCCGACGCCGGGATCGCCGACATAAAGCGGGTTGTTCTTGCTGCGGCGGCACAGGATCTGGACGGTACGGTCGACCTCCGGCCCGCGGCCGATCAGCGGATCGACCTTGCCGGCCTTGGCCTTCTCGTTGAGGTCGACGGTGAACTGCTTGAGCGCGCTCTCGCCCTTCTTGCCGCCTTCGCTCTTCGCCGGCTTCTCCTCCTCGGCCGCGCCCTTGGGCGGCGTGGATTCAGCCGGGCTCGCACCCTTGCCGACGCCATGGCTGATGAAGCTCACCGCGTCGAGCCGGCTCATGTCCTGCTGCTGGAGGAAATAGACGGCGTAGCTCTCGCGCTCGCTGAACAGCGCGACCAGCACGTTGGCGCCGGTCACCTCGTCGCGGCCCGAGGACTGGACGTGGAGGATCGCGCGCTGGACCACGCGCTGGAAGCCGCTGGTGGGCGATGGATCGGTAGTCTGGTCGACGCGCAGCGCCTGCAGCTCGGTGTCGAGATAATGGGCGACGGTGGTCTTGAGCTCGTCGAGATCGACCCCGCACGCGCCCATCACCTTCGAGGCATGCTCGTCGTCGACCAGCGCGAGCAGCAGATGCTCGAGCGTCGCATATTCGTGGCGGCGCGAACTCGCCGCCTCGAGCGCGCGGTGGAGAGTGGATTCGAGGGCGGAGGCGAAACTAGGCATTCGGGAACAACTCCAGTCGGGCCATCAGGACATGCGGCCCGTTTCCACCAATGTTGGAAGTGCGGTGCCTCGCATCAAGCGCAGCGCTTTCGCACCGGAGTGGCGTGACGCCCGGCTCCGGTACGACGCTCATCGCTTGAATAGGGCGTCGGCGCTTGCGCGATGATTAACGGCGCGCTCCATCTTTCCCCGGCAGCGCGCGATCTCGGCCTCGAGCAGCTGAATGCGCTCGGCCAGCTCCTCGACAGAGAAGGGATCGAGGTCCTGGCGCGCGAGCTGCGCGGCGGGGTCGTCGGTGCGACGCGGAAGATCGTCGGCGTCCATCACGGTGGAGCGTCGGATGCCGCGTGAGCAAAGTCAAGCGGCCCCGGCGGGATAAAACTGGTGATAGATTGGGCGGTTGAAGCCTTGACGTCGTGCCTCCCGATCCCGATTCAGGCGGCAAGGGGGAATAGCATGACGCGCGTGCCACAGCAGATGATGGCGGTCGATCCGGCGCAGCCGGGCGGAGCCGAGGTGCTGACGCTGGTCGAGCGGCCGGTGCCGGCCCCCGGCCCGGGCGAGGTGCTGATCCGAGTCGCCGCGGCAGGAGTCAACCGTCCCGACGTGGTGCAGCGGATGGGCGCCTATCCCCCGCCGCCGGGCGTGACGAGCATTCCGGGGCTCGAGGTCGCCGGCGAGGTCGTGGCGGTCGGCGCGGAGGTGCCGCCCGAGGTGATCGGCCAGCCGATGTGCGCGCTGATCGCGGGCGGCGGCTATGCCGAATATGCCGTGGCTCCGATCGGCACGTGCCTGCCCGTTCCCGGAGCCCTGTCGATGGCCGAGGCCGCGGCGATGCCCGAGACGCTGTTCACCGTGTGGACCAACCTGTTCGAGCGCGGTTATGCGAGCGAGGGCGAGACCGCGCTGGTCCATGGCGGCACCAGCGGGATCGGGACGATGGCGGTATCGCTGTGCAACCTGTTCGGCGTGAGGGTGATCGTGACGGCGGGGAGTGACGACAAGGCCGCCGCCTGCCTCGCGCACGGCGCCGATCATGCGATCAACTACAAGACCGAGGATTTCGTCGAGCGGGTGAAGGCAATCACCGGCGGGCGCGGGGTCGACGTGGTGCTCGACATGGTCGGTGGCGACTATGTCGCGCGCAACCTCAACTGCTTGGCCGATGACGGGCGCCATGTGTCGATCGCGGTTCAGGGCGGGGCGGTGGCGACCGTGCCGGTGTGGGAGATCATGCGCCGCCGCCTGACCCTCACCGGCTCGACGCTGCGCGCGCGCGACGTGGCGTTCAAGACGCTCGTCGCCGACGAGCTCGCGCGCACGGTGTGGCCGCATGTCGAGGCGGGGAAGCTCAAGCCGGTGATCGACCGCACCTTCCCCCTCGCCGAGGCGGCCTCGGCGCACCGCCGGATGGAGAGTGGCGCGCATATGGGGAAGATCGTACTCGTTCCGGGCGGCTAGTCCGCCAGCGCGGCGTAGCGCGCGTCGATCTGCCTCGCCATGTTCAGCAAATGCGCCCGCGCCTCGGCCAGGTTCGCCGGCCGGGGTGACCAGTCGGGGTCGGGGAACTGCTCGATCGCGCGGTCGATATTGGTTTCGTCGACAAAGGCAGGATCGGGCGTCGCCGCGCGCAGCGCCTTGAACGGCGCGAGGAAGATATAGCCGTCGAACAGGTCGGCGAGTGTGAGATCGCGGTCGCACACGCCGTAATAGCTATAGTCGCGCAGCGCACCCATCGGGGCCTGGCGCAGGTCGAATCCGACGGGCCGATTGCCGTTCAGCAGCATGACCCGCTCGACCGCGCCGTCACCCGGCTGCTCGAACGGCCGCGACCGTCCCGGCAGTGCGGGCAGCGACTGGTGAAGCAGCACATTGGTGATCCGCGCGCCATGGCTCGCGTGCAGCCGATTGCCGAGCGAATTGACGGTGCGCTGGCAGAAGCCGTCGCCGTCGCTCTGGATCTGTCCGGCGGCATGCCGGGTGAAGGCGTGGACGGTGCCTGTCAGCACCAGCGCTTTCTCCCCGCGATCCAGCACTTCCCGGGCGACGAGCGCGGCACGGAACTGGTCGGCCGTTCCGCGCGGGAACACCTGCTGCATCGTCGCGGGCGTGCGGAGTCCGCTGAAACCGCTCCAGTCGAAGACATAGCTCATGTTGACGATGCGGAACGGTGGTTTGCCCTTGGGCAGGCTGCGGTTGAATGCCCATACCGCGCGGTAGATGTCGTGATAGTCCTGCCAGCTCCACATCACATTGTAGTTGAACATGACGGCGCGGGCGGTTCGCGCGTCATAAGCAGGCGCGGTCACCAGCCGGTCGAGTCGAGCCTGGTCCTCCTCGGCGCCGAATTCCATGACCAGGTTGGTAACGCCCGCGGCGTAGAGCCGGGGAATCGCGTTGATCACGAAGGCGATGTTCTGCTTTACCGCGTGGTCCTCGGCGAGCAGCACGATGTCGGCGCTGCGGAACTTCGCGAGCAGATAGTCTTCGGGCGACGGTGCGGCGGCGACCTGCGCGCGCCGGGCGGCTTCGGCCCGCGTCTCGGCACCGCCCTCCGGTGAGAGCAGCGGTGCCAGCAGGAAGGCCAGCGGATCGGCGAGCCGCGCCCGCCACGCCTTCTCGCTGTGATCGGTGCCCGGATAGATGCGGCTGTCGAAATGTTCGCCCTGGCGCCAGCCGGCGCGCCGCATGAACGCCTCGAACGGCGCGGTATAGGGGACGTAGCGAGCGTCGAGCGTCTCGGTGCCGCGGTCGAGATAGATGCGGTGCCGCCCCGGCGTGAGGTGGCTGAGCGTGAGATAGGTCTCGAACGCGCGCAGCACCTGGCCGGTGTAGCGAGAAGGCGGCGGCAACGGGGCGCTCGAATTGCCGAGCAGCCAGTGCATCGACAGCGACGCGCTGCCGCCGAAGACCTCGGGATACTCGGTTTGCGCGTAGAGCGAGATGAGGCCGCCCATCGACGAGCCCATGACGAAGGTCGCTGCCCGGTCCGTGCGGGTACGATAATGCGCGTCGATGAAGGGCTTGAGCTCGCGCACGAGGAACCGGAGATACGCGTCGGATTGCGGTGCGCCCCAGCCCGCGTCGAGCATCGCGCGGCTCGCCTCGGGCAGCAGGTCGTAGATGCGCTGCGGCAGATACTCGCGGCCGCGCGCGGCCGAATTGTCGATGCCGACGATGATCACCCGCGGGATTCGGCCCTCACGGATCAGGCGCGCGGCGGTTTCGCCGGCGCCCCAGCTCACCCCGCCGAACGCGCGCGCATCCTCGTGGAGATTCTGCCCGTCCTGCATGTAGACGACGGGAAGCGGCGGCCCATCCTCACGATAGCCCTCGGGCAGCCAAACGGTGACGTCGCGGGCGGGTACATGGCTCGACTGGAATGCCGTGTGGCGCACAAGGCGCGGGCTGGCCTGGGCGGCGCCAATCGCGGCGATGCCGAGCAGCAGGAATGCAAGCCTCTGCAACCACCGGCCAGCAAGTCCCGCCATCGCTTTCCTCCCGTTGTCCGGCCCGTCGCCGGCCGCTGGCGGCGGGATAGGAAGGCGTCGCATTCGGGTAAAGCGAGGGTGGCGGTGAATACGTATGTCGATGCGCGTCGGCGCTTGGTGAGCTTGCGCTTCCCGGGTGCGGCATGCGTGGTTAAGGGCTGGGCCGTCACGCGCGATCCGCGCTTCAACCGGGGAGTATCATGGCCGAACTGATCCTGCATGAATATGCCGCGTCGGGGAACTGCTACAAGATCCGGCTTGCCGCGGCGCTGACAGGCAAGCCGATCGAGCGGCGCGAATATGACATCCTGAAGGGCGAGACCCGGACCGAAGCGTTCCTGTCCAACGTCAATGCCAATGGCCGCATCCCGGTGCTGCAGGACGGCGACCGCTTCCTGCCCGAGAGCAATGCCGCCGCCTTCTACGTCGCCGACGGCAGCGCGCTGATCCCCGCCGATCCGTTCGACCGTGCGGACATGCTGCGCTGGATGTTCTGGGAACAATATAACCACGAGCCCAACATCGCGACGGTGCGCTTCTGGCTGAGCCTGGTCGGCGAGCATAATCTCTCCGACCTCCAGCGCGCGATGCTGCCGGGTAAGCGTGCGGGCGGCGAGGCGGCGCTCAAGCTGATGGATGCGCATCTCGCGACGCGCGACTGGCTCGTCGGCGATCGGCCGAGCGTCGCGGACATCTGTCTCTACGCCTATACGCATGTCGCCGAAGAGGGCGGCTTCTCGCTGTCACCCTGGCCGGCAGTTCGGGCATGGATCGCGCGGGTCGAGGGGCAAGAGGGGTATATTCCCATCACTGCGTGACACCGCGATGACGTCCAGACGCGCCCAGCTGTAACATTCCCGATTCATAGGCAGCGCGGGCAAGGACTTAACCGCGGGGCTAACATGGCCACGATTACTCGGCTTCCGTTCGACGCGGCGGCAACCGATCTTGCAGATTTCACGGCTTCCAATCCGGCGATTCCCGAGCGAGTGATCGGCGGGCGGAAGCAATATCGCACGATCTGGATCTCCGACATCCATCTCGGCACGCGCGGCTGCAACGCGGAGATGCTGATCGACTTCCTCGATCACGTCGACAGCGAGACGATGTACCTGGTCGGGGACATCATCGACGGGTGGCAGCTCAAGAAGAAATTCTACTGGCCGGCGGCGCACAACGACATCGTCTGGCGCATTCTCAAGCGCGCGAAGCGCGGCGCCCGGGTGATCTACATCCCCGGCAACCATGACGAGATCTTCCGCCAGTTTACCGGGCTGAACTTCGGCGGGGTCGAGATCAAGCGCCAGGCGATCCACCAGACCGCCGACGGCAAGCGCCTGCTGGTGCTGCACGGCGACGAGTTCGACGCGATCACCCTGTCGCATCGCTGGCTCGCGCATCTCGGCGACGCGGCCTACACCGCGGTGATGGCGTTGAACCGCTGGTGCAACAAATACCGGCGCTGGCGCGGGCTGCCCTATTGGTCGCTCAGCAAGCACGCCAAGCAGAAGGTCAAGAACGCGGTCGAGTTCATCTCGAACTTCGAGGAAATCGTCGCGAAGGAAGCGGGTGCGCGCGGCGTCGACGGCGTGATCGCCGGGCACATCCACACCGCCGAGATGCGCCAGATCGACGGAATCGAATACTATAATGACGGCGATTGGGTGGAGGGTTGCACCGCGCTCGTCGAGCATTACGATGGCCGGATGGAAATTCTCCATTGGGCCGACGAGATCGCAGCACGCGACGCGGCCCCGGAACGGGTCGAGGCGCTGGCTGCTGCTTGAGTGACGAGGAGATGCGGATCGCGATCGTAACCGACGCCTGGGAGCCCCAGGTGAACGGTGTCGTTCGCACGCTGCAATCGGTGCGCCGGGTGCTGGAGAGCCAGGGGCACAAGGTGCTCGTGATCTCGCCCGACCGCTTCTACTCGGTGCCGTGCCCGACCTATCCCGAGATCCGCCTTGCGATGGTCCGCAGCCGCACGATCGGCGACCTGCTCGACGATTTCTCGCCGCATGCGGTGCATCTTGCAACCGAGGGGCCGGTGTGCGTGGCGGCGCGGCGCTGGTGCCTGCGCCACGATTTCCCGTTCACCACCGCCTATCACACCCAGTTTCCCGACTATGTCGAGGCGCGCTCGGGCGTGCCGGCGGAGTGGGTGTGGCGCTATATTCGCTGGTTCCACGCGCCGGCGCAGTCGATCCTCGCCTCCACCCCGTCGATCCGCCAGGCGCTGATCGATCACGGGCTGACCCAGGTGCGGCACTGGGGCCGCGGCGTCGATCTCGCCAACTTCCGCCCGGGGCTCGAGCCGCATCCGGCGATGGCGGGACTCGACGGGCCGGTGCAACTCTATGTCGGGCGCGTCGCGGTCGAGAAGAATCTCGAGGCGTTCCTCGCCTCGACGCATCCAGGCACCAAGGTGGTGGTCGGCGACGGCCCGGCGCGGGCGTCGCTGCAGGCGAAATATCCGGCCGCGCGTTTTCTCGGTCCGATGTTCGGCGCCGAGCTGGCGAGCGCCTATGCCGCCGCCGACGTCTTCGTCTTCCCGAGCAAGACCGACACGTTCGGCCTGGTGATGATCGAGGCGTTGGCCTGCGGCACGCCAGTCGCCGCCTATCCGGTGACCGGACCGGTGGATATCCTGACGCCCGAGACCGGGGCGATGGCCGAGAATCTCGACATTGCGATCGCCGAAGCGCTGACCAAGGATCGCGCCGCCTGCGCCGACTATGGCCGCAGCTTCACCTGGGAAGCGAGCGCGCACCAGTTCCTGATGGCGCTGGTGCCGATCATCGAGGAAGCGCGCGCCGCCTGAACCGGACCGGCAGCTTCAGCCGCCCTTCCGCCCCTTCGCCGTGTTGTCCTGCGCTTCCGGCTCGGGCGCCGCGCCGTCCAGCCTGCCCCTGGCTGGAAGCTTCGCCGGTTTTGCGGTGCTGGGCGGCGTATCGTCCTTGCGGTCAGTCATGAAATCTTTCCCCCTTCAAATCCGCGGATCGCGATATATGCGTTCGCGCAGGAGCTTAGTGGATTATGGGCTGTCGTCGATACCGCCTTCGCACGCTCCCGTGGTTGACCTGATATAAAGATATCTTTATATCTCTAATCCCATGAAGATCGCGCTCGAAATCTTCCGCGCCCTCGCGGATTCGACCCGGCTGCGCATCCTCGCGCTGCTGCGCTCGATGGAGCTCAGCGTCGGCGAACTCGCACAGGTGCTCGGCCAGAGCCAGCCGCGCGTCTCGCGGCACGTGAAGATCCTCTGCGACGCGGGCCTTGCCGAGCGGCGCAAGGAGGGAAGCTGGGTGTTCGTCGCGCTGGGCAGCGATCGCCATGTTCGGCCGGTGCTGGCGGCGCTCGACGCCTGGTCGGCGGACGATGCCGATCACTGGGCGGTGGCGGACAGCGCCCGGCTGGCGGCGGTGCGCGCCGATCGCGCCGCGGCGGCCGAGGAGTGGTTCGAAACGCATGCCGGCGAATGGGACGCGATCCGTTCGCTCCATGTCGCCGAGAGCGAGGTCGAAGCGGCGATGGCCGCGGCGCTGGGCGAGCTTCCGATCGAGCGGCTGATCGACATCGGCACCGGCACCGGCCGGATGCTCGAACTGTTCGCGCCGCGGGCGAAGAGCGCGCTCGGGATCGATCGCAGCTCGGAGATGCTGCGGCTCGCGCGCGCCAAGCTGTCGGGGCAGGGTCTCGCCAATGCCGAGCTGCGCCAGGCCGATCTCTATGCGCTGCCGATGGCGGACGACGAGGCGGACGCGGCGATCCTGCATCATGTGCTCCATTTCGCGCAGCAGCCGGGCGCGGCGATCCGCGAGGCGGCGCGCGTACTGGGCGACGGCGGGCGGCTGCTGATCGCCGACTTCGCCCCGCACGACCGCGAGGAACTGCGCCAGCGCGAGGGGCATGTACGGCTCGGCTTCTCGGACGAGCAGATGCTCGGCTGGTTCGAGGCGGCGGATCTGGCGCCGGTCATGACCGAGACGCTAGAGGGCGGCGAGCTGACGGTGAAATTGTGGCTGGCGCGCAAGGCGGGCCAGGCTCTTGGGAAAGTGAAGGCAGCATGAGTGTGCGTTTGGATCCGGGTGCGCCGCTGTTCGCGGACGTGGCCGGCGACATCGATGTCAGTTTCGAATTCTTCCCGCCCAAGACGGAGAAGATGGAGGAGACGCTGTGGGAGTCGATCCAGACGCTCTCGCCGCTGGGTCCGCGCTTCGTCAGCGTGACGTACGGCGCGGGCGGATCGACCCGCGAGCGCACCCACAACACCGTCGCCCGCATCGCGCGCGAGACGCCGATCGCGGCCGCCGCGCACCTCACCTGCGTCGAGGCGACGCGCGAGGAGATCAATGCGGTCGCCGAGGAATATTGGGCGGCGGGCGTGCGCCACATCGTCGCGCTGCGCGGCGATCCGCCGACGGCGGGGGCCAAGTTCACCTCGCCGGTGGGCGGCTATGAGAATGCCGCGGACCTGGTCGCCGGGCTGCGCAAGCTGCATCCGTTCGAGATCTCGGTCGCGGCCTATCCCGAATGCCACCCGGACTCGCCCGATGCGGCGCACGACCTCGATAATTTGAAGCGCAAGATCGATGCGGGCGCCAACCGCGCGATCACGCAGTTCTTCTTCGAGCCGGAGACCTTCCTGCGCTTCCGCGACCAGGCTGCGGCCGCCGGGATCGAGGCGGAGATCGTGCCGGGGATCATGCCGGTGATGAACTATGCCAGCGTGGTGCGCATGTCGGCGATGTGCGGCACGGCGGTGCCGGCGTGGATGGCGCGGCTGTTCGAGGGGCTGGACGATCACCCGGCGGCGCGCCAGCTCGTCGCGGCGACGCTGGCGGCGGAATTGTGCCGCAAGCTCTATGCCGGCGGCGTGCGCCAGTTCCATTTCTACACGCTCAACCGCGCCGAGCTGAGCTACGCGATCTGCCATCTGCTGGGCGTGCGGCCCACCGACAATGCTGGGGAGAAGGCGGCATGACCGCGCGCGAGAAACTGCTGGCGGAAGCGGCCAAGCGCATCCTGATCACCGACGGCGCGTTCGGGACCGAGATCCAGAACTGGAAGCTCGACGAGGCGGCCTATGCCGGCGACCTCGGCCTCAGCCATGACCAGAAGGGCAACAACGACATCCTCGCGCTGACCATGCCCGAGGTGCCGGCATCGATCCACCGCGCCTATTTCGAGGCGGGAGCGGATATCGCCGAGACCAACACCTTCTCGGCCAACCGGATCAGCCAGGCCGATTACGGCGCCGAGCATCTGGTCCACGCGATCAATTATGAGAGCGCCAAGCTGGCGCGCTCGATCGCCGACGAGTTCGAGGCGAAGGACGGCCGTCCGCGCTTCGTCGCCGGCGCCCTGGGGCCGACCAACAAGACGCTGTCGCTGTCGCCCGACGTCAACGACCCGGGCTATCGCGAGATCGACTTCGATTACCTCAAGGACGTCTATCGCGAGCAGATCGACGCGCTGGTCGAGGGCGGGATCGACTTCGTGCTGATCGAGACGGTGTTCGACACGCTCAACGCCAAGGCCGGGATCATGGCCGCGATCGAGGCGGGCGAGGCACTCGGCCGCGATTTGCCGATCATGCTGTCGATGACGCTGACCGACCTGTCCGGGCGCAACCTCTCGGGCCACACGGTCGAGGCGTTCTGGCACGCGGTGCGGCATGCCAAGCCGGTGACGATCGGGCTCAACTGCTCGTTCGGCGCGGAGCAACTGCGGCCACACGTGAAGACGCTGAGCGGCCTCTGCGACACGCTGATCATGGTCTATCCCAATGCCGGCCTGCCCAACGAGCTCGGCGCTTATGACGAGGCACCGGCCACCACCGCCGGACTGGTCGGCGAGTGGGCCGAGCAAGCGCAAGTCAATGTGCTCGGCGGCTGCTGCGGCTCGACGCCGGAGCATATCCGGGCGATCGCCGAGGCGGTGAAGGGCCTGCCGCCGCGCGCGATCCCGACGCCGGAGGTGCGCACGCGGCTGGCCGGGCTCGAGCCGTTCACGATGGCGGCTTAAATCGTCACCCCAGCGACCCGAAGGGCGACCGAAGGTCAACGCTGGGTCTGGTGCGGCAGGCGCACGTCAAGTTTAGAAAGATCCCAGCTTTCGCCGGGATGACGGGGATTGAATTGAACGCCACCACCTCCACCAGCTTCGTCAATGTCGGCGAGCGGACCAACGTCACCGGATCGGCCAAGTTCAAGAAGCTGATCATGGCCGGCGACTATGCCGCCGCGGTCGAGGTCGCGCGCCAGCAGGTCGAGAACGGCGCGCAGGTGATCGACGTCAACATGGACGAAGGCCTGCTCGACGCGCACGAGGCGATGACGACCTTCCTCAAGCTCATCGCCGCCGAGCCCGACATCGCGCGCGTGCCGGTGATGATCGACAGCTCGAAATGGGACGTGATCGAGGCCGGGCTGAAATGCGTCTCGGGCAAGCCGATCGTCAACTCGATCAGCATGAAGGAAGGCGTCGACCAGTTCCTCGAACATGCGCGCAAATGCATGGCCTATGGCGCCGCGGTGGTGGTGATGGCGTTCGACGAGGTCGGGCAGGCCGACACGCGGCAGCGCAAGGTCGAGATCTGCGAGCGCGCCTACAAGCTGCTGGTCGGCATCGGCTTCCCGCCCGAGGACATCATCTTCGACGCCAACGTGTTCGCGGTCGCGACCGGGATCGAGGAGCACAACAACTATGGCGTCGACTTCATCGAGGCGGTGAAGGAGATCAAGGCGCGCTGCCCGCACGTGCATTTCTCGGGCGGCTTGTCGAACTTGAGCTTCTCGTTCCGCGGCAACGAGCCGGTGCGGCGCGCGATGCACTCGGTGTTCCTCTATCATGCGATCCCCGCCGGGCTCGACATGGCGATCGTCAATGCCGGGCAGCTCGACGTCTATGACGCGATCGACCCCGAGCTGCGCACCGCGTGCGAGGACGTGATCCTCAACCGCGACGCCGAGGCGGGCGAGCGGCTGGTGGCGCTGGCCGAGAAGTTCCGCGGCACCGACGCGGTGGCCGAGAAGCAGGCGGCGGAGTGGCGCGGCTGGGCGGTCGAGAAGCGGCTCGAGCATGCGCTGGTCAAGGGCATCGACCAATATGTCGTCGAGGATACGGAGGAATGCCGGCTCAAGGCGGCCAAGCCGATCGAGGTGATCGAGGGGCCGCTGATGGACGGGATGAACGTCGTCGGCGACCTGTTCGGCAGCGGCAAGATGTTCCTGCCGCAGGTCGTGAAATCGGCGCGCGTGATGAAGAAGGCCGTGGCGCACCTGCTGCCCTTCATCGAGGCGCAGAAGGAGCCGGGCGCCAAGGGCAAGGGCAAGGTCGTGATGGCCACCGTCAAGGGCGACGTCCACGATATCGGCAAGAACATCGTCGGCGTGGTGCTGCAGTGCAACGGCTTCGAGGTGGTCGATCTCGGCGTGATGGTGCCGTGGTCGAAGATCCTGGAGGCGGCGAACGAGAATGATGCCGACATGATCGGGCTCTCCGGCCTGATCACGCCGAGCCTCGACGAGATGGTGACCGTCGCCGAGGAGATGAAACGCGCCCAGATGACGATGCCGCTGCTGATCGGCGGGGCGACCACGAGCAAGGTCCACACCGCGCTCAAGATCGCGCCGGCCTATGACGGGCCGGTGGTGCACGTGCTCGACGCGAGCCGCGCGGTGGGCGTGGCGACGACGCTCGTCTCCGACACGATCCGCGACGATTACGTCGCCAAGGTCGCCGACGAATATGAGGCGGTGCGTATCGCCCGCGCCAACAAGGGGCAGAGCGAGCTGGTCCCGATCGCGGTCGCGCGCGACAACGCATTCGAGGCGGACATGAGCCTCAAGCCCGCCAAGCCGCGCATGCCCGGCGTGCACAATTTTCCCGACTGGGACCTCAAGGACCTGCGCCAATATATCGACTGGACGCCGTTCTTCCGCGCGTGGGAGCTGGCCGGGGTCTATCCCGCGATCCTGCAGGACAAGGTGGTGGGCGAAAGCGCGACCTCGCTGTTCGCCGACGCGCAGAAGATGCTCGACCGCATCATCGAGGAGAAGTGGCTGACGGCGCGCGGCGTCGCGGGGCTGTGGCCGTGCCGGCGCGCGGGCGACGACATCATCGTCCATGTCGAGGACGAGAAGCATGTGACGCTCCCCATGCTGCGCCAGCAGATCCAGAAGCGGGAGGGGCGGGCGAACATGTGCCTCGCCGACTTCATCGACCGCCAGGGCGACTGGATCGGCGGCTTCGCGGTGAGCATCCACGGCATCGAGCCGCATCTCGCGCGCTTCAAGAACGCGATCGACGATTACAGCGACATCCTGCTCAAGGCGCTGGCCGACCGCCTGGCCGAGGCGTTCGCCGAGCGGCTGCATCACTATGTGCGCACGGCGCTGTGGGGCTATGCCGAGGGCGAGCAGCTGACCAACGAGGCGCTGATCAAGGAGGAATATCGCGGCATCCGCCCGGCGCCGGGCTATCCCGCCTGCCCCGAGCACAGCCTCAAGCCGATCCTGTTCGACATGCTCGATGCGCACAAGAACACCGGCATCAGCCTGACCGAGAGCTTCGCGATGCTGCCGACCGCGGCGGTCAGCGGCTTCTATTTCGGGCACCCTCAGGCCGAGTATTTCGGCGTGGCGCGCATCGGCCGCGACCAGCTCGAGGAATATGCCGCGCGGCGCGGGGTGAGCCTGGAACAGGCGGAGCGCTGGCTGCGGCCGAACCTGGACTGAACGGGCTCGAGATCCTCTGAAAACCTGCCGCTGCGAATGTGAATTGCGTTCCGACCCGTTGGCGATGATAACGTTGACATAGGCACGGGCCGCACGAGTCCGGCAGGGGAGGCAAGTCGATGGCGCCGGCGGAGCTCAGCATCTATTTCTTCGCGCAGCTCGCGATCATCATCGCGGCGGCGCGGGGGGTCGGCTGGGCCGCGCGGAAGTGGCTGGGACAGCCGCAGGTGGTGGGCGAGATGATCGCCGGCGTGGTGCTCGGCCCGTCGCTGTTCGGGTTGATCTTCCCCGAGATCCAGCAGGCGCTGTTCCCCAAGGACAGCCGCACCCTGCTGTTCGTGCTCGCCCAGCTCGGCGTCGGCCTCTACATGTTCCTGGTCGGGCTGCAGTTCCGCAGCGACAAGTTCCGCGCAAATGTGAAAAGCGCCGCCTCGGTCTCGATCGCGGGGATGGCGGCGCCGTTCCTGATCGCGATGCTGATCGCGCCGCTGCTGCTCGCCAATGGGGGGCTGTTCACCGCCGGGGTCGACCAGGTCCAGGCGACGTTGTTCATGGGCGCGGCGATCGCGATCACCGCCTTCCCGATGCTCGCGCGGATCATCCATGAGCGCGGGCTGAGCGGGACCCGGCTGGGCACGCTGTCGCTGTCGGCGGGCGCGATCGACGACGCGGCGGCGTGGACGGTGCTGGCGATCGTGCTCGCCAGCCTCGGCGCGGGCCCCATGGTGGCGATCAAGGCGATCGTCGGCGGGGGGCTGCTCGCCCTGTTCATCCTGTTCGCGGGGCCGCGCCTGCTCGCGCCGCTCGGGCGCATCGCGGCGCGCGAGGGCAAGGTGTCGCAGTCGCTGCTCGGCGTGACGCTGATCCTGTTCGCGGCCGCCGCGCTGGGCATGGACTGGGCGGGGCTGCACGCCGTGTTCGGCGGATTCCTGCTCGGCACGGTGATGCCGCGCGGCGTGTTCGCGACCGAGGTGCGGCGCATGCTGGAGCCGGTGACGGTGGTGCTGCTGCTGCCGATCTTCTTTACCTTCTCGGGCCTCAACACCCAGATGTCGCTGCTCGCCGACCCGTCGATGTTCCTGATCGCGGGCGGCATCCTGGTCGCGTCGATCGCCGCCAAGGGCGTCGCCTGCTGGGGCGCGGCACGGCTGACCGGGCAGGACAACCCGACCGCGATGGCGATCGGCGCGCTGATGAACGCGCGCGGCCTGATGGAGCTGATCATCATCAACATCGGGCTTCAGCGCGGGATCATCACCCCGGCGCTGTTCTCGATCCTGGTGCTGATGGCGATCGTGACCACGCTGATGGCCTCGCCGCTGTTCGAGCTGGTCTATGGCCGCAAGGCGCGCGCCGAGGGCTCGCTGGGCGAGCTGGGCGCGGAGCAGGGGGAAGAGGTTCAATCCGGGCTGAACGCCCCATGCGGCATCAATCCGCCGAGTTTAACCAAATAGGTTCTACGTGGAACCGTGCGAAAGCCGCGGAAATGCGTGCTTTCGAGCGGTTATGGGAGAGCGGCGGCGAGGCAGATTGCGAGAGGAAAAGTGGAACATGTCGCACAACATGTTGGCTTTTCCCGCATCGGCGCGTTCACCTGTCCGGTGATGAACGGGGAGTGTGGCGACTCGTGTGCCGCGATCGTAGGCGCGCTGCCCTAGCCGGTGTGGGAGCTATCGCGCAGCGGTGATGCTCGCCGCGACGGCTTCGGCGACCTTGATGCCGTCGATCGCGGCGGAGAGGATGCCGCCGGCATAGCCCGCGCCCTCGCCCGCGGGGAACAGCCGCTCCACGTTGAGGCTCTGGAAGTCTCTGCCGCGGGTGATGCGCACGGGGGAGGAGGTGCGCGTCTCGACCCCGGTCATCACCGCGTCGGGATGGTCGTAGCGCGCGATCTGGCGGCCAAACACGGGCAGCGCCTCGCGGATCGCCTCGACCGCGAAGGCGGGGAGGCAGCGCGACAGGTCAGTCATCGTCACGCCCGGCTTGTAGCTGGGGACGATCTCGCCGAGCTGCGTCGAGGGCCGGGCGGCGAGGAAGTCACCGACGCGCTGGCCGGGGGCGTGGTAGTTGCGGCCGCCCGCCTCGAAGGCGAGGCTTTCCCAATGGCGCTGGAAGGCGATGCCGGCGAGCGGGCCGTCGGGATAGTCGCGCGCCGGATCGATGCCGACGACGAGGCCGGAATTGGCGTTGAACTCGGCGCGCGAATATTGGCTCATCCCGTTGGTGACGACGCGGCCCTCCTCGCTGGTCGCGGCGACGACGCGCCCGCCCGGGCACATGCAGAAGCTGTAGACGGTGCGCTCGTTCGAGGCGTGGTGGGCGAGGCTGTAGGCGGCGGCGCCGAGGTCCGGGTGGCCGGCGCAGCTGCCGTAGCGCGCCTGGTCGACCCAGCTCTGTGGATGCTCGATGCGCACGCCGATCGAGAAGGGCTTGGCTTCGAGAAACACGCCGCGGCGGTGGAGCATCTCGAAGGTCGGGCGCGCGCTGTGGCCGACGGCCATGACGACATGATCGGCTTCGAGGAAGCCGCCGTCGTGGAGATGGAGCCCGCGCAGCCGCTTGCCGCCGGGCAGCCGCTCGAGCTCGAGATCGTCGACCCGCGTCTGCCAGCGATATTCGCCGCCCAGCGCCTCGATCGAGCGGCGCATGCTCTCGACCATGGTGACGAGACGGAAGGTGCCGATGTGCGGATGCGCCTCCCACAAGATGTCGTCGGGGGCGCCGGCGTGCACGAACTCCTCCAGCACCTTGCGGCCGAGGAAGCGCGGATCCTTGACCCGGCAATAGAGCTTGCCGTCGGAGAAGGTGCCCGCGCCGCCCTCGCCGAACTGGACGTTGCTGTCGGGGTTGAGCTCGGCGCGGCGCCACAGGCCCCAGGTATCCTTGGTCCGCTCGCGCACGATCTTGCCGCGGTCGAGGATGATCGGACGGAAGCCCATTTGCGCCAGGATCAGGCCGGCGAACAGGCCGCAGGGACCCGCGCCGATCACCACCGGGCGCAGGCCCGACCAGCCTCCGGGTGCGGTGACGGGCGGGCGGTACGCCATGTCCGGGGTAGGGCGGACATCTTTGTCCCCGGCGAGGTGCGCGAGCACCTCGGTCTCGTTCTTCAGGTCGATGTCGAGCGTGTAGACGAGCTGGATCGCGTTGCGGCGGCGGGCGTCGTTGCCGCGCTTGAACAGCGTCCAGGCGACGAGATCGGCGGGCGCGATGCCCAGCCGCCGGCAGATGGCGGGCGCGATCGCGTCGGGCGCATGGTCGAGCGGAAGGGAAAGGCCGGAGAGACGCAGCATCCGCGGGGCAGTAGAGGCTAATCGGCCGGGCGGGAAGGCCGGGAACCGTCAGGGCGAGGGCGGGGCCGGAGACGGCGGCCCGGCACCCGCCACGTCCAGAGGGGCTGGCGGAATCACCAGGACCTGGCCCGGAAACACGTCGTCCGGCGAATCGAGCACGCTGCGGTTGAGCTCGAAGATTTCCGGATAGCGCTTGGCATCGCCCAGATATTTCCTCGCGATCCTGCCCAGGGTGTCGTTGAGCGCCACGACATGGGTGCGAGCTTCGGCCTTGGTCTCGATGGGCACATAGGTATCGCGCGCCTTCTCGATCTCGTCCTTCAGCCGGGCGAGCGGTTTCGGGCGATAGGGCTTGCGCTCGGGCAGCTGATCCTCCGGGAGGAACCATCGCCGAAGCGTCGAGGGATGCAGGTCGTTGATCTCGTCGGGGCCGGAGCGATCCCCGGTCAGCGCCCATGCCTTCAGCCGCATCCACGCGTCCCCGATCGGATTCCCGCCCTCCAGCGGCGTGTTGTGCAGCGGCGCCGAGGCGTTGTAGCGGATGTCGCGCAACTGCGACCGCCCGTCGATACGGACATCGAGCCCCTGGTCGATCGCGCCGCGCAGCACCCAGTGCAGCGCCGCGTTGGACAGGCCGCGTTCCGGCCCGCCGCCGCCGACCGAACCGTGATCGCCCGCGAACCATTTCTGCTGGAACGGCGCATCCTCCGCATAGTGATCCTTGCCGGCGCGCGCGTTGAGGTCGCGCACGTTGCGCCACAAGGTGGGCATGAAGACGCACCGGCGCTCGTCGATCGAGAGGGCATGGCGCCCCGCCTCGACCGTCGCGCTGAGTTCGGTGTCGTGCCTGGAATAGCTCTTGTCCGGGCTTCGATCGAACACCGCCCGGACCACTTTCCACCCGAGCGAACCCACCGTGTCCCACACGCCGCAGTAACGGATGCGCAGGATGGCTCCATCGGCGCGCCCATTGGCGGCGCGCCACTTCCGCTCGCTTTCGCTGATGCAGATCGCGGGGCAGTATTTGGCGCGAAACTCGAGGATCTCGTCCGGATCGTCGTCCGCGCGGACCGCATGACGCTGATAGAGTTCCCAGGCCTCGCTGATCTGGTTCGCATCGTTGACGCTCAGGATTCCGGCGCAACGGATGAACCCGATGAAGGAGCGCGCGGTGAAGGCGCCGCGGCTGAAGCCGAACACGAAGATCTCGTCGCCCGCCTGGTAGTTGAAGATCAGGAAGCGATAGGCTTCCCGGATGTTCAGCTTGAGGCCCTTGCCGAAGGCCCCGCCGCGAAAAGTTTCGTTCGGCGCGGTGCCGACGCCCTCGTCATAATAGACGATCTGATGAATGCCCTTGTTGTCGACCGGCAGCACGCTCTCCGCCACCAGCACGACATTGGTGGGGTGCTTCTTCGTATCCAGCTTGTTCCAGGAACCATCGAAACAGAAAACCAAGCGCCGCATCATCGCTCTCCTCTGTTTCCACCAGCCATAGAACAAACGGGGATCGGGGCCAACCGAAAGAAGGCTCCGCAACGGATTGCTTGCCCGTCCTAGACAACGCGTTAAACCCTTGCGCCAAACGGGATTGGGGGATTCTGGATGGCGACCGTGGCGGAAGAGATCCAACCGGAGCACGAGCCGAGCAAGGCCGAGATGCGGCAGGTGGTGACCGCATCGTCGCTCGGCACCGTGTTCGAATGGTACGACTTCTTCATCTACGGCACGCTCGCCGCCTCGGGCATCATCGGCCGCACCTTCTTCGCGACGGGCAATCCGGTGATGGAGGCGCTCTATGCCTGGGCAGGCTTTGCGGTCGGCTTCGGCTTCCGCCCGCTCGGCGCGGTGCTGTTCGGCTATCTCGGCGACAAGCTCGGCCGCAAATACACCTTCCTCGTCACGATCACGCTGATGGGGATCGCGACGGCAGGCGTTGGTTTCGTGCCCTCCTATGCATCGATCGGCGCGGCGGCGCCCGCGATCGTGATCGGACTGCGCATCCTGCAGGGGCTGGCGCTGGGCGGCGAATATGGCGGCGCGGCGATCTACGTCTCCGAGCATTCGCCCAAGGGCCGCGCCGGCTATCACACCAGCTTCATCCAGGCGAGCGTCGGCGGCGGCTTCGTGCTGAGCCTGATCGTGGTGCTGGGGACGCGCTTCGGCACGACGCCCGAGACGTTCGAGGCGTGGGGCTGGCGCCTGCCCTTCATCTTCTCGATCGCGCTGCTCGCCATCTCGCTGTGGATGCGCGTCAAGCTCAACGAGAGCCCGGTGTTCCGCGCGATGAAGGAAGCGGGCGAGACCGCCAAGAACCCGTTCCTCGAAAGCTTCACCTATCCCGGCAACCTCAAGCGGCTGTTCGTGGCGCTGTTCGGGATCGCCGCGGGACTGACGGTGATCTGGTACACCGCGACCTTCTCGGTCCTGTCCTTCCTCCAGGGCACGATGCGAGTCGATACGGTGACGGCGCAGCTGCTCGCGGGCGGCGGCGCGGCGGCGGGGCTGTTCTGGTTCATCCTGTTCGGCAAGCTGTCCGACCGGATCGGGCGCAAGAAGCCGATCATCATCGGCTACGGCTTCACGCTGCTGCTGCTGTTTCCCCTGTTCTGGGTCATGGGGAGCGCCGCCAACCCCGGACTCGCGGACGCCGCGCGCAATGCGCCCGTGGTCGTCTCCGGCCCCGACTGCAGCTACGATCCGTTCGCGAGCAGGCAGAAGGACACGTGCGGCCAGCTGCTCGACTATCTCTCGAAGAAGGGCGTTCCCTATACCAAGGCGCAGACGCCGTCGGCGGCGGTCGCGATCGGCGAGGTGCCGGTGATCTCGACCGAGCCCGCCGATATCGACCGGGCGCTGGCGGACGCGGGCTATAATCTCGACCGCGTGGTGCCGAGCGCGGGCAACATCGTCCTGATCCTGCTCGCGATCGTCGCGCTGGCGGCGCTGTCGGGCGCGACCTACGGCCCGGTCGCGGCGCTGCTCGCCGAGCTGTTCCCGCCGCGCATCCGCTACAGCTCGATGTCGATCCCCTATCATGTCGGCACCGGCTATTTCGGCGGATTCCTGCCGCTGATCAGCCAATATATGGTGGCGAGGAGCGGCGACCCCTATTCGGGGCTGTGGTACACCTGGATCGTGGTGGCGATGGCGCTGCTCGTGACGTTGTTCTTCCTCAAGGAAAGCGACCTCTACAAGAACGCGTGATTGCGGCGGCGGGGAAGCGTCCCTAACCGGAGGGGATGATTCCCGCGCCCCTTCGCTTGCGCCTCGACGGCGACGCCCTGGTCTCCAACTGGCGGTTCCTCGCCGCGACGAGCGGGCCGGCGGCGTGCGGCGCCGCGGTCAAGGCGGACGGCTATGGGCTGGGCGCGCAGCAGGTGGTGCGGCGGCTGGCGGGGGCGGGGTGCCGCGACTTCTTCGTCGCCACCTGGCGCGAGGCGCTGGCGCTTGCCGATCTCGGCGTGGCGGTGTCGGTGCTGCACGGCGTGCGCGAGGAGGATCTGCCGGCCGCGCTGGCGGCGGGATCGGCGCGGCCGGTGCTCAACACGGTGCAGCAGGTGCGGCGCTGGCGCGAAGCCGGCGGCGGGGCGTGCGACGTGATGGTCGACACGGGGATGAACCGCCTCGGCATCCGGCCCGAGGATGTCGCGGCCGGCCTGCTCGACGGGCTAACGGTCGAGACGCTGATGAGCCATCTCGCCTGCGCCGACGAGGACGTGCCGCTCAACGCGCTGCAGCGCGAGCGCTTCGCGGCGCTCGCCGGGCGGACCGCGGCGAAGCGGATGAGCCTTGCGAATTCGGCGGGGATCGCGCTGGGCGCCGACTATGCCTTCGACCTCACCCGGCCGGGCATCGCGCTCTATGGCGGGGTGCAGGCGGCGGCGTTCGCGGCGCAGATCCGCCAGGTGGTGTTCCCGCAGGCGCAGCTGCTCCAGCGGCGGCTGGTCCCGGCGGGGCAGAGCGTCGGCTACAACGCGACCTGGACAGCACCGGCGGATACCGAGGTGGGGATCGTCAACCTCGGCTATGCCGACGGCTATCTGCGCTGCTTCTCGGGCAAGGGGCTGGCATGGGCGGGGGATATCGAGCTGCCCGTGATCGGGCGCGTGTCGATGGACCTGACCGCGCTCGACATGAGCGGTGCGCCGCACCTGGCCGAGGGCGACTGGGTGACGATCGACTACAGCCTGCCGCAGACCGCGGCGCGTTCGGGCCTGTCGCAATATGAGCTGATCACCGGGCTCGGCGCGCGGTTCGACCGGTTGTGGGAATAGAGCGGCGAACGGTTCAGCGTTGCGAAAGGGGCAATCGGGCACCATCTTCTTCACACTAGTTTGAAGGAGAAGTGAGATGCGCGCATTGCTGACTGCCGCCTCGCTCGCGCTGCTGGCGCTTCCCGGTGCCGCGATGGCCGAGGAAAAGGCATATCCCAAGGGGGAAGCCGAGCTGGCCAAGATGCTCGAGGGCCGCGTGGCCGGCAAGCCGGTCAAGTGCCTGCCGACGCACGCGATGGACAACAGCACGATCATCGACAAGACCGCGATCGTCTATCGCAGCGGCTCGAAGCTCTACGTCAACCGCCCGCGTTCGGGCGCCGACCAGCTCGACGACGACGATATCCTGCTGACCAAGATCTATGGCAGCCAGCTGTGCAACGTCGACAAGGTCGACCTGATCGACCGCAGCTCGCGCATGTGGAGCGGCTTTGCGGTGCTCGGCGATTTCGTGCCCTATACGCGAGTGAAGACCGGGGCGCGGTGACGGCGGCTGGCTTGTCCAGCTGAGCGAGAAACGTTCCTGAACGTGGAATAGAAACGGGGCCGGAAGTTTCCTTCCGGCCCCGAATTCGTTCGATCTGTTGCGACGGATCAGAACTTCGCGGTCGCGCCGATATAGAAGAAGCGGCCGCGGTTGTCGTAGATGCCCGAGCCGGCACCGACGCCGGTCAAGCCGTAAGGCGGAACCGTATCGCCGATGTTGTTGACGCCGAGGTTGAACTCGAACTGCTCGTTGACGTCATAGCCCAGCCGGATGTCGTGATACGTCACCACCGGGTACATCTTGATATCGGCATAGTCGGTGTTCTGAGCCGGCTGGCCGTTGACGGCATTATAGTCTTCCCAGGTGTTGAGATACTGCTTGCCCAGCCAACGCATGGAATAGCCGACGCGCACCTTGCCGAACTTGCCGTCCGCGCTGATGTTGAACGCATCCTGCGGATCGCCCAGTTCGCCGGTGAAGACGTTCTTGAAGTTCGGGCGAGTCGGATCCTGGAACGCGTCGTTCTGGATGACGTGCGTGTACACGCCCTTCAGAGCGATTTCGCCCCACGAGAAGCGGTGGTTGTAGGCAGCGTTGATGTCGATGCCGCGAACCTTGAACTTCGCGTAGTTTGCCGGCGCCGCGAGCAGCGAGCCTTCCAGGATGCGGAACTCCTGCTCACCACGCGGGCCGCCGCCCGAGCCGGCACGCTGGAACAGCGGGCAGAACGGGTTGTCGAGCGTCGGCGAGTCGTAGCACTGGTTGATGACCGTCTGCGCAGCGACCGTCGAGATGACGTCGTTCACCTGGATGTCGTAATAGTCGGCCGAGATCGACAGACCCGGCACGAAGCGGGGCTGCAGGACCGCGCCGACCGTGTACGAGTCGGACTTTTCAGGCTTTAGGTCCGGGTTGCCGCCGTTACGATATTCGAGCGACGAGGTGTAGGCGAAGTCATAGGTGCCCGCAGCGGCGCTGGTGCCGCCCGGACGACCGGCCGCCGCGCAGTTCGCCGCACGCGTCGCAGAGCCCGCGCCGATGTTTCGCGCCGAGCACGGATCGGTCGCGTTGCCCAGGAAGTTCTGGGCCTGCGGCGTGTAGAGCGAACCGATATACGGCGCGCGGACCGAACGCGCATAGGCGCCGCGGATCGCCAGATCCGGGATCGGCTTCCACACGACGTCGCCGCCATAGGTGTAGGTCAGATCGTCGTTGCCCTTGTACTTCGAAATCCGGCCCGACCCATGGATGGTCAGTTCGTTGATCAGGAAGATGTCCTTGAGCAGCGGCAGCGAAAGCTCGCCGAACGCTTCGGTCACTTCGAACGCCGGTGCGTCGAATTCGGGCAGCGCGTTGTAGAAGGCGTAGCCCGCCGACGTCAGGTCATCGAGATCATAGGCCAGCGTTTCGCGGCGATACTCGCCGCCGATGGCGAACGCGATCGGACCACCCGGCAGATCGAACAGCTTGCTGAGCGTGCCGCCGACGAACGCCGAAGCGACGAACTGGGTCGTCTTGCCCTCGGCGCGCGTGTCCATCAGCAGATAGTCTTTCGCGGCCTGCGACACCGAGCCTTCGCCGAACGGGTTCAGCGGGACGCAGGCGGCCACGTCGGCGGCGAGCTGCGTCGGGTTGCCGGCGCGGTCGAGGCCGGCATAGGCAGGCGTCACCTGCGAGCGGCAGACGATCTGGCCCGCGCCATTGGTGGTCGAATCGATCGCCAGCAGCAGGCGCTGACGGTTGACGTTGCCCGTGATGACGTTGGTCTCGTGGTGCTCGCCATAGTTGACGTTCACTTCGTAATTGAAGTCGTCGAAGAAATCGCCGCGGATACCCGCCACGATCCGGTAGGTGTCGCGCTTGATCTGCTCGTCGCGTGCGCCGAGGTCGAGCCAGTTGCGGCGCAGCGAGAAGCGGTAGGTGCCCGCCGTGACCTGCGCCAGCGACGCCGCCTGGTTGGCGAGGCCCGCCGCCGTCGTGCCGAACGCAACGCCGGTGTTGGGGTTCACGCCCGAGTTGATCGCCGCCGTCAGCTGCTGCGTGATGATCGCACGAGCCTGCGCCGTCAGATACGGGTTGTCGAGGCGGATGCCCTCACGGTTCACCGCGCCGGTCGTGCTGCCGTAGGAGCGATCGAAGAAACCGGCGATCGCCGTGTTGTCACCCAGCGTCTGGCCCTGCGAGAAGAACGGACCGCTCTGCGAGCCGAACGCTTCGGTACGGACATACTTCGCTTCGACGAACGGCACGAACGCCGGCGAAACCTCGAAGTGACCGATCAGGTTGACGACATAGCGCTTGAGATCCGGCGACAGCGCGACCAGCTCGCCTTCGCGGCTGGTCGTGCCGTTGCCGCCGACGAAGTTGCCGTTCGGGCCGAGACCGACGCGCAGGCCATTCTGCTGGACGAGCGAGCCGCCCGGCTGGAACAGATAGGCGCAGGTGAAGGAGGATCCCACCGCATCGACGCCGCACGGCGCCGTCGGCGTGTTGGCGTAGCGGAAGCCGAGCTGGCCGCCGAGCGAGATCGTGGTGCTGCGCAGGTCGCGATAGAAGACGCGATCGAACACATTGTCCGCCGACGGCGACCCGTCGGTATCGACGACCACAAAGGCGTCGTTCTGGCGCAGGTTCCAGCGGCCGGAGGCGTAATAGTCCTGCTGGTGGGCGAATTCGGCGCTAATCGCGACGTTGCCCCGGCCCTCGGCGAAGTTGGTGCCCGCGGTCACCGAGAAATACTGGTTGCCCGCGTCGCCATATTTGCTGATGCCGGTCCGGCCGGTGACCTTGACCCCTTCGAAATCGGTCTTCAGCACGAAGTTGACGACGCCGGCGACGGCGTCGGAGCCGTAGACCGCCGAGGCACCACCGGTCAGGATGTCGATGCTCTGAACCAGGTCGGTCGGGATCGTGTTGATGTCGATCGACGAGCCCTGGTTCGAGAACACGCCGTTGATGATGTCGGCCGAAACCTGACGGCGGCCGTTGATCAGGGTCAGCGTGCGCGAACGCCCGAGGCCGCGCAGGTCGAGGAAGTTCAAGCCGCGCGTGCCGAGACCGCTGGTCGAGTTCTGCGAACCTAGGGTCGAGCGAAGCTGCGGCAGGTCATTGAGGACGTCGCCCACCGAAACGCGACCGCTGTCGAAGATTTCCTGAGCCGTAACCGTCGTGATCGGTGCAGCCGATTCGTCGTTGGGGCGGCGGATGCGCGACCCGGTAACGACGACGGTCTCTTCCGAGTCCTCGGTCGCCGCAGCTGCTTCGTCCTGGGCATATGCGATCTGCGGAAAGGCGAAAGCCGCGCTGGCAAGCGCGGTCGCCGTCAGAAGGCGGCTGATGTTCATTTGAATCCCCTATGCTCCCGGCTGAATGCCGGTCCGTTTCATAGGAAACCGTCTTGTTCATCCTGTGGCAAGGAAAGCTTGCCCGCGAGCCTGCATTTATGACGGCGGTGTGGCGTGAATGTCACATTTGTGCAATGCAACATAGGGCAGAGTGTAACGAAAAAATCACAGCGGAAGCTGCGGCATTTCGATTGTTGCGCACGCGAAGATGCGCGCCTGAACTCAGGCGCGCTCGACGCACATCGCGATACCCATGCCGCCGCCGATGCACAGCGTCGCCAGCCCCTTCTTCGCATCGCGGCGCTGCATTTCGTACAGCAGAGTCGTGAGCACGCGCGCGCCGCTGGCGCCGATCGGGTGGCCGATGGCGATCGCGCCGCCGTTGACGTTGACCTTGTCGGGATCGAAGCCGAGCTCCTTGCCGACCGACAGCGCCTGCGCGGCGAACGCCTCGTTGGCCTCGATCAGGTCGAGATCGGCGACGGTCCAGCCGGCCTTCGCCAGCGCCTTCTTCGACGCGGGGACCGGGCCGATGCCCATGATCGAGGGATCGACCCCGGCGGTCGCCCAGCTCCGAATCGTGGCGAGCACCGGCGCGCCGCGCTTCTCGGCCTCCTCGCGGCTCATCACCACCAATGCCGCGGCGCCGTCGTTGAGGCCCGAGGCGTTGCCCGCGGTGACCGTGCCGTCCTTCTTGAAGGCGGGACGCAGGCCGGCGACGCTGTCGAGCGTGGCGCCGGCGCGGATATATTCGTCCTGCTCGACCACGGTGTCGCCCTTGCGGCCCTTGATCGTGACCGGCGCGATCTCGTCCTTGAAGCGGCCCTCCGAGCGCGCGGCCTCGGCGAGATTCTGCGAGCGCACGGCGAACTCGTCCTGCTCGCGGCGGGTCACCTGGTACTGCTCGGCGAGATTCTCGGCGGTGATGCCCATGTGATAGCCGTTGAACACGTCGGTCAGGCCATCCTTGATCATCGTGTCGATCAGCCCGACGTCACCCATCTTGGCGCCGGCGCGAAGCGACTGCGCATGCGCCGCCAGCGACATCGATTCCTGCCCGCCGGCGACGACGATCGTGGCGTCGCCGGTCTGCACCGCCTGCGCCGCGAGCGCGACCGCGCGCAGGCCCGAGCCGCACACCTGGTTGAGGCCCCAGGCGGGGACTTCCTTGGGCACGCCCGCCGCCATCGACGCCTGGCGCGCCGGGTTCTGGCCCTGCGCGGCGGTGAGCACCTGGCCGAGAATCACCTCCGACACTTCCTCGCCCTTGACCCCGGCCTGCTCCAACGCCGCTTCGATCGCGATCCGGCCGAGCTCGTGCGCGGGGGTCGCGGCGAAGGCGCCGAGGAAGCTGCCGACGGGGGTGCGCTTGGCGGCGGTGATCACGACTTCGGTCATGGGTGCGGGACTCCGGTTGTTTGCCCGCTATCTAGTGAGCGGCAGCGCGGTTAGCCAGTCGGCAAGCGGTTGCCACAGAGACCTTTTGGCCGACGAGCCGACGACCATCCCGACATGGCCGAGCCGCAGCTCGCGGCGGTCGGGCAGGCCGGCGGCGCTCGCGGCGGGGACGATGCGGTCGGTGAGCGAGACGAACTCGACGGCGGGGCAGGGAAGCGAGCCGGGATCGGCGGTCGCGCCCGCCACGCGCCACGTGCCGCGGCCGGGGAGGTCGGCGGTGAACAGGTCGTCGAAGATCTGGCGGCCGGCGGCATAGGTCAGCGGCGCGCCGGCATTGGCCCAATCCTCCATCGCGACGAAGGACCTGGCCTCGGCGCTCGCCGGGTCGAGCCGGCCGAAGCGCTCGTACTTGGCGACGGTGCGCGCGGGGTCGAGCTGCCAGAAGCCGGCCTGGAGCACCTCCATCGGGACGAGACCGAGCTGGTCGCACGTTTCGTGCGCGGCCTGCCACAGCGAATCGATCCGCTCGAGCGCCGGTGCGCCGAAGCCCGAGAAGCGCCATGGCGCGGCGATCAGCGCGAGGCCGCGTACCGGCACCACGGCGGCCGCGGCCAGCGCCATCGTCCCGCCCAGGCAATAGCCGGCGAGCGCCACGGGCTCGCCGATGCTGCGGAGCAGCGGAACCAGCATGTCCTCGACATGCTGCGCGACATCCTGCGCGCGGTCCCGCGGCGTGGGCGTGCCCCAGTCGACCAGCAGTGGCCGCACGCCCCGGCGCGACAGCCAGCGCAGCAGCGAGCGGCGATAGGGCATGTCGAGGATCAGCGGCGGGTTGATCAGCGAGGGGACGAAGACGACCGGCATGCCGCCGCCGCCATAGTCGCGCAGCACCGCGCGGCCGGCGCGCGCCACCGCCGGCATCGGCCGGCGCGGGCGGGGCCGGCGCGCCGCCTGATAGGCGGCGAGCCCGGCGAGCGCGGCGGCGCGGCGTTCGGGCGATGCTGCGGTCTCGCTGCGCAAAAGCTCCAGAAACAGCGGGAGCGGACGTGGTCCGTGTTGCGGTGCGTCATCAAAGGGTGTTAGGGACATATCAAACACCCGCGGGGGTCACGATGAAGAAGACGGCGAATACGGACGGCCCGGTCATCATCAAGAAATACGCGAACCGGCGTCTCTACAACACCGAAACCTCGTCCTACATCACGCTCGACCATCTCGCCGCGATGACGCGCGAAGGGCGCGACTTCAAGGTCGTCGATGCCAAGACCGAGGAGGACATCACCCACAATGTCCTCACCCAGATCATCATGGAAGAGGAAGCGCGCGGCCAGACGCTGCTGCCGGTCAACTTCCTGCGCCAGCTGATCGCGCTCTACGGCGATTCGATGCAGGCCGTGGTGCCGGGCTATCTCGAAGCGTCGATGGAGAGCTTCCGCCGCAACCAGGCGCAGTTCAAGTCGGCGGTCGAGGGCGCCTTCGCCAACTCGCCCTTCGCCGAGATCGCCAAGCGCAACATGGCGATGTTCGAGGCCGCGGCCGAGGCGTTCAAGCCCGGCGCGCCGGGGGGCGCCGGCACTGCCCCCGCGCCCGAGACGAGCAAGGACGACGAGATCGCCGCGCTGAAGGCGCAGCTCGCCTCGCTGCAGGACAAGATCGACAAGCTCGGCTGACCTTCATAGTCTCCCCGGAAACGAACCGGGGAGACATATGAAGACCTTGGCTGCCTTCACCGCGGCGATGCTGCTCGCGGGGACCGCCCATGCGCAAAATGCGCCGGTGGATCGCTACATCCACGCCGGCAGGCTGCTCGACCGGCCGGGCCAGGCGCCGCGCGGGGCGAGCACCATCGCGATCAAGGGCGACCGGATCGTCGGAGTCTATGAGGGGCATGTGACGCCGCTCGGCGAGGCGCCGGTGATCGACCTGCGCGACCGGACGGTGCTGCCGGGGCTGATCGACAGCCATGTCCATCTGAGCTCGGATCGTGCGGGGCAGGAGGGGCTGCTCGCCGAGCTGACCGAGAGCGACCAGTTGGGCGCGTACGAGACGCTGTGGAATGCGCGCAAGACGCTGATGGCGGGGTTCACCACGGTGCGCAATCTCGGCGACGAAGGCGCGACGCTGGCGCTGCGCGAGGCGATCGCGCGCGGCTGGGCCGACGGGCCGCGGATCGTCGATGCCGGGCGATCGATCTCGACCACCTCCGGGCACATGGACGCGCGGCTCGGGCTCGACGAGCATCTTCATGCGAGCGTCGGCACCGAGAATCTGTGCGACGGGCCCGAGGCATGCCGCAAGGCGGTGCGCCGCCAGATCGGGCGCGGTGCCGACGTGATCAAGATCGCTACAACGGGCGGGGTCAACAGCCGGATCGGCGCCGGGCTCGGCAAGCAGATGTTCGACGACGAGGCCAAGGCGATCGTCGAGACCGCGCACCTCTATGGCAAGAAGGTCGCGGTACACGCCCACGGCGCGGACGGCATCGCGGTGGCGCTGCGCGCGGGCGCGGACTCGATCGAGCACGGCACGCTGATGGACGCGGAGAGCATCGCGCTGTTCAGGAAGACCGGCGCCTATTACGTGCCGACGCTGTCGACGGTGAACGGCTATCTCGAGCGGATCGCCAAGGATCCCGACGCCTATCCGCCGGCGGTGCGCGCCAAGATCGACTGGCGCATCTCGATCACCGGCAAGGCGCTGGAGAAGGCGGTACCGGCAGGGGTCAGGATCGCCTTCGGCACCGATGCCGGCGTGTCCAAGCACGGCCGCAACGCCGACGAGTTCGAGCTGATGGTCAAGCACGGCATGACGTCGATGCAGGCGATCCAGGCCGCGACGGTCAACGCCGCCGACCTGCTCGGCCTGGCCAAGGAAGTCGGCAGCATCGAGCCGGGCAAGAGCGCCGACATCATCGCGGTCAGCGGCGACCCGCTGGCCGATGTGAAGCTGCTGAAGTCGGTCGGCTTCGTGATGCGCGCCGGGGTGGTGCACAAGGGGCCGTGAACGAAACCGTCACCCCGGCCTTGCTCCGGGGTGACGGCTTGGCGTCGTTACTTCGCGGGCTTGCGGAACTTGAGCGTCATGCGGTCGCTCTCGCCGATCGCTTCGTACTTGGCGCGGTCGACGTCCTTGAGCGAATAGCTCGGCGGCAGCGTCCACACGCCCTGGGGCCAGTCGGCGGTGTCCTTGGGATTGGCATTGACCTCGCTCGCCGCGACGAACTCGAAGCCGGCATCGGCGGCGAGCTTCTTGATCGTCGAGGTCTTGATGTAACCGCTGGTCCGCTCGCGCTCGGCGTCGGCGTTCTCGGGCAGGCGATGGTCGACGATGCCGAGCGTGCCGCCGGGCTTGAGCATCGCGAAGATCTGCTTGAACGCCTCGGCCGAATAGTCCTGCTTGTCGTCGCGCTGATAGCCCATCCGCCAGTTGTGGACGTTGCGGAAGGTGAGCACGACGTCGACGCTGTTGTCGCGGATCCTGGGCGCGTCGTCGCCCCAGTGCGGGAAGGCGGCGAAGACGATCTCGCCATAGGTCTGGAAGTCCTTCTGGCGGAAATCCTGGATCCGCTTGATCCCGTTGGGCCAGGGCGCGGCGGCATAGAGCGTGCCGCGGCCCTTGCGCAGATAGGGGGCGAGGATCTCGGTGTACCAGCCGCCGCCGGGCCACAGCTCGACCACCGTGTCGGTGGGCTTCACCCCGAAAAAGGCCAGGGTTTCGGCGGGGTGACGATATTTGTCGCGCGCGAGATTGGCCGGCGTGCGGGTGGGCGCGGCGACCGCGTCCTTCAATTCCTGGCTGGCGCTTCCCATCTGGGGCGCGCCGATCGCGGCGGTTCCCAAAAGGGCAGAGGCGGTGACGGCGACGAAGGTCAGGGCGTGACGCATAAGGGCTCCTCTCTGATGCGGAGCGATTGGTAAGCGGAGCGTGCGGCGATGCAAGGGACGTTATCGGGGCCGTTGTGGATTGGCGTGGGCGCTTTCGTGGCGGTGGCGGCGGGCAGCGGTTTCGCCGACTGGCGCCGTATGCGGCGTAGCGATCCCGACCGCGTCGGCTGGATGCCGTGGACATTGGTCCAGGTGATGGCGCTGCTCGGCGCGGTGCTGACCGCGGCGCTCGCGATCAGGGGCTAGTAAAAGCGCGCGAGCGTCAGGCTGCGCTCGGGGCCGTCGCAAAGCCGCAACCGCACCGTCCGGCCCGGCGCACCGGTGGACCAGCTCGCGAGCGGGCTCGTCGCATAGGCGGCGGGAATCGGCGCGCCGTCCACCGCGCAGATCTCCATTCCGGCCTGCCACTCGGCTGCCGCGGGGCTTCCGCGCATCACATGCAACACGCGCAGGCGATCGCCGCGCTGGCTCACCATCAGCCCGCTGGTCGAGCGCGTCACCGGCCAGTCGCCGCGCGCGGCCGGGGCGAGGATCATCCGGCCCGCGCCGGGATCGAGCAGCACGCGATGCCGCCGCAGCAGCCCGCCGCCGACGCGCCCGGCGGCGCCCTTGCGCGCGGAGAAGCCGGTGTCGGGCTCGATCCGCAGCTCTACCTCGCTGGCGGGCAGCGATTCGATGCGCAGCGCGGGCAGGATCGTGACCTCGCTCTCCACCTCGCCGCCCAGGCCATAGGCGATCGCGGTCGTCACCGGCCCGCTCGCGGCCCCGGTCCCGCGCCACGCGGCGCTGGTGAGGGTGACCATGCTGCCGTCGCCGGTGTCGACGATCACCGGTCGATACCGGCGGCCGCCAATGTCGAGCTCGCTCAGATACAGGCCGGTCGGCCCGGCGAGCCGCAGCGGTGCGGTAACCCCGCGGAAGGGCATGCGTCCGGACGAAAGCAACCGGAAGCGCTGCGCGTCATAGTCGATCTCGAGCGCATAGGCGGCGAGCAGGTCGGCGCCGACGAACAGGTCGACCGGCGCGGCGCCGGTGACGCGCGGATCGGCGTCGATGATCGCGATCCGCCCGCCGGTGCGCACCAGCCCGCCGACCTCGACTCGATCGACCGCGCCCCAGCTCAGCGGCACGCTGCCGCCGATCGCATCGGCGCGGCCGGCGACGAGCGGCTTCAAGCCGGCGGCGCGCGCGAAGCGAGCCGAGACCGCGGTGTCGGTGACGCCGGTGTCGAGGATCGCGTCGACCCAGCGGCCGTTGAGCAGGGTGCGGAAGCGGATCTGGTTGCCCGTGAGCTCGAATGGCACCCAGCGCGCTTCGGTGTCGGCCGCAAGATGGGACGCCGCCGGCGCGGCCTGCACGTCGGGGGCCGGCGCGAGCAGCGCGAGCAGGGCAGAGAAAAGGATCATCGCGGCGCGGACACCCATCCGCCACAGGCTATCGGCGGCGCGGCGAAGCGCCACCGGTTGCGGGCGTGGTTAATGTCCCATTTGCAAACGCCGCGGGAGGCGCGAGCGATCAGAGGCACGCCTCGGACACCCTGCCTAGAGGCAGGCTTCAAGAAGCGCCTGGTCGAAGCCGAACGAACGGGCCTTTTCGAGCGTGTAGGGGCGCAGGCCCATCGAGCGGTACTCGCCGACGATCTTGCCGTCCGAGGTCTCGTCCAGATATTCGAACTTGAACAGCTCCTGCGTCACGATCACCGGGCCTTCCATGCCGATCACCTCGGTAATGTTGGTGACGCGGCGGCTGCCGTCGCGCAGGCGCTTGACCTGGACGATGAGGTCCACCGAGTCGGCGATCTGGCGGCTGATCGCCTCCTTCGGGATCTTGATGTCGCCCATCATCACCATGTTCTCCATACGGCCGAGGCATTCGCGCGGGCTGTTGGAGTGGAGCGTGCACATCGAGCCGTCATGGCCGGTGTTCATCGCGGACAGCAGGTCGAAACACTCGCTGCCGCGAATTTCGCCGAGGATGATGCGGTCGGGACGCATGCGCAGCGCGTTCTTGACGAGGTCGCGGATGGTGATTTCGCCCTGACCTTCGAGGTTGGGCGGGCGGGTTTCGAGCGGGAGCCAGTGCGGCTGCTGAAGCCTGAGCTCGGCCGCGTCCTCGATCGTCAGCACGCGCTCGCCCGGGTCGATCATCTTCGACAGCGCGTTGAGCATCGTCGTCTTACCCGAGCCGGTGCCGCCCGAGATGACGATGTTGAAGCGGCTGGCGCCCGCGATCTTGAGGCAGGTGGCCATCTTCTGCGACATCGAGCCGAAGCCCGCCATCATGTCGAGCGTGATCGGCTTGTCGGAGAATTTACGGATCGAGATGGCGGTGCCGCGCAGCGACAGCGGCGGCACGATCACGTTGACGCGGGAACCGTCCTTGAGGCGGGCGTCGGCGAGCGGCGTGGTCTGGTCGACGCGGCGGCCGACCGAGTTGCAGATGCGCTGCGCGATCTGGAACAGGTGATCCTCGTCGCGGAACTGGATGTTGGCGAGCTCGAGCTTGCCCTTGCGCTCGACGAAGGTCTGGTCGGGGCCGTTGACCATGATGTCGCTGATCGCGCTGTCGGCGAGCAGCTCCTCGAGCGGGCCGAGGCCGAGCAGCTCGTCGACCAGCACCTTTTCGAGTGCGAACTGCTCGCGGCGGTTGAGCGTCAGCTTGAGCTCGGCGAGCACCTCGCCGATGATCGGGCGGAATTCCTCGGCGAGCTCGTCCTTGTTGAGCGTCGCCGCCGCCTCGGGATCGACTCGTTCGAGCAGGCGGGGAAGGACCTGCTCCTTGATGCGATGGATCGAGGCCTCGAAGCCCTCGTTGCGTGACGAGCTCGGCTCGCCGGTCGCGGCCTGGCGGTCCGCCAGACGCTGCATCGCTTCCGAGGTCGACTGGCTGCCGGTGGAATTCTCCGGCGCCTCCGCCTCGCGCTGGCTGGCGCCGGGAAGCGGGACGTCGTGGAGTGGCGGGAACTGCTCGCCGCCGAGGGGCTCGGGCTGACGCGCGGGCGCGCCGCCCTGCATCGGCCGCGCGACGCCGAAGGCCGGCCGGGCCGGTGTTGCCCCTGGTCCGCTGCGACGTCCGAATGCGCTCACGCTTGTTCCCCGATTACTCCAACAACGGGGGGATAGCGGGCAAGATTTGACAAGTTCCTAACCATCGCGCCGAAGCCGCCGAGTCAGATGAACGGCCCTTTAGCGTGTTTGCGCGCGCGAGCCGGGGGCAGGCCGCCCAGTGACTTGAATTCGCGGGTCATGTGCGCCTGGTCGGCATAGCCCGATGCGGCGGCGGTCTCCGCCAGCAGCGCGCCGGCGTGCTGGACTCCGGCGACCGCCGTGCGGAAACGCAACAGGCGCAGGTAGCTGCGCGGGGCCATGCCGGTCTCGCGCGCGCAGATGCGCTGCAGCTGGCGCTCGGACAGGCCCGTGAACCGAGCCAGGCCGGTCACGGATGTCGCATGGCGGATCGCGGCCAGCGGCGGCGGGGCGGCTTCCCGGAATGCCGCGCCGAGGCGGGGCATCGGATCACCGTCTCCGGCAAGCAGCGTTGCGAGGGGCGAATCGCCGCGCACGAGCCGCCAATCATCGGCGAACTCGCTACAACGCTCGCCGCCGAGCGCGTGCCAGGCCCATGGCCAGAGGCGGATGCCGGTGAAGCGGGCATCGCCGCTGAACCGCAGCACCGCCGGGCGCAGCGCGAGGCCGGTGACGAACAGCTCGGGCTGCTCGCGCCGCCAGACCGATCGGCCCGAATGGCGGCGGATCAGCTCGATGCAGCCGTCCGGCACAGCCTGGTGATCGACCCAATCGGAAGCGCCGACGTCGAGCGTCCACACGGCCTCCACCAGGCCATCGAGTTCCGGAGGCGGAGGGGTCTCGGCATAGTGCACGCGGGCAGTTTGGCATGTCGCATCGGTTCAAGCCAGCGGGCGCAGGGGCGGCTATATCCGCAGGCAGCAGGGAGGACGACAATATGATCCGGACGATACTGGCCGCAGTGGCGATCGTGCTGCCCGTGGCGGCGGGTGGAACTTCATCGGGCGGCGGGCTGCCCGAGTGGCTGGCGGGACGCTGGTGCACCGCCGAGAGCCCGCGCGGGCAGACCTGCGAGCAGTGGCTGCCGGCGGCCGGCGGGATGATGCTCGGCGTCTCGCAGACGGTGCGGGGCGGGAAGACGTCGGAATTCGAGTTCCTGCGGATCGCGATGGACGGCGACGCCGCGGTCTATCTCGCGCAGCCGGGCGGCAAGCCGGCGGTGGCGTTCCGCGCGGTGGCGGGCGGGGAGGGCGTGACCTTCGTCAATGCCGCGCACGATTATCCGCAGCGCATCCACTATCGGGCGAAGGGCGACGAACTCACCGCCGAGATTTCGCTGGCGGACGGGAGCAAGCCGATGCGCTTCGCCTATCGCCGCGTGCGCTGAGCCGGGGAAAACAAAAAGGCCGCGGGAGGTCCCGCGGCCTTTGTACGTTCGCGTTCGGCGGATGGCGACGGATCAGCCGGCCTTTTCGGCCAGGACCGTGAGACCCTTCTCGTTCACTTCGGCGAAGCCGCCTTCGACGCGGACGATCTCGGGCGCGTTGCCGCCCGTAGTCTTGTAGATTTCGATGTTGCCGTCGCGGATGGTCGACATCAGCGGGGCGTGGCCCTCGAGCACGCCGAAGTCGCCCTCGGTGCCGGGAACGACGACCATATGGACTTCCTCGGAGCGGACGAGCTTCTCGGGGGTGACGAGTTCGAAGTGCAGCGGCATTTCCATGTCTCTCCCCCCTCCCTTGAAAGGGAGGGGCTAGTGTTCGTTACGCCTCGGCGGCCAGCTTCTTGGCCTTCTCGACCGCCTGGTCGATGCCGCCGACCATGTAGAAGGCGGCTTCGGGCAGGTGGTCATATTCGCCCTCGACCACCGCCTTGAACGACTTGATCGTGTCCTCGATCTGCACGAACGCGCCGGGGATGCCGGTGAAGACCTCGGCGACGTGGAACGGCTGGCTGAGGAAGCGCTGGATCTTGCGGGCGCGCGCGACGGTCAGCTTGTCCTCTTCCGACAGCTCGTCCATGCCGAGGATGGCGATGATGTCCTGCAGCGACTTGTACTTCTGCAGGATCGACTGGACGGCGCGGGCGGTCTCGTAATGCTCCTGGCCGACGATGCGCGGCTCGAGCACGCGGCTGGTCGAGTCGAGCGGGTCCACCGCCGGGTAGATGCCGAGCTCCGAGATCGCGCGGTTGAGCACGGTCGTCGCGTCCAAGTGGGCGAACGAGGTCGCCGGCGCCGGGTCGGTCAAGTCGTCCGCGGGCACGTACACGGCCTGCACCGAGGTGATCGAGCCCTTGTTGGTCGAGGTGATGCGCTCCTGCAGCGCGCCCATGTCGGTCGACAGGGTCGGCTGATAGCCCACGGCCGAGGGGATGCGGCCGAGCAGTGCCGACACCTCGGCGCCCGCCTGGGTGAAGCGGAAGATGTTGTCGACGAAGAAGAGCACGTCCTGGCCCTCGACGTCGCGGAAATACTCGGCGATGGTCAGGCCCGAGAGCGCGACGCGCGCGCGCGCGCCCGGCGGCTCGTTCATTTGGCCATAGACCAGGGCCACCTTCGAGCCCTCGCTGATCGCGTTGCCGTCGGCGTCCTTGGCGATGACGCCCGCGTCGAGGAACTCGTGATAGAGGTCGTTGCCCTCACGGGTGCGCTCGCCGACGCCCGCGAACACCGAGGTGCCGCCATGGCCCTTGGCGATGTTGTTGATCAGCTCCTGGATGAGCACGGTCTTGCCCACGCCGGCGCCGCCGAACAGGCCGATCTTGCCGCCCTTCGCGTACGGCGCGAGCAGGTCGATGACCTTGATGCCGGTGACGAGGATCGAGCTCTCGGTCGACTGGTCGACGAACAGCGGAGCCTCGGCGTGAATCGGCGCCTTGAGGTCGGTCGCGACCGGGCCGCGCTCGTCGATCGGCTCGCCGATCACGTTGAGGATGCGGCCGAGCGTCGCCGGGCCGACCGGGACCTGGATCTGGCTGCCGGTGTTGGTCACCGCCTGGCCACGGGTCAGGCCCTCGGTCGAGTCCATCGCGATCGTGCGGACGGTGTTCTCGCCGAGATGCTGGGCGACCTCGAGCACGAGGCGCTGGCCGCTATTCTCGGTCTCGAGCGCGGTGAGGATCGCCGGCAGCGCGCCGTCGAAGCTCACGTCGACGACCGCGCCGATCACCTGCGCGATGCGGCCCTGGCCGGTCGCGGCGACGGGCGCCGTGGTGGTGGCGGCGTCCGCCTTGGGCTTGGTCGCGCGGGGCTTGCGCGCGGGCTTCTCTGCGGTCGGGGCTGCGGTTGCCATCGTCTTTTCCTTGGGTTCAGCTGGCTTGCCCGGTAGCGCCCGGGCGGGTGAAAGTCACGGTAATGCGGCGAGTCTTGTCGCCTTGCGGGATCGGAGCGACCGAAACCGCGGCGGTGGCGCCGTCGAGCGTCTTCTCGAACGGCTGCTCGGCGGCGATCGCCTTGCCGACCGCTTCGGGCTTCTGGGCACGGAACTGCCAGAGCACCTCGTCGATCATCTTGGCGAAGCGGGTCTTGGCGCGCGCGGCGTCGGCGGGATCGGTCACGTCGAGCGTGAAGCGCATCGTGTCGATCTTCGACTGGTCCGGCCCCATCGCGACGAAGCGCGCCTGATTGGGGGTCTTCGCCTGGGTATCGGCGACGAAGATCGGCTCGCCTGCGGCCTGCCAGCGCAAGCCGGACTGCTTGTAGCCGGCGATGCGGAAGCCGAACTGGTTGGCGGCGGCGACCGCGGTCTCCGGCGAATCGAAGGCGCGCTCGATCCCCTTGAGGCCCGCCACCGTCTCGGCGCGCTTGGCCTCCTCGGCCTGCACCTGCTCGCCGGTCTGCCCGCCACAGGCGGCGAGCAGCGCGAGCGCAGGGAAGATGAAGGCGGCGCGGGTCATGCTCAGAGCGCCTCGGCGCCCGAGATGATCTCGACCAGCTCGGTCGTGATCGCGGCCTGGCGGGCGCGGTTGTACTGGATCGACAGGCGCTTGATCAGGTCGCCCGCGTTGCGCGTGGCGTTGTCCATCGCGGTCATCTTGCTGCCCTGCTCGGACGCGGCGTTCTCGCGGATCGCGCGGTAGAGCTGGATCGCGACGTTGCGCGGGAGCAGGTCGGCGAGGATCGCTTCCTCGTCCGGCTCATAGGTCACGGCCGCGCCCGACGAAGCGGTCTCGGCGCCGCCCTGGGGCACCGCCACCGGGATGATCTGCTGCTCGGTCGGCTCCTGGGTCAGCACCGACTTGAAGTTCGAGTAGAACAGGTGCGCGACGTCGAACTCGCCCTTTTCGAAGCGGGCGATCAGGTCGTCGGCATAGGCACGGGCATCGGCGAAACCGAGCTTGCCGAGATCGCCCGGCTCGATCGAATGGTGCATGTCCTTGGGGAACAGGCGGTTCAGCACCGCGCGGCCCTTGCGGCCGATGGTGTAGAACTTGACCGTCTTGCCCTCGGCTGCCAGCTCCTGCGCGCGGCGGCGCGCGAGGCGGGCGATGTTGGTGTTGAACGCGCCGGCGAGACCCTTGTCCGAGGTCGCGACCACGAACAGATGGACCTGGTCCTTGCCGGTGCCGGCGAGGAGCTTGGGCGAGCTCTCGCTCACGCTCACCTTGCTGGCGAGGCTGGCGACGACCGCTTCGAGGCGCTGGGCATAAGGACGCCCGGCCTCGGCCGCTTCCTGCGCGCGGCGCAGCTTGGCGGCGGCGACCATCTTCATCGCCTTGGTGATCTTCTGCGTCGACTTCACCGAGCCGATGCGGACCTTGAGTGCCTTAAGAGAGGCCATCTTCTTCCTATCACGTCATCCCAGCGAACGCTGGGATCTCATGAGGGTTTCCCCTGCCGTACGGGCCCCAGCTTTCGCTGGGGCGACGGCGGATTACGCGAACGTCTTGGCGAACGCTTCCAGCGCGTCCTTGAGCTTGGCGCGGGTGGCGTCGCTCAGGTCCTTGCTGTCGCGGATGTCCTTGAGGATGTCGGCGTGCTTCGAACGCATCTCGGCGAGCATCGCCGCCTCGTAGCGCACCACGTCCTGAGTCGGGATCGAGTCGAGGAAGCCCTGCGTGCCGGCGAAGATCGACACGGTCTGCTCCTCGAACGGCAGCGGCGAGAACTGCGGCTGCTTGAGCAGCTCGGTCAGGCGCGCGCCGCGGTTGAGCAGCTTCTGGGTCGAGGCGTCGAGGTCCGAGCCGAACTGCGCGAACGCCGCCATCTCGCGATACTGGGCGAGCTCGAGCTTGATCGAGCCCGACACCTTCTTCATCGCCTTGGTCTGCGCCGACGAGCCGACGCGCGACACCGATAGGCCGACGTTGATCGCCGGGCGGATGCCCGCGAAGAACAGGTCGGTCTCGAGGAAGATCTGGCCGTCCGTGATCGAGATCACGTTGGTCGGGATATAGGCCGAAACGTCGCCCGCCTGAGTCTCGATGATCGGCAGCGCGGTGAGCGAGCCGTTGCCGTTGGCGTCGTTGAGCTTGGCGGCGCGCTCCAGCAGGCGGCTGTGGAGATAGAAGACGTCGCCCGGATAGGCTTCGCGGCCCGGCGGACGGCGCAGCAGCAGCGACATCTGGCGATAGGCGACGGCCTGCTTCGACAGATCGTCATAGACGATCACGGCGTGCATGCCGTTGTCGCGGAAATACTCGCCCATCGCACAGCCGGTGTACGGCGCGAGGAACTGCAGCGGCGCGGGGTCCGACGCGGTCGCGGCGACCACGATCGAGTATTCCATCGCGCCATTCTCTTCGAGCGTGCGGACGAGCTGCGCGACGGTCGAGCGCTTCTGGCCGACCGCGACATAGACGCAGTAGAGCTTCTTGCCCTCGTCGTCGCCGGCGTTGACGGTCTTCTGGTTGATGAAGGTGTCGATCGCGACGGCCGACTTGCCGGTCTGGCGGTCGCCGATGATCAGCTCGCGCTGGCCGCGGCCGACGGGGACGAGCGCGTCGATCGCCTTGAGGCCGGTCTGCACCGGCTCGTGCACCGACTTGCGCGGGATGATGCCGGGGGCCTTGACCTCGACGCGCGAGCGCTGGTCGCTGACGATCGGGCCCTTGCCGTCGATCGGGTTGCCGAGGCCGTCCACGACGCGGCCGAGCAGGCCCTTGCCGACCGGAACGTCCACGATGGTGCCGGTGCGCTTGACGGTGTCGCCCTCGCGGATCTCGGCGTCCGAGCCGAAGATCACGATGCCGACATTGTCAGCCTCGAGGTTGAGCGCCATGCCCTGCACGCCGTTGGCGAACTCGACCATCTCGCCGGCCTGGACGTTGTCGAGGCCGTGGACGCGCGCGATGCCGTCACCGACGCTCAGCACCTGGCCGGTCTCGCTGACCTCTGCCTCGGTGCCGAAATTGGCGATCTGGTCCTTGATGACCTTCGAGATTTCTGCGGCGCGGATATCCATTGTCTTAGCCTTCAGCCTTTCATCGCGTGCGCGAGGGAATTGAGACGGGTCTTGATCGAGCTGTCGATCATCTGGGAGCCGATCTTCACGACCAGGCCGCCCAGCAGCGAGGGGTCGACCGACAGGTCGACATTGACGTCGCGGCCGACGCGCTGGCGCAGCTGCGCCTTGAGCTCGGTGACCTGCGAGGCCGAAAGGGGATGCGCCGAGACGACTTCGGCAGTGGTCTCGCCGCGATGGCGCGCGGCGAGGGTGCGGAAGTCGCGGACGATGCCGGGCAGCGCGGCGAGGCGCCGGTTCTGCGCGAGCACGCCGAGGAAGTTGGCGGTGAGCGAATCGAGCTTCATCGCCCCGGCCGCTGCCGCGACGCCCCTGGCGGCATCGCCGCGGCCGAGCAGCGGGCTGCTGGTGAGGGCTGCGAAGTCGGGCGAATCGGCCAAGGCCTGCCTCACCGTGGCGAGGCTCGATTCGACCTTGTCGATCGCGCCGTTCTCACGCGCCAGTTCGAACAGGGCGGTCGCATAGCGTCCGCTTAAACTTGCCTGAATACCGCCGGAATTCTCCACGGACGCGTGCTTCCTCTAGGAATCTTCGAAATGGCCCCATGCGAAAAAGGGGCGCGCCGACGAACCCGGCAGCCCCGCTTGGGTTGGCGGGCGCGTAGCAAAGGGGGGCGGGGGATGCAACCCAAGTGACATGCGGCCGTGCCGGGTGTTGCGATGCGGCGGCTTCGATGCGACACCGTAACGGGGATCACGATCCGTGTGGGGGAATCATGCGAGCGAAGCGGTTCGGGTGGCAGGTCGCGCTGTGCGCGGCGGGGATGACGATCGCGGCGGGGCCGGCGCGGGCCGAGGCGGTCAGGATGACGGGCAAGTTCGCGGCGCCCAATCGCGACGCGGCTTTGCTCGATTCGCTCGGGATCGACCGCTTCAACGGCCGCGACGGGCGGCAGCTCGAGATGGCGATCGAGCGCGCGCTGTCGCAGCCCGACATCGAGGGGCGGCCGCATTTCGACCTGATCGCGGCGTTCGGCGGCGGGCGGGGCCCCGACGGCGTGCTGAGCGGTGCGGTATCGAGCGGGGTCCAGGACAATCGCTACAGGGAGAAGCGCAAGCGCTGCGTCGAGCGCGAGGGCGGCAAGGATAATGGCAAGTGCCTGCGCGAAGCGGAGGTCGAGCTCGGCTGCACCCGCCGGGTGATCAACGTCAACGCCGACCTGCGGCTGGTGCGGATCGCCGACGGGCGTGTCGTCTATTCGGCCGAGAAGCCCAAGCGCGACGAATCGAGCTGGTGCGATGGCGAGAACCCGCCGCGTACGGAGGAGGAAGCGGTGCGTGGGATGATCGGCGCGATCGCCGGCGAGGTTCGCCGCGACATCGCCCCGGTGGTCGAGACCTACAGCATCCGCTTCCGCGAAAGCACGAGCGGGTTGCCCAAGGAGCTCAACCGGCCGTTCAAGGACATCGTCAGGCAGACCCAGCGCGACCTGCGCAGCGCGTGCGCGGCGTGGCAGGCGATGGACGCGCAGGCGCCGAACCACCCCTCGATCACCTTCGACCTCGGGCTGTGCGCGGAAGCCGCGGGCGACTATCGCGCGGCGCTGGAGCTGTACCGCCGCGCCGCGCCGCTGATCGGGCGGGGCGCCAATGAAGCGGTCACCGGTGCCGAGCGGATCGACCGGCTGCTCGCGGCGCAAGCGGATGACGCGGCGCGCAAGCGGCGCTGACCGCCCCCTTCCTTGAGGTTCGTCATCCCCCGCGAAGGCGGGGGTGACGAGAAAGGGTTGGTTCAGCTGCGCGCGCCGCCGCGCTGGCCGGCGGGGCGGGGCGCCCACTTCTTCTTGCGCGGGCCGTAGAAGCGGGGCTTCTCGCCCTGCGGACGATCGCCGCCCTCACGCGCCCCGAAGTTGGCGCCGAGCGTCTGGCGTTGGCCCTCGGGCCGTGCCTGGCGCTCGCCCTGCGGACGCTCGCCGGCATGGGCGCCGCGCTGCTCGCCGTGGCGGCGGTCGCCGTGCGGGTTGGGGCGCGGGCCGCGATGGTTCTGGCCGTTGCGGTTCTGCATGGCGCGGCCGTTGCGGCCGTTCTGCTCGTCGCGGCTCATCTGCACCGGCGCGCGGGTCGACTTGATCTTCGCCGATTCGTTGACGAAGTCCTCGGGCAGCGGGACCACCGTCAGCTTCTGGCGCGTCAGCCGCTCGATGTCGCGCAGATAGGTCCGCTCGTCATCGGCGCAGAAGCTGATCGCCACGCCATCGTTGCCCGCGCGCGCGGTGCGGCCGATGCGGTGGACATATTGCTCGGGCACGTTGGGCAGCTCGAAGTTGAAGACGTGGCTGACGCCCGACACGTCGATGCCGCGCGCGGCGATGTCGGTCGCGACGAGCAGCTTGACCTTGCCCGAGCGGAACTCGCCCAGCGCACGCTCGCGCTGCGGCTGGCTCTTGTTGCCATGGATCGCGTTGGCGGCGATGCCGTTGCCGGCGAGCAGCTTCACGACACGGTCGGCGCCGTGCTTGGTGCGGGTGAAGATCAGCGCGCGGTCGATGCTCTCGTCGCGCAGCTTGATCGTCAGCAGCGACTGCTTCTCGGCCTGGCTGACATGCGTGACGAACTGCTCGACGCGCTCGGCGGTGGTGGCGACCGGGGTCACCTTCACCTCGACCGGCTCGTGGATGAACTGGTTGGCGAGGTCGCGGATCGACTTGGGCATGGTCGCCGAGAAGAACAAAGTCTGGCGCTTGCTCGGCAGCTCGCGGACGATGCGCTTGAGCGCATGGATGAAGCCGAGGTCCATCATCTGGTCGGCTTCGTCGAGCACGAGGATCTCGATCCCGAGCAGGATCGCGTAGCACTGGTCGATCAGGTCGACGAGGCGGCCCGGGGTCGCGACGACGATGTCGACGCCGCGCGCGAGGTCGGTCTTGTTCTTGTGGATCGAGGTGCCGCCGAATACGGTCGCGACGGTGAGTCTGGTGCCCTTGCTGTACTGGCGCGCGCTCTCGGCGATCTGGCTGGCCAGCTCGCGCGTCGGGGCGAGGACGAGCATGCGGCAGCCGCGCGGCTGCGCCCGCTTGTTCGAGGCGACGAGGCGCTCGATCGAGGGCAGCATGAACGCGGCGGTCTTGCCGGTGCCGGTCTGGGCGATGCCGAGCAGGTCGCGGCCCTGCAGGAGCGCCGGGATCGACTGCGCCTGGATCGGGGTCGCATTGGTGTAGCCCTTCGCAGCGAGCGCGGCGAGGGTGGTCTCGGACAGGCCGAGGGACTTGAATTCGGTCATTGAATCTCTTTTGCAGATACGGCCGGCACGCATGCCAAGGGCACGCGCACGGGCGGGTCAAAAAATGACGACCCGCGTGATATGGGAAGCCGCTAAATCAACCGAGGCGGAGCCGGGGCGGCCGGGGTTTCCGGCACGTCCGATCACGCTGCATGACGCCTCGCTGGGCGGGGATATGGCAGGGAGGCTGTCGTAAGTCAAGGTTCGGGGCGGGCCGGGCGGCGGAAGTTTACACTAGCTTGACACTATCGCGGTGGTTTTGGCGCGGTGGAGGCCGCGGCTCGACGCCGGGTGACGGCGGGCGAAGTTGACGATGTTACGCGGAACGCGGTTCATTCTGTCAACTTTGTCGGGAGGGTGTTCGGGGCCGCCGGGTGGCCCGTGCGGATCGACAGGATCAAAGAGCGGTCGTCAGGTGACTGGGTGAGGTGAGCAAATGAAATCCAATATTGCAAGGGGGCTGGAGTTGCGGCGAGCCGACTTCCGATCTTCTATTTGAACACGTCCTCGACTGAGGACGCGCCTTGTTCGCTACCAGCTTTTCGGCCCACGAAGTACGTAGTCAGCCCCAAAATTACGGCTCCGAGGCTGTAACCGCCGAGTATCAGCGGGTCCTTGCCGAGCGAAAGCAGCATAAACCCTGCCCACGTAGCCGCGATGCTGACGAGCTTTGCGTTCACTGGATCGCGGATGATCCTCTGGAAGAGGAGCCATTCGAGCGCCGATGCGAAGAGCCAAAGGATAACGATGGCAAGTAGGACGCCACCGGCAAACAATATCACTGCCATGTCATGAACCCCCTATGTGCTTGCGGGTGCCTCACATTGGTGAGGTGGTCAAGAAAGGGAGCAGTGGGCGGTCGACCGAATGGATATAGACAGCCAATGCGAATGCCGCGCGTGGCCGCTGGCGAAGTTGACGATGTTACGCGGAACGCGGTTCATTCTGTCAGCTTTGTCGCGTTTGTCGGGCGGGTGCGCGGGTTGCCGGTTGGCCCGTTCGGATCGACAGGATCAAAGAGCGGTCGTCAGGCGACTGGTCGAGGTGAGCAAATGAAATCCAACATTGCAAGGCGATCAATCACCTTCGAGTTGAGCGTCGTCGTTGATATCTGGATCAAACTCGATCGTCAGCTGCGCCTCCTCAGGAGGCAATGGGAGTTCGGAAACGCCGATCACTTGATCATCGTCTGACCACAATCGCCTGATGTCGCTGTCATCACTATAAATTTGTCCAGCCCCTTCCACGCGCGCGATAGCAACGATCTGGTGATCGAATTTCGCTTTCGCTCGTGGAGATAGTTTCCCTGGGCCGTTAAGCCGTTCCCGTTCCATGACTGCATATTCGATCGCAGCGCGCTCGTCGAAAGGCGCAATTGAAATGTGTCGGGAAGTGTTGAGGATACTGAGCCAATCCGCAGCGGCTGCACCACCGTACACAAGGACTTCGGCAAGCGACGGGGCTGGGATCACGATCTTTGACTTGGTGCGCTGAAGTTCTGCAATCAGATGCGATACGCGAGCCTGGCAATTTGAGATCGGCTGACCATCTTCCCCTTTCGGCGGAGCGGCGCTCTCATCAAGCAGGTATACAAGGGCGCTGGCATCGAAAGCGACGATCATTCAGGCGTCCCCCTCATGCCGATCGGCGAGCAATCGCTGAACGGCGTCGGGAATCTGGGCGAGTTCCGACCCTTTTACGGCACGAAGGCGTTGGACGACTTCTTGAAGTGGAGCTTCGTCGAGCACCTCGAAATCATGGATACGGAAGTTTTTCAGCTCCCATGCTCCGCTACCGTGCCTGAGCCAGCTACCGACTCCGTGAAAACGTAGGGTCTTGTCCCATGCGTGATGGCGGAGGCGTAACGCCACGGCCTCGCTCGTGACAAGACTCCCATAGTCACGATTGCCATCACGAACGCCGACGTGTTTAGTGTCGTCCTTGCCCTCTATCCGATAGACCTGCCCATCGAGGTGGCCGGCTTGCCGAAACGGGCCATATACAATGGGCTGTGGCCGCCGTTTGCCTGGAAAAGGGACAACGACATCCTCGGTGTCGCCAGCCAGCGCGCCGATCGCATTGTCCTTCAAAAGCATGTCGTCGAGATCTTTGTATGCCTTCAGGGCATCCTTCGGTGCCGACCCAGCGCGGATCGCTCGGACCCGTTCGCGTACCTTCGGCCGCGCCGGTTCATCGACATCTACTCGGATCGCTACCGACCCTTCCTCGATCGTGTCCAGATGCACGTTTGCGCTCTCGCCGAGCAATCGGGCAACGCCAGCGATATACGCCGCGAGACGATCCAGAGGGATCGTCTTTGGCGTATAGCTCTCGCTAATTGTGAAACTGTAGCCTTTTGCCAACGTCGTTGCCTATCTGAACTGAAGTCATCAGATACGAATTTTTCTGCCTTGCATAGCCTATCCGCGCGACGGTTAACGCCTGACGCTCGGATGCGTCGCTATCCCTTAAATATAGAGACTCGCGGCGAATCTGTCATCTCTGAGACCGGCTGTGTAACCGATAGTCGGCTCGAAATTGCTTCGTGTGGACTCGGATAAACCCCTCACCCCGCCGCCTTCGCCAGCCCCCGCGACAATTGCACCGCCGCATTCAGCCGCGCCCGCGGCGTCGCCCATGCCCGGCTGATCACCAGCTTCATGTCGGGGCGCAGCTTGGCGGTGCCCTCCAGCTTGGCGACATAGGCGATCAGGCCCTCGACGCTGGGGAACTTGTCCTCGTGGAAGCTGACCAGCGCGCCCTTCGGCCCGACGTCGATCTTGGCGATGCAGGCGCGCTTGGCGTTTAGCTTCGCTTCGATCAGCAACAGCAAATTCTCGGTCTCCTCGGGCAGCTTGCCGAAGCGGTCGATCATCTCGGCGGCGAATTCGTCGATGCCGCGCTTGTCCTCGACCTCGTTGAGGCGGCGGTAGAGGCCCATGCGCAGGTCGAGATCGGGGACGAAGCCCTCCGGGATCAGGATCGGGGCGTCGACGGTGATCTGGGGCGAGAGGTCGCGCGGGCGCTCGTCGCGGAGACCCCCGGCCTTGGCGTCCATGATCGCCTCCTCCAGCATCGACTGGTAGAGCTCGTAGCCGACTTCCTTGATGTGCCCCGACTGCTCGTCGCCGAGCAAATTGCCCGCGCCGCGGATGTCGAGATCGTGGCTGGCGAGCTGGAAGCCGGCGCCGAGGCTTTCGAGGTCGGACAGGACCTTGAGGCGCTTCTCCGCCGCCTCGGTCATCAGCCGCTGGGGGGCGGTGGTCATATAGGCATAGGCGCGGGTCTTGGCCCGGCCGACGCGGCCGCGCAGCTGGTAGAGCTGGGCGAGGCCGAAGCGGTCGGCGCGGTTGATGATCATCGTGTTGGCCGAGGGGATGTCGAGGCCGGATTCGATGATGGTGGTGGAGACCAGCACCTCATACTTCTTGTCGTAGAAGGCGGACATGCGCTCCTCGACCTCGCCCGCCGCCATCTGGCCATGGGCGACGACGTAGCGCACCTCGGGCACCTCCTCGCGCAGGAACTGCTCGATATCGGGCAGGTCGGCGATGCGCGGGGTGACGAGGAAGCTCTGGCCGCCGCGATAATGCTCGCGGAGCAGGGCCTCGCGGAGGACGACGGGGTCCCACGGCATGACATAGGTGCGCACCGCGAGGCGATCGACCGGCGGGGTCTGGATGACGGAGAGCTCGCGCAGGCCGGACATCGCCATCTGGAGGGTGCGCGGGATCGGCGTGGCGGTGAGGGTGAGGACGTGGACGTCGGCCTTGAGGCCCTTGAGCCGCTCCTTGTGGGTGACGCCGAAGCGCTGCTCCTCGTCGACGATGACGAGGCCGAGGCGCTTGAACTCGACGCCCTTGGCGAGGACGGCGTGGGTGCCGACGACGATGTCGATCTGGCCGGATTCGAGGCCTTCCCGGGTCGCCTTGGCCTCGGCCGCGGGGACGAGGCGGGAGAGGCGGCCGAGCTTGATCGGGAAGCCCTCGAAGCGAGCCACGAAGTTGGTGAAGTGCTGGCGCGCGAGCAGGGTGGTGGGGCAGACCACCGCGACTTGCTGTCCCGCCATCGCCGCGACGAAGGCGGCGCGCAGCGCGACCTCGGTCTTGCCGAAGCCGACGTCGCCGACGACGAGCCGGTCCATCGGGCGGCCGGCGGCGAGATCCTCGAGCACGTCGGCGATGGCGCGGTCCTGGTCGTCGGTCTCCTGGAAGGGGAAGCGGTCGACGAACGCGGGATAGCCGCCGGGATCGGGTTCGAGCACCTCGCCCGGGCGCACGGCGCGCGCGGCGGCGGTGGCGATGAGCTCGCCCGCGATCTCGCGGATGCGCTCCTTCATCCGCGACTTGCGGCGCTGCCAGGCCTCGCCGCCGAGGCGGTCGAGCGCGGCGCCTTCCTCGGAGGAGCCGTAGCGGGAGAGGACTTCGAGATTCTCGACGGGGACGTAGAGCTTGTCGCCGCCGGCATAGGTGAGCGCGACGCAGTCGTGCGGCGCCTTCTGCACCGGGATCTGGGTCAGCCCCTCGTAGCGGCCGATGCCGTGCTCGAGATGCACGACGAGGTCGCCGGGGGAGAGGGTGGCGAGCTCGGCGAGGAAGGCGTCGGTCGACTTCTTGCGCTTGTTGCGGCGGACGAGGCGGTCGCCGAGCATGTCCTGCTCGGTGAGCAGGGCGACGTCGGGCGCGGTGAAGCCGTGGTCGAGCGGGAGGACGATGAGGGCGACGCCCCCCGAACCACCGGCTCCGGCGGCGCCCAGGGCCTCCTGCCAGGTTTCGGCTTGGCGCATGCCGGTGAGGCCGTGGTCGGCGAGCAGGCCCGACAGGCGCTCGCGCGAGCCGGTCGAGTAGCTGGCGAGGATGGGTTTCTTGTCGGCCTTGCGCAGCTTGGCGAGGTGATCGGTGACGGCGTCGTAGATGTTGGTGCCGGCGGCGCGCTCGGGGGCGAAGTCGCGCGGGCCGTCGACGGCGAAGTCGAGGACGCGGCTGCTCTCGGGCTCGTGGAAGGGGGTGGCGAGGTGGGCGTTGGCTTCCTTGAGGCGCGTTTCCCATTCGTCGGGGAGGAGGTAGAGATCGCCGGTGCCGAGCGGGCGGTAGCTGCCGGCGTCGGTCGACTGGGCGCGGACGCGGTTGGCTTGGTAATCGGCGATCGCCTCGAAGCGGTTCTCGGCGGCGCCGGCGTCGCCTGCGTCGCGGACGATCACGGCGTTTTCGGGAAGGTGCTCGAACAGGGTTTCGAGGCGTTCCTCGAACAAGGGCAGCCAATGCTCCATGCCGGCGAGGCGGCGGCCGTCGCTGATCGCCTGATAGAGCGGGTCGCCGGTGGCGGTGGCGCCGAACTTCTCGCGATAGCGCGTGCGGAAGCGCTTGATCGTGTCCTCGTCGAGCAGGGCTTCGGAGGCGGGGAGGAGGGTGAAGCCGTCGACGCGGCCGGTGGTGCGCTGGTCGGCGGGGTCGAAGGTGCGGACGCTCTCGATCTCGTCGCCGAAGAAGTCGAGGCGCAGGCCCTGCTCGCTGCCCGAGGGGAACAGGTCGACGAGGCCGCCGCGGACGGCGAACTCGCCGGAATCGTGCACCGTGTCGGTGCGGACATAGCCGTTGGCGCTGAGGAGGGCGGCGAGGCGGTCGAGCGAGATGCGCTCGCCCGGGGCGAGGCGCGCGGTCATCTGGCGGACGCGGAATGGGGTGAGGGTGCGCTGGGTGGCGGCGTTGACGGTGGTGAGGATCAGGCGCGGCTTGGCGGGCTTGGCCTGGAGCGCGGCGAGCGCGGCCATGCGCTCGGCCATGACGCGGAGGGTTGGGCTGGCGCGGTCGTAGGGCAGGCAGTCCCAGGCGGGGAACTGGATGATGTCGAGCTCGGGGGCGAAGAAGGTCGCGGTCGCGGCGACGGCGCGCATCGCGGACTCGTCGGGGGCGATGTAGACGGCGCCTGCGGTGGTGGCGCGCGCGAGGTCGGCGAGCAGCCAAGGGAGGAAGCCCGAGGGGACGCCCGAGAGGGTGAGCGGCGCCTTGGCCGAGAGGATGCGGTTGAGATCGGGCACGGGTTACTCGGCGACGGGGACGTAATTGAGCGCCTTAAGCGCCGACATGATGGCTCCCTGATATTCGGGAGGGACGGGCTGGGTTCCCATCGCCCAGGCCATGATGTCGACGTCCTGCTCCTCGAGAAGCGTCTCGAACAGCTCGATTTCCGTGTCGCTCCAGCCGGCATGATGCGCATCGAAGAAACCGCCGATCATGAGGTCGGCTTCCTTGACGCCGCGGTGCCAGGCGCGGAAGCGGAGACGTTTCAGGCGGGTTTCGCGGTCCATCGAGTCCAACGCAAATTGGCCGACAGCGCTTTTTCGCGCGGTCGGCTGGGTGTAGGCAGGGGCAGATAATCATGCGCCCCGACATCCTCAACCCGCTCTTTGCCGAAGTCACCGCGCTCAAGGGCGTCGGGCCGCAGCTGGCCAAGCCGTTGGAACGGCTGGGCCTCGCTCGCGCCGTCGACGTGGCGTTTCACCTGCCGAGCGGCTGGATCGACCGGCTGCCGCGCGAGGAGCTGGACGCGGCGGACGTCGGCCAGGTCATCGCGATCACGCTGACCCCGGTCGAATACCGCATGAGCGGCAGCGCGCGGGCGCCGGCGCGGGTGAATGCGATCGATGCGGCGGGCAACTATGTCAGCCTCACCTATTTCGGCGGCAATTCGGGCTGGGTGAAGAAGCTGCTGCCGCTGAACGAGCCGCGGCGGGTGTCGGGCAAGCTCGAGCGCTATGGCGACATGCTGCAGATGGTGCATCCCGACTATGTCGTGCCGCCGGGGGAGGCCGAGGCCTATTCGGGACGTGAGGCGATCTATCCGCTGTCCGAGGGGATGACCTCGAAGCGGCTCGCGGCGCTGGCGGCGCAGGCGATCGAGCGCGCCCCCGAGCTGCCCGAATGGATCGAGCCGAGCCTGAAGCGGCGGAACGGCTGGCCGGACTGGCGCGAGGCGCTGGCGCGGATCCATGCCGACCCGGCCGACGTGAAGGCGCGCGACCGGCTCGCCTATGACGAGGTGTTCGCCAACCAGCTCGCGCTGATGCTGGTGCGCGGCGCGGCGCGGGCCAAGAAGGGGCGGCCGCTGGCGGGGAGCGGGCGGCTGCGCGATGCGCTGCGGCTGCCCTATACGCCGACTGGCGCGCAGGCGCGGACGATCCGCGAGATCGAGGGCGACATGGCGCAGAGCCGTCCGATGCTGCGGCTGCTGCAGGGCGACGTCGGCGCGGGCAAGACGCTGGTGGCGGCGATGGCGCTGCTGGTCGCGGTCGAGGCGGGGGCACAGGGCGCGATGCTCGCACCGACCGAGATTCTCGCGCGGCAGCATTTCGAGACGCTGCAGCGGCTGTTCTCGGGGTTGGGTGTGAACCTCGCCATCCTTACCGGCCGCGACAAGGGGCGCGCAAGGGAAGCGACGCTGATGGGCCTCGCCGACGGGTCGATCGACATATTGATCGGCACGCACGCGATCTTCCAGCAGGGGGTCGAGTATCGCGATCTTGGCCTCGTGGTGGTGGACGAGCAGCACCGGTTCGGCGTGGCCGAGCGGATGATGCTGCAGGCCAAGGCGAAGGTCGCGCCACACCTCCTCGTCATGACCGCGACGCCGATCCCGCGCACGCTCCAGCTCGCGACGCACGGCGAGATGGACGTGAGCAAGCTCGACGAGATGCCGCCCGGCCGCCAGCCGATCGAGACGTCGGTGATCAGCGAGGAGCGGCTGGAGGAGGTGGTCAACGGCCTTGCCCGGCATCTGTCGGGCGGGGGGCAAGCCTATTGGGTGTGTCCGCTGGTCGAGGAGAGCGAGAAGACCGACCTTGCCGCGGCCGAGGCGCGGGCCGAAGCGCTGCGGACGCGGTTCGGGGATCGCATCGGGCTGGTGCACGGCCGGATGAAGGGACCGGAGAAGGACGCGGTGATGGCGCGCTTCGCCTCGGGCGAGCTCGGCGTGCTGGTCGCGACGACGGTGATCGAGGTCGGGGTCGACGTGCCCAACGCGACGCTGATCGTGATCGAGCATGCCGATCGCTTCGGGCTGGCGCAGCTCCACCAGCTGCGCGGGCGCGTCGGGCGCGGCGGCGGGCGATCGGTATGCGTGCTGCTGCGCGGCGGCACGCTGAGCGAGACGGCGCGCGCGCGGCTGGCGCTGATGCGCGAGACCAATGACGGCTTCCGCATCGCCGAGGAGGATCTGCGGCTGCGCGGCGCCGGCGAGATGCTCGGCACGCGCCAGTCGGGCGAGCAGACCTTCCGCCTCGCCCCGCCCGAGAAATTCGCCGAGCTGATCGGCGCGGCCAATGCCGATGCGCGGCTGCTGGTCGACCGCGACGGCGGGCTGCAGGGGGAGCGCGGGCAGGCGGCGCGGGTGGCGCTGTACCTGTTCGAGCGCGATGCGGCGGTGGGATTGCTGCGTGCGGGTTGAAATTGTTGCGAATCGCTCGCATTTGTGACAGGGGCGGCATGCCTTCGCAGCGAGGGCCGTAAGCGTCTCACGTCAGGCAACGCATCCAAACCGGTGATCGGCCGGAAAACGGGTTCTTCCCGGGATGCTGGCCGTCGCCCTGACTGTGAGAACGATATGCCGAGCAAGTTTCGTCTTCGCCGCCTGCCCGCCCGTCATGCCGGGCTCGTGTCGGCGCTGATCCTTTCGGTCATGATGACCTTTGTCGTATCCGGGATCGCTACCGCACGTGGCCTTGGCTTTTCCGATGGTTTCGTCCGCGCGTGGATTGCGGCGTGGGGGCTGTCGTGGATCGTCGCCTTCCCCGTTTTGCTGACGGTGCTGCCGGTCGTGCGCCGGATCGTCGCGGCGATCGTGGAGCGGCCGCCGGCCTGAAATGCACGGATGGATGGGCGGCGCGGGTGAACGGTTCGCCGCGCCGCTTGTCCGCAGCGGGGCCAAGCTATTTCTTGAGCATTTGGGCGAGCAGTTCGTAATAGCTCGCCAGGTCGATCGCAGTGTCGAAGCTGGCGCCGAGGCGACCGCCCAGGCACCAGCGCACTTCGGCGGCCGCCGCGCCCACCGCCGGGAGCATCACCCGCAGCCGGTCGCCCTCCGCAAACGGCGTCTCGCAGCGCGCCATCAGGCCGTGGGGCGAGATATTGACGATCAGCAGGGTCACCGGCTGCGCGTCCGGGCCGAAGCCGCGGGCGCGGTAATGGACCTCGTCGCGCTCGATCTCACGGCGATCGTCCGCGGCGGCGGGCGCCCCGGCAGGCGATGAGAATTGATGCGTCACGCCCATGCTCCGGACTCTACGGCAACTCTTTGGAAGCATGGGATAACTGCCGGGCGTAAATGTCCCGGCAATCGTCATGGTTAGCGAATTCTATCAGACAGCCTGTCGCCTCAGCCGGGGTCGAGCAGGCCGTGATGCTTCTTGCCCGCCGAAACGCGGACCTGCGCGGCGCCGACGGTGACCGTCGCGGCCTCGTCGCTCACCTTCTCGCCGTCGATGCGCGCGCCGCCGCCCTTGATCAGCCGGCGCGCCTCGCCCTTCGACGCAACGAAGCCGAGGCCGACCAGCGCATCCACGACGCTGATCTCGCCGGAGACGGCGAGGGTCGGGAGCGCCTCGCCCGAGGCGCCCTCCTCGAAGGTCTTCCGCGCCGTCTCCGCCGCGGCCTCGGCGGCGTCGCGGCCGCGGCACATCGCGGTCGCCTCGGTTGCGAGGATCTTCTTCGCCTCGTTGATCTCGGCGCCCTCGAGCGCCTCGAGGCGGGCGATCTCGTCGAGCGGCAGGTCGGTGAACAGCCGCAGGAAGCGGCCGACGTCGCGGTCGTCGGTGTTGCGCCAGAACTGCCAGTAATCGAACGCCGGGAGCTGGTCCTCGTTGAGCCACACCGCGCCCGACATGGTCTTGCCCATCTTGCCGCCGTCCGCCGTCGTTATCAGCGGCGTGGTGACGCCATAGACCTCGGTCCCGTCGACGCGGCGCGACAGCTCGATCCCGTTGACGATGTTGCCCCACTGGTCCGACCCGCCCATCTGCAGGCGGCAGCCGGCGCGGCGCGACAGCTCAAGGAAGTCGTAGCCCTGGAGGATCATGTAGTTGAACTCGAGGAACGAGAGCGACTGCTCGCGATCGAGCCGCAGCTTGACGCTGTCGAACGAGAGCATGCGGTTGATCGAGAAATGACGCCCGATGTCGCGCAGGAAGGGAATGTATTCGAGCTTGTCGAGCCAGTCGGCATTGTCGACCATCACCGCGTCGGTGGGGCCGTCCCCGAAGGTCAGGAACTTCTCGAACACCGTCTTGATCGAGGCGAGATTGGCCTTGATGATCTCGTCGGTCATCAGCTTGCGCGCTTCGTCCTTGAAGCTCGGGTCGCCGATCTTGCCGGTACCGCCGCCCATCAGAACGATCGGCTTGTGCCCGGTCTGCTGCATGCGGCGCAGCAGCATGATCTGGACCAGGCTGCCGACGTGGAGCGAGGGCGCGGTCGGGTCGAAGCCGATATAGCCGGGCACGATCGCCTTGCTGGCCAGCGCATCCAGCGCAGTGGCGTCGGTGACCTGGTGGATGTAACCACGCTGGTCGAGCACGCGAAGCAGATCGGACTTGTATTCGGTCATGGCGCGGGGCGCCTAGCATGGAGGATGTGTTCTTGGAAACGTTCTTGACCGTTCTCGCGCTCACCCCGCATCCGGACACACCCCCCGCCGCGATCGGGGCCGTGACTTGCTCGGTCAGCTGGCAGGGCCCCGGCAGCTGGTGCTTCGACTATATCGTGGGCGAGCCGCCCGAAGCGCTGCGGCTGCCCGCCGCGGTGGCGCCGGGCCGGGCGGACGGGTTGTGGCGGCGGACCTGCTTCGAGCTGTTCCTGCGGCGCCGGGGCGAGGAAGGTTATTTCGAGTTCAATTTCTCGCCTTCGGGCGAATGGGCTGCCTATCGCTTCGATCGCTATCGGGAGGGGATGGCCGAACCGGTGGTGGCCACGCCGCGGATCATCTCGACCGATCCCGCGCAGTTCGCGGCGGGCATGACCACATATCTCGCGACATTGGGGCTCGACGCGGAAACCGCGAAAATGATGGCGGAGATGGATGTCGGCGGCGGGGGTGGCGCGCCGGCCTCGCAATATGCGCTGAGCGCCTGCCTCGATGACCCGGCATTCGGCGGGGCGGGCGCGTGGGAGGCCGCGATTTCCGCCGTGATCGAGGAGAGCGACGGCACCAAATCCTATTGGGCGCTCGATCACGCGCACGGAAAGCCCGATTTCCATCATCCCGATTGCTTTGCGCTCGAGCTCCCGGCCGACAGCTAGGCCGAAGTCATTCGCGCGCCTCCTGCCAGTGCGGGTAGGTGACATAGGCGGTAAGCGCGCCCTGCTCGTGCGCGCGGATGGTCACCGCCTCGCCCTTGGGCATGTGGACGATCTCGCCCGGCCCGGCGGTGACCGTGCCGGCGCCGCCGGAGACCGACAGCCGCCCCTCCAGCACGATCATCACGTCGTCGACCGCCATGGTCTCTTCGATGCCCTCACCCGGGCCATAGCGCCCGAAGCCGATCGAGACCGGCGCGCCGTGCCGCTGGTCGACGACATTTCCCGCGAACACGTCGCCATCCTGCCCGGGCGAGCGCTCCAGCACGGCATCGGCGACGGCGAACTTGCGGACGGGCATGCGGTATCTCCGTGACGGCTGTCGAACGGCTCAACCGGCGAGGCGCCGTTTCGGTCCCGCCGGGACGACGAAGCGGCTTGCGTGCGGCCCGAACTCCCGGCACCTGACCCATCATGAACTTCGGTATCGACCGGCTGCTCGCCGACCCCGCGCTTCTCGACCAACTCAAGGGCCGCCGCGTCGCGCTGCTCGCGCATCCCGCCTCGGTGACGGCGGATCTGACCCACAGCCTCGACGCGCTGGTCGCGGCGGGGGTGAAGGTGTCGGCGGTGTTCGGGCCGCAGCATGGCGTGCGCGGCGACCTGCAAGACAATATGATGGAGTCGCCGGACTATACCGATCCCACCTACGGGATGCCGGTCTTCAGCCTCTATGGCGAGGTGCGGCGGCCGACCGGCCAGTCGATGCACACGTTCGACGTGATGCTGGTCGACCTGCAGGATGTGGGGTGCCGCATCTACACCTTCGTGACCACGCTGCTCTACGTGCTCGAGGCGGCGGCGCAGCACGGCAAGGACGTGTGGGTGCTCGACCGGCCCAACCCGGCGGGACGGCCGGTGGAGGGGCTGACCCTGCTGCCCGGCTGGGAGAGCTTCGTCGGGGCGGGGCCGATGCCGATGCGGCACGGCATGACGCTGGGCGAGATGGGGCTGTGGTTCATCGACCAGTTCAAGCTCGATGTCGGCTATCGCGTGATCGAGATGGCGGGTTGGGCGCCCGACGACGCGCCGGGCTTCGGCTGGCCGCCTGAGCGGGTGTGGATCAACCCCAGCCCCAACGCCGCCAGCGTCAACATGGCGCGCGCTTATGCCGGCACGGTGATGCTGGAGGGGACGATGCTGTCCGAGGGACGCGGGACGACGCGGCCGCTGGAGCTGTTCGGCGCGCCGGACATCGATGCCAGGGCGGTGGTCGCCGAGATGCGCCGGATCGCGCCGGAGTGGCTGGCGGGCTGCACGCTGCGCGACGTTTGGTTCCAGCCGACCTTCCACAAGCATGTCGGGCAATTGTGCAGCGGCGTGTTCATCCATGCCGAGGGGCCGGGCTACGACCATGAAGCGTTCCGGCCGTGGCGGTTGCAGGCGCTGGGGTTCAAGGCGATCCGCTCGCTGCACCCGGATTACGAGCTGTGGCGCGACTTCCCCTACGAATATGAGTTCGGCAAGCTGGCGATCGACGTGATCAACGGCGGACCGGGGCTGCGCGAGTGGGTGGATGACGCCGCGGCAGCGCCGGGCGATCTCGACTCGGCAGCAAAGGCGGACGAATCGGCGTGGGAAGACGTGCGGCGGCCCTTCCTTCGCTATTGAGATTGGCCTACCGCAGGCATGATGTTGGCGGGGCTCATTTTCGCGACCGAGGACGCGGGCGACAAGCCGGGGACGCTGGCGGCGACGCTGCCGTTCGGGGGCATGACCCTGCTCGAATACCAGGCGCGGCTGCTGGTCGGCGCGGGCGCGGGGCAGATCCTGGTCGCGGTGACGCGCGTGACGCCCGCATTGCTCGGCGCCGTGAGCCGCGCGGCCAAGCGCGGGGTGCCGGTCGATATCGTGCGCTCCGCCGCCGAAGCCTCGACCAAGGCGCATCCGCTGGCGAGCTTCGTGGTGCTGGCCGACGGGCTCGTCACCACCGACGACGTGGTCGACCGAATCGCGAGCGAGGGCAAGGACGCGATCCTGGTGACTCAGGACCCCGCCGCCTCGCTCGAACGAATCGATGCGAGCCATTGCTGGGCGGGGATCGCGCGTGCCCCCGCGCAGCGCATCGCCGACATCGCGGCGTTCCCGCCCGACTATGACTTCCAGTCCACCCTGCTGCGCGCGATCGTGCAGGCGGGGGCCGAGCAGGTGCCGCTGCCGGGCAGCGCGGTGCGTGCCGGACATGGCGTGGAGCGCGACGGCGGGGCGCTCGCCTCGCGCAGCAACGCGGTGCTCGCGGCGCTGACCGAGCGGCGGACGAGCTGGGCCGACCGGCACGTGTTCACGCGTCTCGCGCGGCTGGCGCTGCCCAAGGTGGTCGAGAAGGCGGTGCCGGGCTGGCTGGTGATGGCGGGCGGGGTGCTGTTCGGCGCGGGCGCGGTGGCGCTGGTGGCGCTCGGCTGGCCTTGGGGTGCCGGCGTGGCGCTTCCCGGCGTGGCGGCGCTGGCGACCGGCGCGGCGCTGTCGGCGCTGCGCGGCGAGGAGAAGCGCGCGGCGGCACAGGAGCAGCTGATCGGAGTGATCGCCGCGGCGGTGATCCTGGCGCTCGGCATCACCGAGACGCGCGCCGACGCGACGCTCGACGGGCTGATCCTGGCGCTGGTGACGGTCGCGGCGACGGTGATCGCCGAGCGCAGCCAGGCGCTGGTGCGGCGCTGGTGGGGCAGCCCGGCGACCTATCTGCTCATCGCCGCGCCCTTCGCCATCGCGGGGCGGGTGAGCTGGGGGCTGGCGGCGGTGGCGGTCTATGCCTTCGTCACGCTCGCCGCAGCGGTTGAGAGTCGGCGGGAAAAGCCTTAGTTCCGTCTTAACCGCAGTTCCTTAAGTCCAGGTCCATGTCCGACCCGATTGTCGACATGCGTGAAGGCGCCCTTGACGGCGCACAGGCGTTGCTCGCGCGTGCCGCGGCGGCGGATATCGCCGCGCATCGCGCGCTCGGGGCGGCGATCGACGACTTCCTGGTTCCCGACGACGGCCGGCTCGACGAGCGCACGCGAGCGGCGCTGGCGCAACTGCTGCGCGCGCTGATCGACACGATCGAGGGCGAGATTCGCGGCCATGGCGCGCGGCTGCTGCGCACCCAGGGCGAGGCGGAGATGGCCGATGCGCTGGCGAATGGCGCGAGCGTCGCCGGGCTGCTGCGCGACTCCGGGCTGTCGCGCGACCGCGAGCTGATGGGCGAGCTGATCGCGCGCGTGCGGCTCGACCTGCTTGCGAGCGGGATGCAGGTGCAGGCGCAGGACGACCCCGAGCGGCCGAGCCTGCTCAGCCGGCTCGCACTGCATCCCGACCGGCTGCTGGCGCACAATGCGGCGGCGGTGCTGGTGGCGGAGAGCCGCCGGCGCGGGGTCCCGGACGCCGGGCCGCTCGCACAGACCGACCTTCCGGCGGAGCTGCATCACAAGCTCGTCTGGCGCGTGGCGGCGGCGTTGCGCGCGGGCATCGTCGAGCCGACGGCGGCGCTCGACCGGGCGCTGGCCGATGCCGCGCAACGAAGCCTCGCCGCGCATGACGAGGGCGAGCGGGTGGAGGCGGCGGCGCTGCGGCTGGCCGTGGCGCTCGACGCGCAGCCCGACGAGTTGCCCGAGCTGATGACCGAGGCGCTGGGCGACCGGCGCGTCGCGCTGTTCGTCGCGCTGCTCGCGCATGCGCTGCATGTCGATTTCGATGCGGCGCGCGAGATGACCTTCGACGCGTCGAGCGGGCGTCTGTGGATCGCCTTGCGCGCGCTCGACTTCGATCGCGCGGCGGTGGCGCGGCTGGGCGTGGCGCTGAGCGAAGCCGATCCGCGGCGCAACGTCGAGGCGTTCGCCGAGCTGCTCGACTCGATCATGGCGATCGCGCCGGCGGAGGCTCAGCAGGCGCTCGCGCCGTTGCGCCTGCCCCACCATTACCGCGCGGCGGTGTTCACGCTCGAGGCGCGCGCGCGATGAACGCGATCGAGCCTCGCCCGCCGATCGCGATGGGGCGCGTCGGCCCCGACGGGCTGCTGGTCGACGCCGAGGCGCGGCTGGCCGATCTCAACGCGCGCGCGGGCGGCAAGCTCGGCGCGCCGATCGCGGTGCCGCCGATCGCGGCGATCGTGCGGCTGGCGCAGCGGCTCGGCATCGCGGTGTCGCGCAACGTCGTCGCCGCGGACGGCGAGGACGATATCGACCTGTGGGTCCGCGCCGAGCCCGATGCCGACGGGGTACGGCTCGAGGTGAGCGGGTGGCGGCCACGTGCCGCGTGGCGCGCGCCCGACGGCGACGCCGCGCGCGAGGACGATTTCCTGCGCGCCGAGGCCGACTGGCTGTGGGAAACCGATGCGGCGATGCGCATCACGCACCTGCCGTTCGAGGCGGGTCAGCTCAACGGGTTCGATCCCGTCGCGATGCTCGGGCAGCCGCTAACGCTGCTGTTCGCGCTCGAGGCCGACGGCGAGGGCGCGCTGCCGATCCTGGCGGCGGCGGTCGAGCAGGCGCGCTTCGACGGGCAAGTCGCGGAGCTGCGCGGTACCGGGCAGCGCGTGCGGCTCTCGGCGAGCCCGCGCATCGACGCGCAGGGGCGCTTCGCCGGGTTCAGCGGCGCAGCGACGCGGATCGATCCGGCGGAAGAGGTCGAAGCCGCGCCGGTGCCCGCGCCGACCGCCGAACCCGAATTCACCAGCGATTTCGGCCAGCGGCTCGACAAGGCGCTGCGGGCGCCGCTGGCGCGGATCATCGCCAATGCCGACAGCATCAGCGCGCGCGTCGATGGGCCGCTGCGCGACGATTATGCCGAATATGCCCTCGATATCGCGAATGCCGGACGGCACCTGTTGTCGCTGGTCGGCGATCTTGCCGACCTCTCCGCGATCGAGCGCGAGGATTTCACGGTCGAGCTCGAGCCGATCGACCTTGCCGATGTCGCGCGCCGCGCCGCCGGGCTGCTCGCGGTGCGCGCGAGCGAGGCGGACGTGCGGATCGAGAAGCCGCGCGCCGACGAGCGCATGCCGGTGACCGGCGAGTTCCGCCGCGTGCTCCAGATCATGGTCAACCTGATCGGCAACGCGGTGCGCTATTCGCCGCCGGGGGGCTGGGTGTGGGTGCGGCTGGAGCGCGAGGGCGCGCTGGGCTGCGTGATCGTCGCCGACCAGGGCAAGGGCATCGCGATCGAGGACCAGGCCAAGATCTTCGAGAAGTTCGGCCGCGTCGATCCGGCCGAGCCGGGCGGCAGCGGGCTCGGGCTCTACATTGCGCGGCGGCTGGCACGCGCGATGGGCGGCGACATCCTCGTCGACAGCGCGCCGGACGAGGGCGCGCGCTTCGTGCTGACTCTCCCGCACCGCGCGGATTGAGCGGTTCCAAACCGCGGGGATCTGGGGCTATCATCGCAGCATGACCAAGGGACGCGAGACGATCGACGCGCTGCGCGCATGGGGCCTGACCCTGCCCGGCGCACATATCAAGGCGCCTTGGCCCGACCACGCCGACCTCGCCGTCAACGACAAGACCTTCGCCTATCTCTCGACCGGCGACGAATTCCGCATGTCGGTGAAGCTGCGCTACACGAGCGAGGTCGCGCTCGAACTGCCCTTCGCCACGCCGACCGCCTATGGCCTGGGCAAGAGCGGCTGGGTGAGCTTCGCGCCCGGCGACGATGCGATCCCCGACATCGCCCAGCTCAAGGACTGGATCGAGGAAAGCTATCGCGCGCAGGCGCCGAAGAAGCTGGTCAAGGAGCTGGACGCGCGGAGCTGATCACCGCACCAGCATCCACACCGCCATCGCGATCATCATGAGGTTCTCGGCCAGCGAGACGAAGCCCAGCGGCACGTTGCTGTCGCCGCCCATGCACGCGCATTTGAGCTCGCGCTTGTCGACATAGACCGCCTTGAACACCGAGATGGCACCGATGCTGCCGATGAACAGCGCCAGCGGGATCGAGAGCCAGTGCAGCGCATTGGCGGTCATCAGCA